>PMOK01000034.1 GCA_003162425.1 Bryobacterales bacterium | reverse complement strand
ACATTATCATTTTGCTGCGACAAAACGAAATAAAAACCATTGCATCCGGTTCTTATTACTGATATACTCGCTCCAGTTTTTTGCAGATTTCGGATTTAGCACCCGCCGAACCCGTCTCTGTGTGGTTCAACCTACTGTTCAGTAGAAAATGGAGATTTCGTTATGGCTTCAACTCCCCCTTCCCAAGTTAGATCTCGCGGTCCCATTCGTATCACCTTGCCGGCCAGCGTCGCTTACAACGCAGATGTGTTAAAGAAGACCATTGCGTCTGTCGTGGATCGAATCGGCTGCCGCACGTGCTTTTCTGGTTTGGACTGCCACTTCTTGCAGGAGCGCGACCTAAGCGTAGACCAGAAAGGAACACTCGTTGCCAATCCGCAACCTTCGCCGTGGATCAGAGCAAATCCTGACCCCGTTCCATGGAAGGTAGTGGTCGGATTTCAAGGTAAAACTGCCTATAACATCGAGCAGGTCTATAAGGCCATAGACAACGTCAATGGCCGGCTTGGTTGTCTCGCTTGCCACTCCGGTTTCGACATTGATTACGTCAATGAAGTGATCTTGCTCGGAGTCGACCCGGCCCAACAAGTGCAGCAATACGGTGGAACGCTCTCCGAGTAGCCTACCTGAGCTTGGGGTCGGTGTGATTTATTCATCCGGCCTCGAGCCTCTGCTCGCCGCGAACACGGGACTCATCGATGTCGTCGAAATAGAGCCGCAAACTACCTGGATCGAAAACCCAGCAAGGCACGGTGTCATCGAAGCTCGCTCCGATGTCGACGAACATCTTGCTAGCCTTCCTGGCCGGAAACTCATTCACAGTATAGGCACACCCGTTGGCGGAAGCGTCGACGCACTGGAAATTCAGCTTCCGCTCTTGCAGCAAGCCATCCGCAAACTGGACGCTCCCTTTGCGAGCGAGCATTTAGCCTTCAATCTCACTCCGGATTTCTTCACCGGTTTCTTCCTTCCTCCCCGGCAGACAGCTTCAGGCATTAAGACTTACAAACAGTCGATTGAACGGCTGCGAACTGCGCTCGGCGTACCGCTGGCCATCGAGACAGGAGTGAATTACTTCAAACCTCGCAGCGATGAAATCCCCGATTGCGAATTCCTAACCGAACTTGTGCAATCGGCCGGCTGCGGCATCCTGCTCGACCTACACAACATCTATTGCAATCAGCTCAATGGCCGCCAGTCCATCGAAACGTTTCTCTCTCACATTCCGCTTGAGGATGTCTGGGAGATTCATCTCGCCGGCGGCTTTGAGCTGAATGGATTCTGGCTGGATGCTCACTCGGGCGCCATACCGGAACCACTGTTCGAAATCTGCCGCGAGATTGTTCCTCATCTACCGAACTTGAAGGCGATAGTGTTTGAGATCTTCTCGTCCTTCTTGCCGTCTTTTGGAATCGCTGGAGTACAAAGGCAGCTTGAAAATCTACACTCGCTCTGGGATCTGCGTGGGGCAGGCGCTTCCGCCTGCCAAGGAGTTCTTCAGCCCGGCACTTATACCAACTCCGGCCCCACAGTCGAGGAATGGGAGCTGAGCCTCGCGAGAATGGTCATCGGGCGAACGCCGTCCACGCCTCTCGAAAAGTCGATCGCGGAAGATCCCGGCGTACCGCTGGTCAGAGAACTGATCCACGAATTTCGCGCTTCCATGGTCGTAGCAGTTTACCGTCTCACGTCGCGGCTTCTCATGCTTGCCCTAACCCCGGATGTGTTTCGAGCCATCCTTCAGGATTATTGGTCCAAGTTCCCGCCCCGGCAATACGCCGGCTCCGAAGCCGATGGATTCTTCTCGTTTCTAACATCGAAGAATTTGCGGGTCCCTTGGTTTCAGAAGGTTCTTGAGTTCGAGCGCGCTGCAGTGCTGACGCTCTGCGACGGCCAGCCACGAGTCGTTCGCTTCTCAGCCGACCCATTGCCGGTTCTTCGCGCACTGGCCGAAGGCCGGCTGCCTGACGTGATTCCCCAGGAAGGAGACTATGAGATCGAGCTAACTCCCGATGGTCCAATCACCGTCTCCGGTATCGATTTGAATGAACTGGCGCTCACGTTTCCCTTCCATTAATTCCGTCGTGTAAAATCAGAACGGAATGCCTGAGATCATCGACGCTTGGCCGGCCCTGCCCCTTGAAGCCTGGCAGGACACCTACGACACATTGCACATGTGGACTCAGATCGTCGGCAAGATCCGCAAGACACTCACCCCACTGGTCAATCACTGGTGGAATGTAACGCTCTATGTGACCTCCCGCGGGCTCAGTACCTCGCCCATTCCCTATGGCACGCGAACTTTTGAGATCAGTTTCGATTTCATCGATCACACGCTCGACATCCTGACCTCGGAAGGGCCGGCCAAACAGATAGACCTTGCGCCAAAAACCGTCGCGCAGTTCTATCAAGAGCTCATGGACTCACTTCACGCTCTGGACATCAATGTCAAGATTCATGCCGCGCCCGATGAAGTTGCCAATCCCATTCCTTTTGCTGAAGACTTCACGCACAAGTCTTACGATCCGGAGTCTGCGCACACATTCTGGCGCATCCTGGTAACAGTCGATTGTGTGTTCAAAGAGTTTCGCGGCCGCTTCATCGGTAAGTGCAGCCCAGTCCATTTTTTCTTCGGCAGCTTCGACCTGGCGGTAACGCGCTTTTCCGGACGGCGTGCTCCTGAACGTCCCGGCGCCGATCCCATAACGCGCGAAGCTTATTCCCACGAAGTAATCAGCGCAGGTTTCTGGCCCGGCGGAGGCGAAATAAAAGGCCCCGCATTCTATGCGTACGCTGCGCCGGAGCCATCCGGTTTCAAGACAGCTCGCGTACAACCAGAAGCAGCGTTCTATCATAGTGGAATGTCGGAGTTCTTCCTGATGTACGATGATGTCCGCCGCGCCGAGTCTCCGAAAACAATGTTGATGGAATTCCTGGAAAGCACATATGCGGCAGGGGCGGACTTAGCAAAATGGGACCGGGCGTCGCTCGAAAGAGGATAAATGTCTAAACAGTGTAAACACCTGGACGAAGTGAAAATCACCACCACCGGTACGCACGTCTGCCCCGAATGCGTCGAAATGGGCGACCGCTGGGTGCACCTGCGCTTGTGCTTGATCTGCGGCCATGTCGGCTGCTGCGATTCCTCCAAAAATAAACACGCCACCAAGCATTTTCATGCCGTTCGACATCCTTTAATCCGGTCCATCGAGCCCGGTGAGCGTTGGATATGGTGTTACGTCGACGACCTTTCCCCCGGCGAGGTGGAAAGCTGATGGGCGAAGTTGTAGTTCACGGCAGCGCCGCCGGATTTGCCCAGGAAATCACCGTCGGATCGCACCGTCTTTCGTCCGACGAGCCCGTCCAAGCCGGTGGTACGGATTCCGGGCCGTCACCTTACGATCTGATTTTGTCCGCCCTCGGTTCGTGCACCTCGATGACGCTCGGAATGTATGCGCGGCGCAAGGCGTGGCCGCTTGAAAGCGTCACGGTGCGGCTACGGAACTCGCGGATACACGCGGTCGATTGCGCCGAGTGTGAAACCAAGGAAGGCATGCTCGATCGCATCGAGCTGGACATTGAATTACGTGGAACACTCTCCGCAGAACAGCGCTCAAAGCTCCTAGAAATCGCAAACAAGTGCCCGGTCCATCGCACCCTAGTCTCCGAAATCAACATTCGAACCCGCCTGGTCTAATTGTGGCGCACGCTCTCAGCGTGCCGCGCCGGCACTCATGCCGACGCCGTTAAACTTCCAAATAATCTACTCCACCGCAACCGGCCCAACCAGCACCTTCAAGCGGCCCTGCCCGTTCCCCCGCCATGTCTCGCCCACCGCCTGCTCTTCCCCAACATGCCCCGCCAATCCCCGAAACTTCGACGGACTCATTCCCATATAACGCTTGAATAAAAACGAGAGATGGCTTTGATCGGAGAATCCACAGACCAGGGCAATCTCAGCCAGCGGCGTCGCGGAATGAGCCAACAGGTGCGACGCATACTGAATCCGCCGTTTCCGAATGAGCTCGCCCACCGTGACGCGGTTGTACTTGTGAAACTGCCGGGAAAGATGGACGTAGTGCACGCCGACCTCGGATGCGATCTCGGCCAGGCTGAGCCTTTCCAGAAACCGCGCCTCGACAATTTCAGTCGCACGTTTCAGCCAGCGCGGAATCAACGCAGGGTCGGGCTTGCTCTCCGAGCGGGCGATTTCAGCCAGAATCTCGAGTATCAGCCCTTCCACCGCAATGCCTGAGGCCGTGTCTTCTCGAGAAAATTCCGCGTACAGCCTGTTGGCAAGCCAAGTAGCGCCCAGTCCGCTGATCTCGGCGGGCCTGCGCGGCACCACCGAACGCCGGTCCAGCCCGTCCAGTACGGCCGCATCGATCCACACGTGCAAGCATCTCACTCGCGATTCGAATTCGTTCTCGTGAACTTCACCCGCCGGAAGAAACCGAAGCGCACCTGGCCGGCAGACAATACTTCTCGCCCCGCAACGCTCCCGGAATGTCCCCTCGATCACAAAAGTCAGGAAGGCATGTCGGTGGGCATGCTTAGCAAGCAGCACCGTGTCCGAATATAGATTCTCGGTCAGGATGTAGGGTCCGATGCTCCGTCTTTTCAGAACTTCTCCCGCGGCATCCTGGGGCGTCGTCTTACTGTTTGGAGCAATGCACGGAATCACACGAAACTCCTGTCTTGATGACCATCTTGCGGCGATTCTGCAATAGAGTCGTTGCCGAGTTGTAAATCTTTGGTAAAAAACGGAATTACAAGTTGGAAAGCGGGCCACAACGGGCCCATTCCGGGCCCTCTCCGCGTTAGCATTTGAGAGTAGACGAAAGTTTCATGCCAAACATTCTTGTAATCGACGATGACGAAAGCCTGCGCGATACCATAGGCATCATGCTGGAGCAGGAAGGATTCACCCCTATCCTGGTTTCTGACGGCAAAACCGGCTTTGAGCGGGCGCTCGCAGTGAAGCCCGACCTGATGATCGTGGACCTGCGTTTGCCGGGTATGAGCGGTATCGAGATCTGCAAGCAGTTGCGCGCGGCCAGTTTCAAAACCCCCATCATCGTGCTCAGCGCGGTGGGCGAGGAAGTGGACAAGGTCCTGCTTTTGGAAATCGGCGCCGACGATTACATCGTGAAGCCGTTCGGCGCGCGTGAGCTGCTGGCCAGAATCCGCGCCGTGTTGCGGCGCACATCGCCGGAAGCGCGCAAAATCGCGCAATTCGGGGCCATCGCGGTCGATTTCGAACGTCGCATTGTCACCCGGCGCGGCGAACCTCTCAAGATGACTCCGGCCGAATACAACCTTCTGAGTTACTTTTTGCAGAACCCGGACCGGCCGCTCACGCGCGATATGATCCTCAATTCGGTATGGGGCTACGAATCCTTTCCCAATACGCGCACCGTGGATGCGCACGTGGTCCGTCTACGCCAGAAACTGGAATCCGATGTGAACACTCCGCGCCACTTCCTCACCGTACATGGTGTGGGATATCGGTTTGTACCATGACGCCAAGGACCGTCTTGATCGTGGAAGACGCCGAAACGTGCTCTTCCATACTGGAGATCATTCTGAGCTCCATCGGCGGTCTGAACGTGGTCACGGCGTCCAGCGGCGATGAAGCCTGGGAGCTGCTGGAGAAACAACGCGAGGCCTTCCGCGCCATTGTTACCGATATCCACATGCCCGGCATGGACGGGTACGAGTTGATGGAACGGGTGCGATCGCATCAGGTGCATCGCGGCGTGCCTATTATTGTGATCACCGGCTGCACCGATGTTGACGCGCCGGAGCAAGCGCGCCTGCGTGGCGCGAACGCAGTCTTTATGAAACCCTACTCACCCGCTCGGGTGCGGGAGAAACTGGAGCAGCTTTTGAGCGATGATACTCCACACAGCTAGGCATTCTTACCGGACGTTGCTGACTACCTTATTTTTGTTTGGAGGCGCCGCAACGGCAGGCGCGCAGAATACCCCGGAAATGCGCGAAGTCCTCACCCGGCTGGAGCGGCTGGAGAAAGACAATGAGGCCCTGACTGAGGAGCTACGCGCCCTCCGCAAGGAACTCGCCGCGTTGCACGCGCCCGTTGCACAAGCGGCTAACGCGCCAACTCCACCTACCGACGGCCAACCCCCAAACCGAGCCGCGACCGGAAGGGAGCGTAACAGCGATCAAGCCCCCGCGACAGAACCATCACCCGAAGAGACGCAAGCCGTCGAACGCGCCCGCATCGACGAACTCAACCAAACCAAAGTGGAATCGTCCCAAAAATTCCCGCTCCGGCTTACCGGTATGGTGTTATTCAACGCATACCTGAATGGACAGTACAACGGCGGCGCCAACAATCCGCCGGCAGCCTCTCTCGGAAGCGCTGACTCCACCGGCGGCGCTACGCTCTCGCAGACCACGATCGGGTTACTGTATAACGGCCCTCAGATTTTCGACGGCGGAAAAATCAGTGGCTCTTTATATATGGACTTCTTCGGAGGGTCCACGGCGTCGATTGGTCATTTGCTGCGAATCAGGACTGCGTCCATCAACCTGGATTGGACCAACACCAGCATCATGTTCGGGCAGGACAAACCCATCATTTCTCCACGCGATCCGGATTCACTCGCACAGGTCGGTTATTCGCCGCTTACGGGCGCGGGCAATCCCTGGCTGTGGCAGCCTCAGATTCGGATCGAGCAAAGATTCTCGCTGTCTCAAGACAGTGGATTGCGCGTTCAGGCAGGCGTTTTTCAAACCAGTAATCCCAATGTCATGCCCGCTTCCCCGGAAAGTTACCAAGTGGAAGGGTCTCGACCCGGCGTCGAAGGGCGGCTTGGGTTCTGGCAGCGCTGGGGCGAAACGGGGCGCCTCGAAATTGCCGGCGGAATTCACTATAACCGCAACCATCTGGGTGACGTCTCGCTTCCTTCCGACGTTTACTCCGTGGATTGGTTTTTCCGGCCATTTCAGAAGATTGAGTTTTCCGGGATGTTTTTCCACGGCCGCAATGTTCCTGTTCTGGGTGCGCTGCCGCCTGGGTTCACCATGTTGCCGAATGGGCAGATAATTCCCGTGCGTAGCAACGGCGGTTGGGCCCAGATCAGGATTCCAATCACCGCGCGTCTGGCGTTCAACGTCTACGGTGGCGAGCAGGTCAACCGCAATACCGACCTTGTATTCGGCAACTCCGGCGCTAACGCGGGGTATTTTAGTAACTTCATGTACCGTCTGGCTCCAAACGTGATCCTTAGTCTCGAAGGCGGCCAGGTGCGGACGGCGTATTATCAAATTGGAAATCGGCTGAACGATCATTATGATTTGGCGATCGCTTATCTTTTTTAATCTGGTCCTCCTGGGCATGGGCCACTCAGCTACCATGAGTGGTAAGGTCGAGCTGGCCTTCTCACAGGATCCCAACGTCCGCAAGCATCTGGATTATTCCGGCGTTGTGGTGTGGCTGGAGCCGGCTTCGGGCGCCGCGGTGATGCCGGCTGCATCCCGTCACGCCGAAATGCTGCAGAAGAACAAGACGTTCTCTCCGCACGTGCTGGCCATCACGGTGGGAACCACGGTAGATTTTCCAAACCGCGATTTCATATTCCACAATGCGTTTTCCAACTACAACGGCGAAACGTTCGACATCGGACTCTACCCGCCTCACAGCACCAAGTCCACCGTGTTCACGCGTGCCGGCGTGGTGCGTGTCTTCTGCAATATTCACCCGACCATGAGCGCCGTGATCGTGGTTCTGAAGTCGCCGTATTTCGCAGTGTCGGATCGGAACGGCATGCTCAAGATCTCGGACATTCCACCGGGGTCCTACCGATTGCATATCTTTCATGAAAGAGCCACCGAACAAACTCTGGAAGCTTTATCGCGGATCGTTGAAGTTCCCCCGGATGGTCTGCAACTGCCCGCCATCTCGGTGTCCGAAAGCGGTTACCTGCAGCTCCCGCACAAGAACAAATTCGGAAAGGACTATCTTCCCGCCACCGATTCCGGAGGATATGTGGGGACAAAACCGTGAGATTTTCGCGGCTCTCTCTGTTGTGGAAGATCCTCATTCCCATTTCGCTGGTGATGACGATCGTGTTCATTGTCACGGGCTGGTTGGTGGAGCGCAGCGTCGTCAGCACCACCTATGCCAGTGTGGAACAAGAGGCCAAAGCCAGTTTCCAGGCCTATGAATCGTTATGGAAGGCGCGTGCCGACCGGCTCGCATCGGTGAGCCAAATCCTGAGCACGATGTCAGACGTGCGTCGTGCGTTCGGCACGCAAGATCAAGCCACCATCCGCGACACGGCCGGAGAATTGTGGTCCAAGGTTGACACCGAAGACGCGTTCTTCCTGGTTTCAGACGCGCAAGGCACTGTGATCGCCAGTCTCGGAGCGCCCGCCACTTTTGTCCCTAATGACGACCTGCCCATGGTGCGCGTAGCCCGTGCGCATTTCCCCAAGCAAGCCTTCGGCTTTGTCCAGAAATCCGATCAGTTGTTCCAAGTGGTCATCACTCCGGTTTACGTTCAATCGGTGGGCGGCTCGGCGCTGTTGGATGTTCTGGTGGCCGGATACAAAGTGGATAACAAAGTTGCGGACGGCCTGAAACGCTCGACCGGCGGCAGCGAATATGTTTTCACTTCGCGGGATTACGTGATTACGTCCACGCTCGGCCGCGACGCCACTGCTCAAATCATGCCGGAGCTGCTTCGCAACCCCAGCGCCTCGCAGGTGGCGGGCTACCTGGCTTTGCCGACGCCGCTTCCCGATGTCGCGGGAACCCCGCTGGGACAGCTCTTCATCCTTCGTTCGCTGGCCGGCGCGCGGGAACGCTTGAGTGCCTTGCGCCGTCAAATTCTTGCGCTTTGGTTACTGGCGCTGATGGCCGCACTGGCAGTGACCTATCTTGTCGCGCGCAAGATCATGCAGCCGGTGGCGGAATTGGATCGCGCAGCCGCTGAAATCGCCAAGCAAAACTACGATTACCGCATCAACGTGTATAGCCAGGACGAACTGGGCCGATTGGCCGAGACTTTTCAGAGCATGTGCGAATCCATCCGGGCGGCGCGGGAAGAATTGATCCGTCGGGAACGTATCGAGACCATCGGACAATTGTCCACTTCAATCGTTCACGATCTCCGCAATCCGCTAGCTGCCATATATGCCGGCGCCGAGATGTTGGTGGATGGCAATCTGCCGGAAGAACAAACCCGGCGTTTGGCCAAAAACATTTACCGCGCTTCGCGTGGGATTCAGGACATGCTGCAAGAGTTGCTGGACGTGGTCCGCGGGAAATCGAGCGCCAGCGAAATGTGCAGCCTGCGCGAGGTGATCGCGGCCGCCTGGGATTCGGTGGCGCCGGTGGCGGACACCCGCAAAGTCGAACTGATCGTCGAAGTGCCGGATGGTTTGGAATGTCCCATGGAGCGGGCTCGGATGGAGCGCGTGTTTTCCAACCTCTTCGAAAACGCCATCGAAGCCATGCGATCCGGCGGCCGTATCTCGATTGGGTCGGAAGCGAACGGCGAAAATATTCTGGTGCGCGTGGAAGACAGCGGGCCAGGCATCAATCCCGCGTTGCGCGGCCGGCTGTTCCAGCCTTTCGTGACTGCGGGCAAAAAGAATGGTCTCGGACTTGGACTTGCGCTGTCGCGGCAAACGCTGCTCGATCACGGCGGAGATTTGTGGTTGGATGCAGACGGCCCCGGCGCCCGATTCTGTTTGCGATTGCCCTACGCCGGAAACGGGGCTAGGGGCTAGGGGCTGAGGACTAGGCACCCGAAACCAACCTGTGGCATTCTTTTGCGATTTGCCATTCTTCGTTGGCGCGGATTATCAGGACTCGTACTTTGGAATCTGGCGTCGCGATATCTTGGTCCAACTTAGGCTGGGCGTTTTGGGTTGCATCTATTTTCAGGCCGAGAAAAGCCAAGCGGTCGCAGACCATTTGCCGGAGCGGCACGGAGTTTTCTCCCACGCCGGCAGTGAAGACGATCGCATCGACGCCGCCGAGGACCGCGAGCATACCACCGATTTCACGCAGCAGACGATGCGTGTAAACGTCGAACGCCAGTTTCGCTCTGGGATTTCCGGCGACCATCGCTTCCGTAATGTTCCGCATGTCTTCCGAGATCCCCGACACGCCTAACAGACCGGACTCTTTGTTCAAAATGCGATCGAGCTGCTCGGCGGTGTAGCCGCGGTGCCGGATGAGATACACGAGAATTCCCGGGTCGAGGGATCCGGAGCGCGTGCCCATCATGAGGCCTTCGAGCGGCGTGAAGCCCATGGTTGTATCCACGCTTTTTCCTCCTCGCACGGCGCACAGCGAAGCGCCGTTGCCGAGATGGCAAATGATCAGCTTGAGCGAGGCCGGATCTCGTTGAAGCATCGCGGCGGCGCGGCCCGCGCAATATTGATGATTGATCCCATGAAATCCATAACGCCGCACGCCCTTCTCCAGCCAAGAGTACGGGCCCGGATAAACGTAAGCGGCGGGTTCCAGCGTGGAATGAAAGCCGGTGTCGAATACGGCGATTTGCAGAACGTCCCCTCCGATGACGCGGTCGACAGTGCGCACCGCTTCGAGCTCGAACCGGTTGTGCGCGGGCGCGAATTCAACTTGTTGGGCGATGGCTGCGCGAACTTCCGGAGTCAGCGGTGTACTTTCGCGATAACGCGGCCCGCCGTGCACGATGCGATGGCCGACCGCATCGATTTTCGGATGTTCCGCGAGAAGCGATTTGAGCGCAGGCTCGAGTTCCGCCTCTATGGCGCCCAAGTGCGCGCTCCACAATGGCCGATCACTCGGAAAATCGCCGAACCAGCATTTGAAGCTGCTGGAGCCACCGTTTATAACTAGAATCTTCACTTCGCCGGCCAATGCCAGTCGCGGATTTGCGGCATGTCGTCGCCATAGCGCGAGATATAAAGTTTATGCTCGATCAACCGGTTGCGGAGCATCTGCTCTTCGATGAGGCGATTGCAGTGAGCGTAGATGAAGTTCAGGCCTGAAGTGGCGCTCCAGTGTCCAAGCAGACGCGGCTTGATGTGTTCGAGACGCAGCGGCTCCGTCAGCAACGGATTGGCGTGGAGATAAATTTGTCCGATGGAGAGGTAGTTGGCTGCGCGCCAGTAGGCGTTGATCTTGCGCAGTTCTTCGCTCGAGAGTGGATTGGATGAGACGGTGTCAGGTTCGGTGGAGATCGCCGTTTGCATTAGGTGCACCAGGTTCATGGATGCTACCTAATATGATGAACCGTTTTGGAGTGGGAGTGCATGAGTGGTGGATGACAAAACGATGACTGCGGCGTGCGATTTGTTTTTCAAAAACGAAGCCACCGCGTTCCGGGCCATCGATTTCGCGGAGTGGTTCGGCTACGAGCTTGATGTCGAAGTCCAGGAGTTCATCTCCCAGACCCTTCGCGCCGCCAGAGCCGAACGCTTCGAGCAGTGCCGGACAAGGATTTCGTACGATTTAAGAATGCCCCCTGTCGTTCGCGCGCCGCGTGGGCGCGAGATTTCCTGTAAAGGTTGGCATCAGGAAGCTGCGCTCCGGATGCTGATGAACAACCTGGATCCCGAGGTTGCCGAGAAACCCGATGAGCTGATCGTCTACGGAGGAACGGGCCGCGCCGCCCGCGATTGGCCATCGTTCCACGCCATCGTCCGATCGTTGCAGCAGCTCGAAAACGACGAAACATTGCTGGTGCAATCCGGAAAGCCGGTGGGCATCTTCCGCACGCATTCAGAAGCGCCGCGCGTTCTGATCGCGAATTCGAACCTGGTGGGGCATTGGTCGAACTACGAGGAGTTCAATCGTCTGGAACGGCTGGGCCTTATCATGTACGGCCAGATGACGGCCGGGTCCTGGATCTACATAGGCAGCCAGGGAATCGTGCAGGGGACGTTTGAAACTTTCGCGGCCGCTGCGAATAAGAGCTTCGGCGGTTCACTGCGCGGCAAGCTGGTGGTTTCGGGCGGCATGGGTGGCATGGGCGGCGCGCAGCCACTCGCGGCCACTCTCAACGGCGCCTGTTTCCTGGGTGTGGATGTTGACCCCGCGCGCATCGAGAAGCGGCTCAAGACCGGCTATTGTGATCGAATCGCGTGGAATCTCGATGAGGCGCTCTCCATTCTCAAAGGGGCAGAAGCCATTTCAGTAGGTCTGGTGGGCAATTGCGCGGACGTGCTGCCGGAACTGGTGCGCCGCGGCATCGTGCCCGATATTCTAACGGATCAGACCAGCGCGCACGATGCTTTGAACGGCTACGTTCCGAATGGCATGGATCTGAAGGAAGCGCTGGCGCTGCGATGTTCGAACCCGGATGAATACAGCCGCCGATCCGTGGCCGCAATGGGCCAGCACGTGACGGCCATGCTGGCGCTGAAGCGCATGGGCGCCGTGACCTTCGATTATGGAAATAACATTCGGGCGCAGGCCAAGAAAGCCGGCGTGGAGGACGCGTTCGAAATTCCGGGCTTTGTGCCCGAATATATTCGCCCATTATTTTGCGAAGGGCGTGGACCGTTCCGCTGGGTCGCGCTCTCGGGCTCGCCCGAGGACATACACACCACCGATCACCTGGCGCTTGAAATGTTTCCCAAGAACGAAGTGCTGGAGCGCTGGATGCGCCTCGCCAAAGATCGCATTCACTTCCAGGGGCTGCCCGCTCGGATTTGCTGGCTCGGCTACGGCGAGCGCGCGGAGTTTGGTTTGGCGATCAACGATTATGTCCGCCGCGGAAAGATTGAAGCGCCCATCGTGATCGGGCGCGATCATCTGGACACCGGCTCTGTGGCATCGCCCTACCGCGAGACGGAAGCAATGCTTGACAGTTCCGACGCGGTGGCCGATTGGCCTCTGCTGAACGCGCTGTTGAACACGTCGGCCGGCGCTTCGTGGGTGTCCATTCACAATGGCGGCGGCGTGGGTATCGGATATTCACAACACGCCGGCATGGTGGTTGTGGCGGATGGGACTGAGGCGATGGGCCGCCGCCTGGAGCGCGTGCTCACCACTGATCCGGGGCTGGGCGTAATTCGTCACGCGGACGCTGGCTACGAGAGAGCTATTGAAGTGGCGCGCGAGAAGGGCATCCGGATGCCGATGGATCCGGCGCGGTGAGCAAGCTCGCCGTCGTCGGTTGCTCCGAACTGGTGACCCTGGCAGGTCCTGCGCGGCCGCGAACCGGCGCCGAAATGCGCGACCTCGCTATCATTGCCAACGGCGCGATGCTGATCTCAGACGGCCGTATCGAAAGCGTAGGCACGCGTTCTGAAATCGAAAGCGGCATTGGGGACGACTGCGTGGTGGTGGATGCCGGGAACCGAGTGGTGATGCCTGGATTCGTGGATGCACACACGCACCCAGTCTTCGCGGCCAATCGCGCCAACGAATTCGAGCAGCGCGCTTCGGGCGCCACCTATGCGGAGATCGCGGCGGCGGGCGGAGGAATTCGCTCCACGGTTCGCCAAACGCGCGCCGCGAGCGAAAACGATCTGCTGAGCGCGGCTCAGAAATACGTAAGCTGGTTTCTTGAAAACGGGACGACCACCATTGAAGCGAAATCCGGCTACGGCCTCAGGCCTGAGGACGAATACAAGCTCCTGCGCGTCATCGGCCAAATTCAACCGCTCCGCACGGTGCCGACGTTTCTGGGCGCGCACGAGATTCCGGATGAATTCCGAAAGAATCCTGCTAAATACGTTGACCTGGTGGTGGAGGAGATGCTGCCCGAGGTTGCCGCGCAGCATCTCGCCGAATACTGCGACATTTTCTGCGAGCCTGGAATCTTCGGCATCGAAGATAGCCGGCGGATTCTGACCGCGGCGCGAGCGCTGGGCCTGGGATTGCGGCTTCACGCCGATCAATTGTCGAAATCCGGTGCGGCTGTATTAGCGGCCGAGCTAGGCGCCGCCACAGCCGATCATCTGGAGCATACCGATGCGCTCGGAATTGCCGCGCTCAAGACGGCGGGCGTGCAGCCTGTGCTGCTGCCCGGTTCAGTTTACGCGCTTGGCTCCAGCCGCTATCCGGATGCGCGCGCCATGATGGACGCCGGCCTGGCCGTGGTGGTGGCCACGGACTTCAATCCCGGGTCTTCTCCAACCCCTTCTATGCCGATGATCCTTTCTCTCGCATCGACACAGATGAAGATGACGCCGGCCGAGGCCGTCACTGCCGCAACCATCAACGCCGCGTACAGCCTTCGCCGCGGAGACGAAATCGGGTCGCTCGAACCGGGCAAGCGCGCCGACTTCGTCATCCACGATTGCCGGGACTATCGGGAAATCGGCTACTTCTTCGGCGTCCGGCATCCGCGGTCGGTTTACATCGAAGGTAAGCGCGTCGTCTGAGCCGCGACGGGAACGGAGCGTGGTAGCGCTCCGTTGAAGACGCCGATCCAAATTCTTGATGCTACGCGAACCGTTTGTGGCGCGCGCACTCATGCGTGCCGTGTTCGCACTCTTGCGAACACCCCTGGCGACCGAACCCAAGCGTTCACATGAGTGTGAACGCGGCACGCAGGAGTGCGGCGCTACGGCGTGGGCCAGCAGGCCCATGGCGTAGGTTGAGCAGGTTAATGAGAGTGGTAGACTTAAGGTGTCCCGCGCCCGCCCAAAACAGTTCCTGGGTTGTTTGGTTTATAGAATCTAAGGAACGAGTCAGTCTCCCGGAGAAGTATCGTGCTCACCTATCTTCGAATCGCGCTCTTATCCGCAATTGGATGCATGGGCTATCTACAAGCTCAAAGCCTGACCCTGGTTTCCGGGAACGGCCAAGTGGTCCAGTCACAGAATCTATCCACTCTTCCGCTGGTAGTGGAGGCTAAGAATGCCTCGGGGCAACCGGCGGAGGGGGTGGCTGTGAGCTGGAAAATCACCGCGGGCGCTGGGACCCTGGATCGTCCGGTGAACACCACGGATGCCAATGGTCAAGCGAGTGTCACGTTTCTCGCTACCGATGTTCCGGGAGGCGAGTCGTTCTTTGCTTCGACCGTGACTGCTACTTCCGTCTCCGGGACCGTGAATTTCGTGGTCACCACTTCGGCATCGCAACCCCCGAACGGGGGTGCGCCACCGTTAGTTCAGCTTGTGTCGCCGCCTCAAAACAACCTCAATGTGAGCGGCCCCTCCGGTGGCACCATCGCGGGCGGAGTAGTGGTTCGTGTAATTGCGCAATCCGGGCCCCAGACTGGTTATCCGGTCCCGAACGTCAGTGTCCGAATCGCGAACAATCTGGACCAGACCAGTGCCTCGCCGGCGGCGTGCAATGGACCGGGTGGCGTGGTGCTCACCAACAGCAATGGCACTGCCACCTGCAATCTGGTGATCAGCGGCGCTCCCGGTTCCTATCAACTCACCGCAGTGGTGGGCGAGTATCAAGATACGACGCCCTTCACCTTGACCGTCACGCCGGGAGTGACATGCAGTTTCTCACTGTCGTCAAATAGCCAAACGTTTGGATCAAGCGGCGGTTCAGGTACCGTGAACGTGATCACTACTTCAGGTTGCGGCTGGACCGCCGCGAGCAATGCCGGCTTTATTACCGTGACTTCCGGCACGAGCGGAAGCGGGAGCGGCGTGGTCGGTTTTGCAGTTGCCACTAATACAGGCGCGTTGCGCAGCGGAACGCTGACCATCGCGGGACAAACGTACACCGTCAATCAGAATGCCGGCACCGCCGGATCGCTTGCGATCAACACTCCACCAGTTCTCGCGCCAGGCAATGTCGGCTCATCCTATTCAGTGACACTGTCGGCCACCGGCGGCAGGCCGCCGTATGTCTGGTCCGTGTCGGGATCGCTTCCCCCGGGGCTTACGCTTAACGCATCCCAAGGCCTGATTACCGGTACGCCCACGAGCCCCGGAACGTACAACGGATTCTCGCTCACCGTCACTGACAATGCAGGCGCAGTGCAATCCCAGAACTTTTCCATTGTTATCAGCCCAGCCTCCACGTCCGGTCTCACGATCACAAACACATCGTTCCCCTCCGGCGTAGTGGGACAAGCCTATCAGCAGTTGTTAACCAGCTCCGGCGGCTGCGCGACTCCATTTGAACCTTCGCCTGCGTTCCGCCTGTCGGGCGGATCGCTGCCCAATGGCCTCAGCATTCAGACCAACCAAGACTTGTCGCGTTCCATCACAGGCACGCCGGTTTCAAACGGTATTTCCAATTTCACGTTGACCGCGACGGACGCTTGCGGAAACGCCGCATCAGCCAGCTTTTCCATCACCATAAGCGGCACGGCGGGAACGCCTCAGATGACGGTCAGTCCGACGTCGATATCTTTCACTGTGCAGGCGGGAGCCTCAAACATTCCTGGCGCCCAGACCATTACGATAGGCTCCACTACCAGCGCCGTGTTCAATTACACGGCAACGGCCACGACGAATTCGGGCGGCAACTGGCTGGCGCTTCAGAGCTCGGGCACAGGAAGCACGCCGGGAAGCATCACAGTAGGATTGGTGAATTTCGCCGGCCTCTCGCCGGGTCCATACACAGGCTCCATCACGATCAGCTCGCAAGCGTCGAACAGTCCGGTTGTAGTGCAGGTGAATTTGACCGTGCTATTGGTTCCAACTCTGACGGTGAATCCGAGTTCCTTCTCGGTCGGTCAAATAGGATCGATCAATAGCACACCTACGCAGCGAGCCATCGTGGTGACCAGCACGGTTCCGACGAGCTTCACTGCCGTTACTACGACGAAGAACGGCGGGTCCTCGTGGCTATCGGTGAACCCCGCGCAGGGCGCTACGCCGCCGGGCATCTTGACGGTGACCGTCAACGGAGGCGGGCTGCCGGTGGGAACGTATGTGGGCAACATCGCGATCACCCCTGTGGGCGGCGGTGCGTCGGTGAAGGTCACGATCACGCTCGACGTTCTGGCGCCGGCGGTGATCGTCGCGACGCCTGCACCTTTATCATTCACTGCCTCCCAGGGCGGTCCGCTGCCGGCCAGCCAGACCTTATCGCTGACCAGCACGGGAGCTCAGCTCAACCTGACGGTCGGCGCCAGCACGCATTCCGGGGGCGCCTGGCTCTCAGTGAATGGGCCGGCGGTAACCACGCCGGTAGATATCA
The DNA here is from genome assembly GCA_003162425.1 of Bryobacterales bacterium. GTDB lineage: Bacteria > Acidobacteriota > Terriglobia > Bryobacterales > Bryobacteraceae > Palsa-89. Next base: position 10,108 of record PMOK01000034.1, on the reverse strand, counting down.
GCGTGTCGGTGAATCCAGCGGGATTGGCGCCTGCGTCCTATCAGGGATCGCTCAACATCTCCGCTTCCGATCCCACCGTCGCGCCGCTCACCGTGCCGGTGACGCTCACAGTGACCAAGCCGTCGATCGAGATCGGATCGATTACTAACGCCGCCAGCTTTGCTCCCGGCCCGGTGGCGCCAGGCGAGTTTGTCACTATTTTCGGTACGTCCATAGGCCCAACCACTCCGGCCAATCTGCAACTCACTCCGTCCGGCACAGTGGATACGATTCTGGGGGGCACGCAGGTGTTTTTTGATAACATTGCCGCGCCAGTGATTTATAGCTCCGCTACCCAGGTGTCGGTCATTGTTCCGTATGAGGTGGCCAGGAAAGTCAGCACTGCACTGAAAGTAGAATTTCAGGGGATTGCGTCGCTCACCCAGACGGTTCGCGTGATTGATTCCTCGCCCGGAATTTTTGTGGCGAACGCCTCCGGCCAGGGAGCCATCCTCAATCAGGACGGCTCACCGAATTCCGTCCAGAACGGCGCGGCGGCTGGATCCGTCGTAAGCATCTATGCTACGGGCGAAGGAGAAACTGATCCGCTGGGCGTGGATGGAGTGATCAACGCCAACTCTTTGCCGCTGCCCAAGCCGACTTTGCCGGTCACTGTTGAAATTAACGGCGAGACAGCGGAAGTGACTTACGCCGGCGGTGCACCCGGAGAAGTGGCTGGGATGCTGCAAGTGAATGCGCGGATTCCGGCGGATGTCCCGAGTGGAGCGTCGGTTCCGGTCACGATTACGGTGGGGGCCGCGACCAGCCAGGCGGGCGTGACTGTGGCGATCAAGTAGCGGCCGGGCAAAACTAATTTGGCCACGGATTCACACGGATAAACACGGATAACTTTTGTTGTTGACATCCGACAACAAGCTGCTTATGCTTGGTGTAGATACCCGACAACAATGGGCCACGAATCCAGACTCGATCTTTTGCAGGGCACGCTCGACCTGCTGATTCTGCGGACACTTCAATCGGGCGTTGGCCTTCACGGCTGGGCGATCTCAGAACGGATTGAGCAGATCTCCCAGGACGTTCTACAAGTGAATCAAGGTTCGTTATACCCGGCGCTGCATCGGCTGGAGCACCAGGGCTGGATCAAGGCCGAATGGGGTGTTTCCGAGCTGGGACGGCGCGCCCGTTTCTATCGCCTCACTCGGTCCGGCCGCAAGCAACTGGAACTCGAGACAGACGATTGGGAGCGGCTAAGCGCGGCCATCGGCCGGGTGCTCAAGATGGCGTGATATGAACCGGCACGACCTGCTGCTGCGAATACGCGGACTTTTTCTACGCCGGCGCGTGGAAGAAGAGCTGGACGAGGAACTGCGGTTCCATTTGGAGATGGCGACTCGCAAGAACGCGGCAAAAGGTGCAAGCGGTGCCGAGGCGGCGCGATTAGCGCGCGTTCGATTCGGCGGCCTCGATCCGGTGAAAGAAGAATGCCGGAACGTCCGCGGCACGCAGTTGATTGAGTCCACGATTCGCGACATCGGCTATGCGCTACGGGGATTCCGCCGCAGTCCGCTGTTTGTGGTTACGGTCATTGGAACCATCGCGCTCGGTCTGGGCCTGAACACGGCGGTGTTTACCTTGTTCAATTACATTGTCCTTCGCCCATTCCCCGTCCGCGATCCGTATAGCTTGTACGCGTTCACCTGGGCGGATCGCCTGCACCGTGAGCAGGCCTTCTCCTGGCATGAATTCGAGAACTTCCGGAAGAACAATCCGGCCTTCTCCGAAGTTGCCGCATTCCACTATTTCTTTGCCCGCGCGGAAGGCCGTCCACTGACGGGCGCCTTAGTTACCGGAAACTATTTTCAGATGTTGGGCGGCGGCGCCACCCTGGGACGCACATTGCTGCCGGAGGATACGTCGGCGCCTGGCCGGGAACCAGTGATGGTGCTCAGTTACGCCGCGTGGCAGAGCAAGTTCGGTGGCGATCCGAACATCCTCGGAAGAAAGCTGGCGTTGCATGGGTATCCGCTGGTGGTGGTGGGCGTAACACAGCCGGGATTTGGAGGATTGGATGCCGCGCCAATCGAGTATTGGGCGCCCATCACAATGACCCCGCTGCTAGAGAACGGACTCAATATTTTCGGTTCGGAGAACTCCGCTCTGCCCTTGATCGTTGGCAGGCTTAAACGGCGGATCAGCATCAGCCAGGCAGAAGCCGATCTCGCCGGCTGGACGAGGCAAGTAACGGCGGATCGCCCTGAGTCCGAAAGAGCAGCGCGAGCGTTTCTTCGATCGAAGGCCACCGTCGTTCGTCTTTCGGCGAAGGTGCTCGCGGTGTTCAGCCCACTGGCAGCGGCTGTTGGCTTGGTTCTCTTGTTGGCGTGCGCGAACGTGGCCAACATGATGCTGGCGCGCGCCATGGCGCGGCAGCGCGAAATTGGCATCCGCCTCTCGCTCGGCGCAGACCGCAAGCGGCTGGTCCGCCAACTTCTAACCGAGAGTCTATTGCTGGCGGTTCCGGCGGGTCTGGCTGGATTCCTAGTGTCGCGAGTGGCGATTGAGGTGAGCCTGAGGATCATGTTTGCCACGCTCCCGCCCAACCTGGTGGAAATAGCTCCTCGCATATCGCTTCCACCGGACATTCGGGTATTCGGTTTCATGTTGTTCGCTGCGCTGGTATCGGCGTTGGTGTTTGGACTGGCGCCTGCCGTGCAATCCACGCGCGCTGACGTGATGCTTGCGGCCCGAGGTGAGTTCACTAGCGACATCCGGCCGATGCGGCTAAGAAATACACTCGTCGTTGTTCAGATCACGGTGTGCGCTCTACTGCTGATTACTTCCGGAGTCCTGATTCGAGGTGAGGGCTCGATGCGGAGTTTCGACGTGGGTTTCAGAACGCATGGTGTGATCGCAATGTTCGTCGCGGAGAAATCCCGGCCACTAGTTATGGCGCGGATCAGGTCCGAGCCCATGGTTCAAGCTGTTGCCACGGCCTCCTCGATCCCGCTGGATGGAATCCTGCCGCCGCTCTCGATTTCCGCAGGAGAAGGAACGAAGGTTTTTGACGCCTGGTACAACCACGTCTCGCCCGAGTTCTTTTCCTTGCTTGAGATCCCCATTCTGGAAGGCCGCAATTTCACGGCGGACGAGGCGCGTTCGGGAGCTCCGGTAGCCATCGTCAGCGAGTTGACGGCGCGCAGATTGTGGCCAAAAGGCGACGCGCTGGGTCACGAGATCTTTACCCGGCAAGATGGAAAACCGTCGCCTCAATATCCAGCCGCGCGAGTTATCGGCGTGGCGCGCAACATCATTAGTTGTTCGATTCCCTATGGTCCCGATCCACCGCTGATTTATTTTCCGGCTGCGACGTCGAAACACGCTTTGCTGTTACGTGTGAACGGAAATGTAGATATCGCGCGCCGCAAGTTGGAAACGGAACTGGCCACACTTGGCAGCGAGGATATCGAGGAGAGTCACACCATAGAGCAATCCTTCGCACTGAGTGTCTACCCGTTTCGCGCCGCGTCCTGGGTGGGTTCCATGTTGGGTGGATTGGCGCTGCTGCTCACGGTATCGGGAATCTATGGCGTACTATCTTACCTGGTGACGCAACGGACCAAGGAGATCGGGATTAGGATGGCGCTCGGAGCCAGCACGCGTGCCGTGACCGGCTTGGTGATGAGGCAATCGATGCGGCTGGCCGCGGTGTGCATCGGATTAGGAATCGCATTGGCCCTGGGTGTGTCGCACTGGTTCGCATCGCACCTGGTGTTCGTGAACACTTTCGATGTATTCGCATACGGCGGGGGCGTGTTGCTGGTTGCAGCGGCTTCCGTGGCGGCGGCATATGTACCGTCGCGCCGGGCGGCGCGGGTCGACCCGTTGACGACGCTGCGGTACGACTGAGCGAGCTAACCGTCGACGCCCACCAACGTTCCAAGCTGGATTGCAATCTCATGCATACCGTGGGCTTGCGCCGACAACTGTTCGCTGGCGGAGGCGGTTTCTTCGGCGTTGGCGGCGGTGTTCTGAGCCACACCGTCAATCTGGCCAACGGCCTTTGAGATTTGAGCCAGGCCGCGCACCTGGTCCTGGCTACCCACGTTGACTTCTTCCACCAGAGATTTCACCTTGGCTGCGCCCTCAGTAATAGCGTGAATGACCGCGGCCACCTGCTGCGTTCTAGCCGTGCCTTCCTTGGTTTTTGAAATGGACTCTTCAATCAGCGCAGCGGTATCGTGAGCCGCTTGGGCGGAGCGCTGCGACAAATTACGAACTTCGTCGGCCACTACGGCGAATCCCATGCCTGCCTCGCCGGCCCGCGCGGCTTCCACGGCCGCATTCAAGGCCAGGATATTGGTCTGGAATGCAATCTCATCGATGGCTTTTATGATTTTCGAGATCTTGGCTCCGGAAGCGTTGACTTCGTTCATGGAGTTGACCATCTGTTCAATAGTCCGGTTGCCCTCCCGCACCTGAGTGTTAACGGCGGTCATGACATCCGTGGCCGATTGCGAATTTTCGGCATTCTTGCGGGTCATCGAACTAATCTCTTCCGTGGATTCGGAAGACTGTTGGACTGATGCAGCCAACTCCGAAGAACTCTGCGCAAGCGATTGGCCTGCCGAAGCCACTTGCGCAGCCGCGCTCTTCACTTGTTCGGCCCCCTGTTTCATTTCTGAAGCGATATGTCTGAGCAGGCCGGATAAGCGCCTTACGACGATCACTACTACTACTCCGGCTAGCGACATAAGAATCACTAAACCAAGTTGAGCGTAAAAAGTCAGGGAAGATGTCCGCCGTGCCTCCGCGGTGTTCCGATCCATGAACGCTTGCTCGCCTTGGAGCAGCAGCTTCACGCAGCCATCGATATCGTCGCCCAGCGTTCTGGCGTCGACGATCCGAACTTGTGAAAGCCCATCGGTGTCGCCTGCTTCGGCCAGCCGAACCATGTGAACACCAATCTGTTTCCACCGGTCAAGGTATTTGCCGATTTCATCCAGCGCCTGTCTGTCGCCGTCAGTCGAAACCATCGCGCGGAATTCCGTGATCAGTTGCCCCATAACGTTGCCCGAGTCCGCAAAGAGCTTCTTGGCCTTTTCAGTATCGGCCGGCCGCTTTTCGAACAAGCCCAGTGAAATGCCGCGCTGGGCGAAACGCATCTGGTACACCAGCGTTCGAATTTGTGCCGCCAAGGCCAGCCTGCGGGCCGTTTGAGTCATGGATATGCCCAGAGCCGAGCCGAGACTCCGCACTGCACGCAACGCCACCACGTCGGAAGCCAACGCGAACATTATTATGGCCACCATGCTGGCCAGAATCTTTGTGCCGACGGTAGTTTTTCGATTATTCACGCACTACTCCGGTGGCCGCTCCAAACCTTCTGGAACCGGCCTAGATACCTTATCGTCGCTGGCCAATCTTGTATGAATGCAGTACTAGTAGGCTGTCGTTGCTGAATCTTTACTACTGCCGTGCGTCGCCATGAGTGGCGACGCGGCACGCAAGGGTGCGTGCGCTACGCGTGGCGCGAACACTCGTGTTTGCCGCGTTCGCACTCATGCGAACGCCTGGGATTTCGATGCCAAAGTTCTTTCGCCGACAGCCCACTAGCTGCGGGCTTTAGGCATCAATTCGTAGCCACCACAGGTGTTGTGGTGCCCTTCTTCAAGCGCTTCAGCTCCTTCTCGCGCTCCAGATAGGTTTGCCCTTTCACCATCCAATCTTTGGCGGGCGCGCCGGCCAGATAATGATCGAACCAGTCCACAATGCGATTGTGATAATCCATCTGGTTCGCCTTCTTGGCGAGCGAATGGTTCTCGCCGGCATACACCAACAGCACCATCTCTTTGCTCAAACGGCGCGCCATGTTGTACATTTCGATGCCCTGGTGCCAATCCACGGCGCCGTCTTTATCGCCGAAGGCCACTAGAAGCGGCGCGGTCAGTTTTGGCAAACTGAACACGGGCGAATTGCGGATGTAGGCTTGGGGATCGTCCCACAAAGGAACTTCCATGCGCTCCTGCCCCGTCTCGTAGTGACCGGTCTCAGGGATGCCGTTGTTCCAATACACCGATCCATACATGCTGACCAAGTCAGTAAGCGGCGCACCCGCCACCGCGGCCGCAAAGATGTTTGTATTTGTGGCCAGGAAGCAAGTCTGATACGCGCCCCAGGAATGCCCCACGATTCCGATTCGCTTCGCATCCACCAGCCCCATGTCGATAATCTTCTTCACCGCCGGGACCACGGATTGAACAGCGGAAACTCCCGGATCGCGCGGGCGATAGGTGATGTCCGGCTCATAGACGAAGTAGCCTTTGCTGGTGAACACTGCGGGGCTATAGGGCGCACGGTCCGAAGGGACGTTATAGCGGTGAACTACATTCGACACGATCTCGTAGATGTAAACGATCATGGGATACTTTCTCCCGGCTTCGTAATTCGCGGGATAGAACAAAGCTGCCTGCGACCGTTCGCCACGCTCATTCTTGTAATCGATCAGCTCGGAGCGTCCCCAGGCGTAGTCTTTCTGGAACGGATTGGTGTCGCTCATCTGATGTGGGTCCTTCAGATCGCCCGCGGCAGTGAAATAATTCGGCGATTCATTGAAATCCTCCACCACATACGCGAAGACGGCCGTGTCCTTGGCCTTGGCCAGGCGGCTGGCGCTTTTGTCCATCCACAATAATCGATCCACCGTTTGCCGGGCGGCGGTTTTCGTGAGGCGCGCGTAACCGGTCCGCTTGGTCCACTGGCCGTATAAGCTAAGATAAACGGGCTTGTCCAGATCGATGAATTCTTCTTTCGGATCCAGCTTCACGTAGCGGTGCCGGATCTGTTCCGGTGCGCCGTTGGTCAGCTTGGTGGCCTTCGATCCGTCGGGCGAGACCTCCCAAATATCGTACTCGTCATAGATCAGGACCGACCGGCCTGCCTTGCTCCAGCCCGCCACGCCGTAGGGCGGCTTCTGCTTCACCGGATGATCGTAGTCGTGATTCCAGAGCGCGGCCGGAATGTTCTTGCTGATGTCCGCGCGCGTACCGGTCTGAATATCGTAGGTCCAATAATGATCGCCGCGGAAGTAGAGCACATAGCGGCCGTCCGGACTCGATCCCATTTCGTATTCGAGGCCGGACTCAATCTTCACGCGCTTGCCGGTCAACGTGTCCAGCACGTACAGATCTTCCACCCTACGGCCGAACATGTCTTGCTTTTCGTAGGGTAAAGCATCGATGACGATGGCGTGCTTCTGCCCTTTCACCAATGTGATTCCTTCTTTCAAATCCGCTCCGAGCACCACAACGGCGCCGGATTCCGGACGCCACGCTGCTAGCAGATTGCGCTCGCGGTCGCGATCGGCGCGCAGTTTTTGTTCCGGAATCGCGTGCGGGTCGCGGGTGTGCCAAACGTCCACTTCGGCCTGCTCATCGTCGGCGGTGTCGGACTTCTTATCTTTTTCAGCTTCTTTAGATGGCTTCTCCGGTTTCGCCTCCCATTCCGCTATGCCGAAAAAGATCGCCGAACCATCGTCGGACCACGAGAGCGGCCGAAACGCCACAATGCGCTGACCCGCGGGAATCCCAGCCGTTGCTGCCGGATCGAAAGTGTATTTGTGTTCCAGCGCCTTCCAGGCGAGCAGGATGTGCGTATCGTCTTCGAACTTTTCATCAGCCTTCGATTTCAGAACCGCCAGGTCGTCGCTGTCCTTCCGCCACGCCAGGCCCTTGTAGATCGCGGCGCCGGAATCGAGCACGCGTAGTTGGCTGGACGCCGGATTGAATACCTGAACGCCATTGCCAGTCTTGCCTTCCGCGCTGATTGTCATTGCCAGGTACGGCGATGCTTCCGACCACGCGTAGGAGGAGACGTTTCCGAATGTGGCGTCGGCGCCGGTTTCGAGATCGCGAACCACCAGAGTGGCGCCCGGCGCGTCGGCCGCGGCATCGGGAGTCTCAACGCGTCCTCGTGGTGATGGCGGAGTGGGCGCCGGCGCGGTGGACGGACGCTCTGGCGGATATTTCCGCATCGCCAGGAATCGTCCGCCTTTGCTGAAAGCGAACGCCGATAGTTTCTCGATGGTGACGGTTTCGCCGGTCGCGAGATTGAGAATCCCCAGCTTGTCCTCCACCGGCTTCTTGGCTTTCTTCAATTTGTCTTGCTCGGCTTCGGAGACGCCGATGGAGTAGGCCAGGAACCTGGAGTTATCGGAAAACTGTGGGCCCCGTCCAAACGCTGCGACAATGTCTTTGCGCGCGCCGGTGAGGCTCGCGATGCGCAGCTCTTCGTCGGTGTTTACGCGGCGAACGGAATACGCTAGCCACTTGCCGTCGGCCGAAAGGTCACCCGTTCCCAGAGTTTCCCATTTACCGAATGCCGCCGGTGTCACGGCTGGTTTTTGCTGGCCACTGAGCATCGCGGCAGCAGAAAAGAGAACGAGTAGCCATCGCCAAGAACGCATGAAAACTACTGTATCTCGTAGGGCATGCCTCCGGCTTGCCCCGCGCGCAAGCCGGAGGCTTACGCCACGCTACTGTTTAGAGAACCTGGCGTCCATCAATATCCAGGTGTTTGGATCGATCACCACCGATGCTGGTTCTTTATCGGACGCGATCTCGAACCGTTGCTCCTTGCGCGTCATCTCGATCTTTTCGATCCGATCGGCAATCCCCACTTCCAAAGGCAAGCGATACGCATCGCCCGCCCGCTTCTGCGCAAGTTCTATGACGATCTTTTTCGCCGCAGTATCGTACCGCCAACCGCCCTCCACCACCGGCGATCCCGCTCGATTCAGCCATTGATCGAAGAACCACTTGAGATCGACGCCCGAATCCTCTTCCATCACCTTCCGGAAATCATCTGTCGACGCGTTGCCGTCGCGATAGCGCCGGTAGTAATCGCGAATACCGGCCCAAAACTTGTCAGTACCGATTTGGCCGCGCAGCATGTGCAGCGTCCAGCCGCCCTTCTGGTAGACCAGCTGGTTCAGCACCTTCTTCATGTCCGAGAGATTGTCGTGCCTCACCGCAACGTCCGGGTTTTTCTTCTCAGCGGCGAAAATCCCGTCGCGGCTCTTCTTTAATCCTGCTACGAACGCATCGCGCCCCTCATAATGTTCCGTGCAAAGCAAGGTAAAGTATGTCGCGAAGCCCTCGCTGAGCCACACGTCATCCCAATCCTTTTCAGTGACGGAGTCGCCAAACCACTGATGCGCGATTTCATGGGCAACCAAGCTCGTGGCGGGGCGATTCGCAACCGACTTCTCGCCGTAGAAGATGGCGCTGGCGTGCTCCATGCCACCGTTCACGCCAGCGGCCTCAACATTAGCGAGCTTCTCATAAGCGAACGGCCCGATGTGGTCGATATAGAACTCCATTGCCTGCCGCGCCGGAGTTTCGAACGTCACAACGCCCGCATCGCGATCCTGATGATCCACCCATGTCTGGAGCGGAACGCCGTGCACGCTGCCGAAATGCCGCGATGCGAACTGCGCCACGCCGACGGCATTCAGCCAGGACGCGATCGGCACGGACTGCTTCCAATGCGTGACCCGCCGTCCATCGCCCAGATCCGTCTCCTCCTCGAGCAGACCGTTCGCGACCACCTGATATTTCGCGGGCGCGGTGATGATGAACTCGCTGGTGGCTTTGTCGTAGGGATGATCGATCATGGGCAGCCATTGTCTTGCGAGATTCGGCCAGTTCTGGCTGAAGAACGTTCGTTCGCCGTATCTGTTGGTCCCGATGCGCAGGCCGCTAGCGGGGATGCCGTGATAATGGATGGTGAACCGCTGCAGATCGCCCGCGTGGGGCGGGGAAGCGAGCTTGATAACCAGGCGATCGGACTGGTGCGTGAATTCCATCGGCGCGCCGGCCGAGATTACTTCAGTCACCGTCATGCTTGTTACCAGATCGAGCGCGACTTCCGCAACATCATCCTTGACGAATCGAAACTCGACGGTCGCCTCGCCCACAATCTCATCGGTATCGTCGCTGAGCGTCAAACGAAAAATGTAGTGCTGCGCATCGATGCCCGGCTGCCGGGGATAAGTGTCGGCCGCAAGCTGAATCACGCAGAGCAGCCCGGCGAGCAGGAAGCGTCTCATAGAGAC
>PMOK01000232.1:6569-7105 GCA_003162425.1 Bryobacterales bacterium | reverse complement strand
CCGCGCGTAAGCAAGGGGACTCAAACCGTCCAAATCGCCGATAGCGCCCGCTGGAAATTTCCGCCCAGAATCAGCTGAATATCGCGGCTGGAATATTTCCGGCGCAGCAAGCCCTCGGTAAGATCGTAGATCTTCTTCGAGTAATCGATTCCATCCAGATCGTTTTTCCGGTTCAGATGACCACTGCCGTCGCGTCCGGCCAGATCGACGTCGCTTCCAAGACCCACATGCTCGACACCCACCAGCCTGACCACGTGATCGATGTGATCCAGCACATCTTCGATGGTAGCCCGTCCGCCGGGCCGGACGAAATAGCGGACCATGGTCACGCCGATGACTCCGCCCTTCCGAGCCGCACGCTCAATGGCATCATCGGTCTTACAGCGCGCGCTGTTCGGAACCAGCGCCCGGCAATTGGAGTGAGTGATGAGCACAGGCTTCCGCGAGGCTTCGATGGCGTCTAGCGTAGTGCGATCCGAGCAGTGCGAAACATCCGCTGCCATTCCCACCGTGTTCATGCGATCCAGAATCTGCGC
>PMOK01000232.1:0-6558 GCA_003162425.1 Bryobacterales bacterium | reverse complement strand
CACGGACCGGAAATGCATCGAGTTTTGCTGTCCGATCACAATGCCGATCTTGCCCAGCTTTTTGGCGCTTTCGACGTCGATGGGCCGGTCAATGCGCAGAAAATTATCCGGGCGCGCCGCGATCAGAGAGTTCCAGCCGGCGATATCCCGCAAGGAACTTTGGTAAACATCGCCGTCCGTGTAGCCTGTGGCCGGGTGAAAGATTGTGATGCCGGAATCCTTCAGCTTTTGGAAATCGGCCGGGAGGAAACGCGACGGATCAGCTTGCCAAGCCCACAGTTTGCGAAAGTCCAGCGTCACCAAGCCCAGCATGTCGATGACGGTAGCGGCGCGAACCAGTTCGATCGTGAGTGCGGAATAAGCCATTCCGCTCTGCGCAAATAGAGCGTAGCGGCCCCGATTAATGAGCGACGCGCCAAGGCCGAGCGCCGCGCTTCTCAGCAAAAAACGCCGTGAAATCACAGTACAGCCGGAAGCGATGAGTATATCATGGCTAAAACGCAACGCCCCTTTCTATCCCTATATCGACGGGAAACGCGATCGGGAGCATACAATCGGATGGATGGGCAACGCTTTTCGCGGAATTCGTATTGCGCTTGCAATCGCTGCGCTGTGCTTTGGCGCCGACCAGCCGAAGTCATGGCAGATCGGACCGTTCGTTCGTCCCGAGGGCGCCAATCCGGTGATCCAGCCGGCCAAGGACTCGGTTTTCGTTTGCCCCATTCGCAAAACACCGGTGCACTGGGAATCACTTCACACCTTCAACCCCGCCGCCATCGTTCGAAACGGCAAGATCTACGTTTTGTATCGGGCCGAGGACGACAGCGGCGAAATGGATATCGGGATGCACACTTCGCGCCTAGGATTGGCGGAAAGCCAGGATGGGATTCACTTCACTCGCCGGGCCGCGCCTGTCTTCTACGCGGACCAGGACGCACAGAAGGATCGTGAATGGCCCGGAGGTTGTGAGGATCCGAGGCTAGTGGAAAGCGAAGACGGAACCTACGTGATCACGTATACGCAATGGAACCGGAAACGCACCGCCGCGGCAATTGCTACCTCCAAAGACCTACTGACTTGGACCAAGTACGGCCCAGCCTTGTCTGGCGCAAAGTACGCCGAGCTATCCTACAAATCGGCTGGAATTGTTTGCCGGCTTTCGAAGGGCCGCTTAATAGCAACAAAAGTCAAAGGCAAGTATTGGATGTACTGGGGCGAGGGCACCGTGCGATTGGCCACTTCGACGGACCTGATCCACTGGAGGCCAATCGAAGGACCGGACGGCAACGCGATCGCAGTTCTCGGCAATCGTCCGGGCAAGTTCGACAGCAGCTTCCCGGAAGTTGGCCCTCCGCCTGTCGTCACACGGAACGGAATCGTTGTGATTTATAACGGCAAGAACGATCCCGATCATGGCGACCCTGCTCTGGGGCCAAACGCCTACGCGGCCGGCCAGGCTTTATTCGCTGCTGACGATCCGGCGCGGCTGATTTCCCGCTCCGAAAAGCCATTTTTCAAACCAGAGATGCCGTTTGAAAAAACCGGCCAGTACGCGGCGGGGACAACTTTCGTGGAAGGCCTGGTATTCTTCAAGCGCAAATGGTTTCTGTATTACGGCTGCGCGGATTCGTTGGTAGGAGTTGCGGAAACGCCATGAACAAACGGCACCGTCTCCCTTACGGTCGCGGTTCGGTAACGGGTTTCGTTGCAATGGCGATGATCGATGTCGGGCCCCAGGGAATAAATCGGTCAATGCGACGCCATAACCAAACCGATCGGTCGAACAGCTTTAGCTGGAAACGGCCCAGGCGCGAACGCTGGAGGATTCGGGAATTCAGAAACCAGGCCGGCCGCGAGATGCGATTGAAGTTGAGAATGCGCTCCACCGAGAATCCGGCTTCCTCTAACCGCGCTCGAAGCTGATCGCTCGAATAACGGCGCTGGTGGCCTAGCACGACATCCACTTGGCCGAACAGATTTTGTCCTTCGGGAACCAGTATGATTGCCCGGCCGCCTGGTTCGAGCGCGGAGTGAATATTTCGGAGGCACGCCAGATCGTCTTTGAGATGCTCCAGAACATTCAGACAAATCACGGTGTCCATCGAATTTGAAAACGGCTGAAAATCTTCCGGGCGCGCCAGATCCAAGACCGCGGTTTCGAGCTTGGGCCGGTGACGAAGGCGATTGCGAAGCCGGACCAGATGCTCGGCATCGATATCGGTGGCCGCGTATCGCTCGCGCCGCCGCGACAAATAACGAGTAAGATTTCCCATGCCCGCGCCAATCTCCAGCACACGCTTGCCGACAAACGGACGAATGGTATCCGCCATCCATAAATTGAAACGCGAAGTGGCGGAGAAGGCATCCAGGATCTCAGCGCCCGGGTCCTTATATAAATCGCTGATCAATCCGAAACGAAAAATCGCCCAGGCCACCGCGACCGCGTCCTTGAACCGGATCTTCTTGCCGTCCTCGTAGGTTCGTCCGTCGTAACTGACCGGGACTTCGTGAGTCTCGGCGTAACGGCGCGCAATTTTGATTGTCAACTCCGGCTCGATTCCGAAACGGTTGGAGCGAATCGGAATGGTTTTGAGCAGCGACGTGCGGAAAGCTTTGTAGCCGGTCATGATATCGGAGAGATTCAGATCGGAAACCACGTTGCACATCGCAGTCAGGATGTGGTTCGCCACGCTGTGCCACAAATAGAGGACGCGCCGGCGCTTGGCGATCGCGAAACGCGAACCATACACAACATCAGCGACGCCGTCCACCAGGGGCTGCAATAGGTCCACATAATCGGCCGGGTTGTACTCGAGATCGGAATCCTGAATCAGGCAATAGTCACCTTGGGCGTGCTCAACGGCTTCCCGAATGGCTGCGCCTTTTCCACGATTGCGCTCGAAGCGGATCAAGCGGATCAGCCCCGGGAACTTCTGGGACATCTCCTCGACGATTTCAGCCGAGTCGTCCGTAGAACCGTCGTCGACAACAATAATCTCGCGCTCGAGACCGGCCGGCAGAGGCGCTCGAATTACCCGCTCCAGAATTGTTCCGACGTACTCTTCTTCATTGAAGAGCGGCATCAGAATGGAAACTCGGGCGCCGGGCATCCTGACTTACTTCAGGAGCTTATCGATTTCGACGAACAATTCCGGGCCTTCGAAAACCGCGCGGGCGTCCTCTTTATAGCCGAAATCGTTCCGGATCATGCCGTGCTGATCGATGACGAACAAGTGGGGGACATCGATATGCCCCGTGCCGGGGCGCGCGTTCATGTAGGAGATGGTCATCTGTCCCTGATCGCAGACGATGGGGACGGTGATTTTATTGACGGACTTGTATTTTGCGATTGTGTCCTGATTGTCGGGAGGAAGCACCACCGAAAGAACTTCGACCTTGTCTTTGTATTTCTCCTTTACCGTTTCGAGCGTTGTGGAGAGTAGTCGGCAATGCGGACAATTGGTCGACATGATTTCGATGAGCAACACCTTGCCGCGGTAATCTTGCAGGTCGTAAAAACGCGTATATTCGGGATCGGGCAGCGCGAAGCCGGGCGCGCGGCGGTTAGAGAGTTCTCCGGATGCGAACAAAGAGCACGCGAGCACGGCGGTAAGACATGAAATGCGCGAGATCATAAGGCTTACGTTACCAACTTTCTTAAAGATTCCACATAAGGGGGACGTGCGACACCGCGTTCGGTGACGATGGCGGTGACATAACGGTTCGGCGTGACGTCGAAGGCCGGATTCTCCACCGTTGTGCCGTCGGGCGCAACGTGTACGCCTTGGACGTGCGTCACTTCTTCGGCGGCGCGCTGCTCGATGGGAATTTGATCGCCATTGGTGAGACTCAGGTCGAGCGTTGAAATGGGAGCAGCGACATAAAACGGCACGCTGTTCTCTTTGGCAAGCACGGCGATGGAATAAGTTCCGATTTTGTTGGCCACATCTCCGTTGGCTGCGATGCGATCGGCGCCCACCACAACGCAACCAATTCTGCCGGAATGCAGAAAGTGGCCGGCCATATTGTCGGTGATCAAAGTAGCGGGGATGTTATCGTGCTGGAGCTCCCAGACGGTGAGGCGCGCGCCCTGCAGGAACGGACGCGTCTCATCAGCGAAAACATCGATCTTCTTGCCGGACGCGACAGCGGCGCGAATTACACCGAGGGCTGTCCCGTAGCCGGCAGTGGCGAGGGCTCCGGCATTGCAATGCGTGAGAACGCTTTTTCCATCCGGAATCAGCGGCGCGCCATTTCTACCGATGCATTCGTTGATGGCAATATCTTCGAGCCGGATTTGTTGGGCTTCGCTAACTAACTTCGCGCGGATTTCTTCGAGAGGGCTCGCTTGAAGTTCCGAGTACAAGCGGCGCATGCGCTCGATGGCCCAAAAGAGATTCACAGCGGTGGGACGCGTGCGCGCCAGCGTGTCGCAGATTTGATCGAAGTCGGCTGCGGATTGGGCCTGCTGCATGCCCAACGCGATCCCCATGGCGGCTGCCACTCCGATAGCGGGTGCGCCGCGGATCACCATGGAGCGAATGGCCTCGGCTACCTGTTTGTAATCCGTGCAGGTGACGTAGGTTTCTTCGCGCGGGAGACGAGTCTGGTCAATCATCACCACTCCCGAGTCTGTCCATTGAATGGTCTCGATCATACTGTTCTGCTTTGCGCGAGAAACGCGGCGAGCTGCGTTAGATTGTAGGTGGAATGCATGGCAACGGCAGCCGCGGTTGAACCGGTTCTGAAACGAACCCAACCAAATACCATTCCGGCGACGGAGATCAGCACTGCTTGTTGCCAGTGCCAGCCGTATTCGGGTCCGTGCAAACTACCAAATAAGAAACCCGTCGCGATGATGCCGGTTGCGGGACCGAAAGACCGCATCAACAGCGGCATCAGGAAACCACGGAAGGCTAGTTCTTCGCAGAGTGGGCCGAGGATCACAACGAAGATCGCGAACAAGACAACGGTAGGGCGATTTTGGAGCATCTGCTGGAACGGCAGCGGTATTTCCGGCGTTCGCAGCACATTGCCGAGCAGGCCAATTGTGATGGCGAGCAGAGGGCCGGCGAGGAAACTCGCGACCACGGCGGCAACCGGAAATGTCCATCCGAGCGAGCGCCAGAATGGTTGCCCGTAGCGCAGGTGAAGCAAGAAATATAGAGACGCGAAGATGAGAGCGTAGGCGATCAACTGACCCAGCAATGCTTGGAACGGCTTGCCGAGCGCAAGGACGGGAGACATCGCTCTGACGATGAGCGCGGCGATGAATAGGGAGGGGAGGAGGAGGCTGATGAAGAAGCCGAGGTCGAGGTAGGTCCAAAACGGTTTCTCGTTTCTCGTTTCTCGTTTCTCGTTTGTGGTTGCCGGTGGCTGGTTGCTGGTGGCTGGTGACTGCGGGTCGTAGGGGGTCATGCCTTCGTCTCGATTAGGGCGGCGGCTAGGAGCGGGATCATTATTTCGTGGTGACCGGTGATGGAGTAGCCTTGGCCGCCGGAGCGGGCGTGCGGGCGTTCTACTACGTTTACGCGGGGGCGGTAGTGCTGGAGGAAATCGAAATTCACCGTTGTGAAATTCGCTAGAGGATTTTCCAAGTTGCGCACTACCGAGACTGCTTTCAGGAAGACTTCAGGAAGTAAGACGGCTGATCCCACGTTCAGATAGACGCCGCCGTCGTTTAGTTCTTTCACCAGGGTGCAGAGCAGGCGGAAATCGTGGTGACTGGCGCGGCCAATGGCTTCGCCTTTTGCACTTGGGTGTGTGTGCGGCGTGTCGGTTCCGATGGCGACGTGGACCGTGACCGGTGCCGCGTGGCGATAGGCTTCGTAGAGCAAGCTGACGCTTGCGAATTTTGGATCCGCGATCTTTTCGAGATGCCGGCCTAGAGCTTCTCCGAAGCCGTATTCGGAGGTGAGCGCGGCATTCATTTCGCGGCCGGTTTCTTCCGCGGTGCCGAAGCTTCCGTCGGGCAGGACCGCTTCGACGTCTTCGCTGGTTTGTCCGGCGATGGCGATTTCGAAATCGTGGATGGCGGCTGCGCCGTTGAGGGCGAATGCGGTTGCATAGCCGCGGTGCATGAGATCGATCAGGATCGGGGCCACGCCGCATTTGATTACGTGGCCACCGAGGCCCCAGAGGATCATCCGTTTCCGTTCGCGCGCCGACGCTATCGCCTGGATGACCGCGCGAAAGGAATCGCCGGCGAGAATGTGCGGTAAGGAATCAATCCACGCGGAGATGCCGCCTCCCTTGTAGACGCTCGCAAAGTCCTGCACGCGCACTTTCCCGCCGCGATCGTAGATGGAAATTGTGCGAAGACCGCTGAGGTCGAGCGGCTCGTACTTGCTCATGCGACTTTTCCGTTTTTCAAGACTTTTTCGAGCGCGTGCGCGGTGTGGCTTTTCTTGAAGCGCAGAATCTGTTCGGGAGTTCCGGACGCCACCACGCTGCCGCCCTTTTCGCCGCCTTCGGGGCCCATGTCGATGATATGGTCGGCCGATTTTATGACGTCCATCTGATGTTCGATCACGATGACAGTATTGCCCAGATCCACCA
>PMOK01000012.1 GCA_003162425.1 Bryobacterales bacterium | reverse complement strand
ATGCGGGCGCGGCGGCGAAATTCGGGCGGCACTTTCGCGCCTGGTTCGAGTTGCGCCTCTCTTACGCCTGCGCCTGCGATGCTTACGATACCTATAACCAGTGTGAGCGTCAGAGCGAGCAAAACTCCGCCCAGCGCGAAGTTCATGGTCTTGGTGCGATTCGCGACCGCTGCTACGGGAACCGAAAGACGGCCGGGCCCGCGAGCGCCCGAGGCCTGGATTCGAATCTGCGATGAGCCGGTCTCCATGATCCACAAGCTGCCGGTGAAAAACTGCGGGTCGTACTTCGATGGCGCCATCACGTCGGGCGTGGGCGGGTGTTGGGATGCTTCGCCTACGAGCGGGATCGGCGTGACCAGCAGTTTCCTGAGGTCAGCCGAAGGGCATCGGATTTCGATCTGCGCCACGCCTGGAATTACAGATGGCGGGCGGATGGCGACAAAGAGCGGATAGGGGCCGGCGGAGCCTTCGAAGAAAACGTCGGGGCTGCCGATATGCGCCCAAGCGGTCGAGGCAGCGAGCGCGAGCAGCAGGAGTGCGCGGTGCATGGCGCTTTTATTATCACGCTGGTTGCTGGTTGCTGGTGGCTGGTAGCTGGTTATTGGTGCGCCTTTTGATTTTTTCGCCTCGGAGCTAGTTTTGTTCTGGTTTCCGAACAAAAAGCGGGCAAATGCTTTTAGAACCCGAGAGGAGTAAACCATGCTGGGTGTTATCCGAGCAGTGGCAGTCTTGGTGTGTCTTTTCGCGCTGGTTGGAACGGTCCAGGCGCAACCGCCCGTCAGTCCGCGCAATTCGTACGAGCGAATTCTCGTAATTCTGCCCATTATCGGCAGCGGGACCGCGGCCGACCCCATGCGCCCCTCGCTCATTCCGCCGCCGGGCGGCGCAACGCCGAACATCCTGAACATCACACCAACCACGGCGGCGAACCCCACGCCCGTTGCGGGCGGCCCGTCCTACCCGCAGAACCTCATTCTCGGCTACACCTGGGTGCCCAGCGATGACGGCAAGTTCGCGCTCACGGAAATCGTGATGCGCGACCGCAGCGCGTTTCCGGCAATCATGGCGCTGCCGGGCGTTACCGCATTCATCAAAGGCATCAATAAGCTCGCGGATATCCAAACCGCGTTCCAGCAATACAAGAAAGACTTCGATCCCACGAAATTCGGGGTGTGGGTCCGATGAAAGCCGCACGGCTCGCCCTCCTGGCGGCGCTCGGCCTCGCGCCCGCCTTCGCCCAAGCGCCCCAAAACTACGCCTACGAGTATCCGAGTCTGCTCAATCCCTACAACTCGTCCCTATGGACGTCGAACGGAACGAGCACCCCGTCCAACAACATGTACACGTCCTCGGCAACCAACGGCGGCTCGTTGATTCTCAATCAGGGCATAGCTGCTCCCAGCAATTGCTATGAGGTCCGGTTCACGCTCAATCTGGCATCCTCCGGTGGGAATTACTTCGTGTATTTGCGCGCAAGTCCAAACGCCCAATATGGAAGCACCGCCACCGGCACCTTCTACGCGGTGGAGATTACCAACCCCACGCTGGCGAACGGCTCTTACACGGCAACCCTAAATTACTACAAAGTGGTGAACGGGACCGTAACCCACCTCGGAAACGACCCAATTTATCCCAACGCCGGCGCTACCGTGTTCCGAATTGTGATGATCCAAGGCAACGGCATAGAAGTGTACCAGAACAACTTATTCTGGAACTCTTACTACGACACCAGCAGCCCGATTACCGGCGGCCAGCCCGGCGTAGGCGTTTCCGCAGCGCCTTCCGGCAACGGCATCACCGCCATCGATATCGGCCAATTGGACACCACGCCGCCCTACACCGTGAATACCCAACTGGTAGGGACCTCGGCGTGGCCGAACTACGTGGACATCCAGTTTCCCGACGTGCTGGACCAGAACGGCACCCCGCCGCCCGGCGCGACCGGCATCGCCTACTATCAGTTCTTTCGCAACGGGAGCTGGCTGACGCTGACCGGCACACCGAATCTGGAAGATCGGTCGGTGCAACCCAGCACAGCCTACACCTACGAAATCATGGCATGCGATTTTCACGCCAATTGTTCGGCCGCCAATATCAACGTCACCACTCCGCCGGCAGGCTCCATCGATCCGCGCGAGGTGGGCGTGCGTCCCACTGGATCTTACTGGGGTGGGGCCGGTGAACAGATCGACCTGCGGTCCGGCAATCTCAACTTCACCATTCCGCTATTGAATGTGATGAGCCGGGGCGGGAAAAGTTATGGGTTCAACCTGAGCTACAACTCCGAGAACTGGCGGCAGGACCCCGGCGGCACGTGGCAGCTCGGCCGGGACATCGGCTACGGTTACGGCTGGAAACTCCAGGCCGGGTCGATAACTCCGATTTACGACGGGATTTGGGAGCTCGATCATTACGAATTTATCGATTCCACCGGCGCCCAATACCGTCTGGACCAGAACAACAACGGTGTATGGAGTTCCAAGGAATCCATCTACGTCTATTACGACAGCAACGCTCAAAGGCTTTATTTCCGGGACGGCAGCTTCTGGACCTTCGGCTGCACCTCGGCCGGCACCGAGCAGGATTCCGGAACGATGTACCCCATGTCGCTGTTCGACTCGAACGGCAACTGGGTCAGTATCACTTATGAGGCCGGCGTAGGGCTGTCCACAGTAAACACCAGCTCGCGGATTTATGCCATCGAAGATGTCCGCGGCAACGGCGCGGCCGATTACAGTTTCACTTACAATCACGATGCGATCCCGCATCTGACCGGCATCACGAATACCATCGGGACGGCGGAGAACTATTCGCTGTCTTACAACGCCATGACCTTGTGCGACGCGTTCACCTGCACTGCGACATACGGTACCTGGGACTTCCTCGGGACGCTTACGGCAACCGCCGTGAACACCTCAACTAGCTTCCAGTACTACACCAACAACAATTCCACTAACGGCGATATGACGCAGGTGACTTTTCCTTACGGTGGCCATATACGTTGGGCGGCTGGCATCTTCACTTACGACGGTAATGTGTCGCAGGCTGAAGTAAACAGCCGCTATCTCTCCATGTCGGCCGGTGCGCCCGAGGGCTACTACGATATCGGCTATTCGACGTATGCGAACTCATTCTTCCACACGTATACCGTCGTTGACGACGCGGACGGCCTGGGGGAGAAAGCGTGGACCTTTTCGACTACCAGTGGGCCAGGCTATGGGTTGATGAGCAGCCTGGAGAGCCGGCCGAAACACTGGTATTATCCCAATGTGGCCGGGTCGCTGCATGACGACTACACCTGGACGACGGACAGCGCCGGCAATCAATACATTTCCACGGACCTCACTACCGAAGACGACTATAACCCGACCGCGATCCAGAAGAAGACCACCCAAACGCTGGATCAGTACGGCAACCTGACCCAGATGCAGGTGTACAATTACGGCAACCTGTCGACGCCGGCGCGCACTTACACGAATACTTACCAGAACACGTCGGCGTACACGTCGCTGTACATTCTCAACCGGCTGCTGACCAGCACCGTGACCGGCGGCACGAACACCACCACGCTGGCGACCAATTCCTACGATCAATACACGCTTACGAATGTTACCGGGATGAACGAACATTACAGCGGGTACGGCACCTCGTGGACGACACGAGGGAACGTGACCACCAGCGTGACGCCGGTCGGAACCAGCACGCTGAACTACGACATTGGCGGTAATCTGCTGACGAACAACAACAACGGCCTGACCACCAGCAACACGGTGAATAGCACCACGAACTACGCGGCGCCGTCGACGATCACAGTCAACTCATTGTGGTCCAACATCGTCTTTAACACTAACGGCAGCCTGACAGTGAGTTCGGTCACCAACCAGCCGAACGGAGACAGCCTGGGCATCGTCTACGATGCGACCAACCGGCCGCACACCACCACTGCGCCGACGGGAGCCGTTACCACCTACACATATAACGATACGGCCTCGCCACCCAACAAGATCGCCACCACCAACGGCCATTGGGTGCAAACCAACATGGACGGCTTCGGGCGGACTGTCAGAACCATTACCGGCAACGGCACCACTACCGTGTCTACCGCAGACGCCGTGTATGTTTCTTGCGGTTGTTCACCGATCGGCAAAGTGGGGCAGCAGTCTGCGCCTTATGCTCCCGGCGCAGCCGAGTACTGGACCACTTACAACTACGACGGGCGGGGACGAACCGTCTACTCTGAGTTGCCGGATGGCAGCATCACGCATTACTCGTATGCCGCCAACACCGTCACGGTGACGGACCCGGCCGGCAAAACAAAAACCTTCACGATCGACGCGTTCGGCAATCTGACGCAGGTCCAGGAGCCCGATCCGGCGCTCGGGACGGTGTCGACTAATTACACTTATGACATTCTAAATCATTTGTTCCAGGTGAGCATGCCGCGCGGGCCGAACAACACGCAGACGCGGACGTTCAACTACACCACAAACAATGTTGTGGGAATCAATCTGCTGAGCGCGACCAATCCTGAGAATGGGACGGTCACGTACACTTACAACTCCGACAACACGCTGAACACCAAAACCGACGCGAAGAATCAGGTATTCACTTACAGCTACGACAGTTACAAGCGGCTGACGCAGGTTTCGGTGGGGTCGACGCCGCTGCGGACGTTCATGTACGACACCAACACGCTGGACAGCACGTTCTCGGGCTCGCACACGGCGGGGCGGTTGGTGGCGGTGCTGAATTTGGCATTCACTCCACAGGGCTTCTCATTGAGCAACATCTCGATTCCCAGCACGATGCGGTTGGTCGAGATGTACGGCTACACGCAGGCGGGTCTGACTTCGGGCAAGCGGTTGCAGGTGCAGGAGACTCTGTACACCACCGTCAACGGCGTCGGGCACTATACGCCGCGGACACTGAACAT
>PMOK01000299.1 GCA_003162425.1 Bryobacterales bacterium | reverse complement strand
GTTATTTCTTAACGGGCCCTTAGCTTTCTTTGGGGGATTGAGCCATTCGGAAATCGCCGATCGTTTGGGTGAGCCGTTGGGGACGGTGAAAACGCGAATCAGGCTGGCAGTAGGCCGGCTTCGCGAATTATTGAAAGACGCTGTACGATAATGAGGGGTGGGCCAAATGCAAAAATGCGACGATGGGGATCGCGCATCACTCTATGCCCTAGGACTTCTGGATGAAGCCGAGTCGAGCACGTTCGAGCAGCATCTGAGTTCGTGCTCAGCCTGTGAAGCCGAAGTGCGCGAATCCGGCGATCTGGCAGTCCAACTTGCCCGGACGATTCCCGCTTCTGCTCCTCCCGCCAGTCTACGCCGCCGGGTGCTCAATGAGGCTGTGTTGCCACGAGGAGTGGTGGCTTTGGTTCGCGGCGCTCAGATGAACTGGCAGCCGACTCAATCCGATGGCGTGTCCATGGCGATGCTGTACGAAGATCCTATTCGCGGAGAACTGGCATCGCTGGTCCGAATGGCGCCCGGCGCACGTTTGCCCTCCCATCATCATGCGAGCCTGGAGCATTGCTACGTGGTGGAGGGCGATTTGATTTTCGAGGACCACACCATGACAACCGGCGATTATTCGGCCGGGAGCCCAGATAAGGACCACACTGCAGCCACCACAAACGGAGGCTGTGTCCTGTTCATCGTCCATAATCTTCAGGACCAAGCGCACGTGCACTAAGCTAATTATTATCAATCGTTTGAGTAGGAATGTAGAATGTAACACATGAATCTGATTAATCCCGATAGGAATTATTGATTGGACCGGCCAGTGCCCGGCGGAATACCCTGAAGTATGGCCACAGTACGCGTTATGGAGCCGCCAAGTTCCCACGTCGCGCTTCTCCACCGGATCAGCAGCATTGTTAGCTCCGAGTTGTCTCTCGATGAGATGCTGGGAGAGATTGTCGGACTAACGGCGCAGGTGACGGAGTGCGATGCATGCCTGGTTTACCTGCTAGAAGCGGATAGCGATGAAGTGGTTTTGCGCGCATCGCAAGTGCCTCACGCTGCCGCGCTTGGAAATCTGCGCATGAAAATGGGCGAAGGTGTTACCGGATGGGTGGCTGAGCACAAGTCTGTAGTAGCGCTCTCATCCAAGGCCGCAGCCGATGCGCGATTCAAGCGATTTCCCGCGCTGATCGAAGATACTTACGAGGCGTTTCTCTCGGTTCCGCTAGTGAGCGGCGGTGATGTGATCGGCGTTATCAACGTTCATCACCGGCAGGCACATCGTCATACTTCGGAAGAAATCGCGTTGCTGACCTTCGTCGGCGAGCAGATGGGCGGAGTGATTTCGAAATCCCTGCTGACGGAAGCGAATGCCCGGCTTCTTGAAGAAACGCAGGAAATGAAGCGTCAACTGGAAACGCGCAAGCTGGTGGAACGCGGTAAAGGCATTCTGCAGCAAAGATACGGTCTCAGCGAAGAGGAAGCGTATCTGCGCCTTCGCAACGAAAGCCGCCGTTTGCGCCGTCCCATGAAGGATCTGGCGGAAGCCATCATCCTGGCTGAGGATCTGAGCCGCAAGAGCGACGATCCACGCGTGTAACCTGGTTAGACTCACCTGCGCGCCGATTGTCAATCGGCGCAGAACGGCGCGGTTGGCAACCGCGCGCAGGATGGCATCCTGCCCCACAACCAGACCTAGAAGGTTTTCGGCAAGGTGATTTTGCCTTCCAGTTGGATATCGGCGCTTGATCGCCCTATCAGCACAGCGAACTCGCCCGCATCCGCTCGCCAATCTTTCGCGTTCGCGTCGTAGTAGCTGAAAGACCTGCGATCCAGCTTCATGTGGACCGTCCGTGTTTCGCCAGCGGCAAGATTCACCTTCGTGAAGCCCTTCAGCTCCTTGGGCGGCCTTGGCACCTTAGCGTGCCGGTCGCCAATGTAGAGCTGACAAACGTCGCTACCGGTGCGGCTCCCAGTGTTGGTCACATTCAAAGTGACTTCATATAAGTTGCCAGATGAGTCTTCCTTCAACGGATGAATATCCAGGCGGCTGTACTTGAATGAGGTGTAAGAAAGGCCGTATCCGAAGGGGAACAGCGGCTTGGTTCCAGCGTGATCGTAACCGCGGTATCCCACGAACACTCCATTCTTATATACCACGCGCGTGGTCCCCGGCTCCGGATAGTAACTGGCGTTTGATGGATTGTCTTCCCATCGGCGGTCAAATGAAATCGGGAGACGTCCGGAAGGATTCACTTCGCCGAAGAGAATCTCAGCGAGCGCGGCGCCGCCTTCTTGCCCCGGATACCAGGCCTCGAGCAGCGCGGGAACACGATCCAGCCACGCACTTGTATCCACGGCTCCGCCGGATGTAATCACAGTAATCGTGTTCTTATTGGCAGCGGCGATTTCTTGAATCAATTCGTCCTGGCCGGGGGGAAGGCTGAAAGTTCGGTCGCCTCCCTCGCTTTCGCTTTCAGGGTCGAAGCCAACCGCAAGCACCACGACATCCGCTTGAGCTGCCAGCACCTTCGCGGCCGGATCTACCAAGCTGTCCTCGGGAGCGATACCCACCTGAACGCCGCCGGAGAAAGGACCTGGTCGCGCAGGTTGGAATTGCTCGAATACAACCTTATGTGGACCTGCGCTGAGTTCGATGATCTTGTGATCGATCAATGCTTTGCGGATCTGCCAGTTGTCCAGCACCAGGTTGCCATCGATCAGCAAGCGGTGCCCGCCGCCCTCCCCGGGTATCGCGGTGAAAACTTCAAATTTTCCCGAAGCCTTCGCGCTGTAATAGGCGGTCCAGCGTGTCGAGGAGCCCATTGGCGTTTGATTCTGCGATTCGTTGATTTCACCAAAATCTATGTTGGCCAAATCCGCGAATGAGAATCGCGGCCGCTGTGTCATATGGCGCGCCACGCGAGTGGACACCGGTGGACCGGAAAGATCTTGATTGCCGAAGGTCTCGACAGTGACGCCCGGCTTTCCGTTGTCGGCCGAGGTAAGAAACTGGGTTGAATTTGCCAATTGGGTCCAGGTTGCGATACCGCGGTTATAGTAGACCTTGGCGTCGGAGCCCAATGCGTCGCTGAGTCCTTGCAAAATGCTGACGGCGGCGAATGGACGCACTTGCGCGCTGCCGCCGCCTGCGGGCACCGCGGGATACGCATCCGGCCCGATTACGGCGATGGTTCTGATTTTTGTTTTGGTCAAGGGAAGTAAGCCGCGGTCATTCTTGAGTAGCACCATTCCTTCTCGAGCGGCCTGCAGCGCGGTTTGTTTGCCCGGGCCGTTCACCAGCGGTACAGTCCGATCGGTCTGATCGCGGTCGAGCCAGCCGAATCGAACAGCAGTGCGCAGGATACGGCGGACTTTGTCGTCAATAGTAGCGACGGTGACTTTTCCGGTCTCGATGGCAGGCAGCAGGGCTTTGCGATTCATATTTGCGCCGCCGGGCATTTCCAGGTCCAAGCCCCCGTTCGCCGCGGCGACGCCATCGTAAGTGGAAACCCAGTCCGACATCATTATCCCATCAAAACCCCACTCCTTCTTCGCGATGTCGACATTCAGATACTTGTTCTGGCTGAGGTGCTCGCCGTTGGTCAGGTTATAGGAGTCCATTACCGATCCGACGTGCGCTTCCTTAACTGCTGCTTCGAACGCGGGCAGATAGATTTCGCGCATGGTTCGCTCGTCGATTATGGAGTCGGTGTTGTGCCGGTCGAATTCGGAATTGTTTCCCATGAAGTGCTTGACGGTTGCACTTACACCCTGGTCTTGCATGCCTTGGATGTAAGCCACCGCGAGCCGCGAGGTGAGAAACGGATCTTCGCCGAAGTACTCAAAATTGCGGCCGTTCATGGGCGCGAGGTAGATGTTGACGCCGGGTCCGAGCATGAAATGAACCCCGCGAGCGCGTGCATCACGGCCGATTTCCGAGCCCACCTGCTTGGCCAGCGCAACATTCCAAGTAGCGGCGAGCGCGATGCCGCCGGCCATCGTAGTGGCAGGACCGTCATTGCGGGCTCCCAACGGTCCGTCGGACGTTTTCAGGCGAGGGAGTCCGATGGTGGGGACCGCGCGGATGAAAAAGCCATCGACGCCGCCGAGCAGGTCGATTTTTTCTTCCAGGGTTAGTTTCGAGAGCAGCGCTTCCACGCGCTGGTTGACCTGGTCAGTCTGACCGTGAAGGGTCGCCACAATAAGGAAAAAGAAAAAAGCGCGCCGCATAGCGACCACTGTATCACCGTGGGGGACTCCGGAAGAGCAAATTGTGGCGCGCGCACTTTTGCGTGCCGTGTTCGCGGTCCGG
>PMOK01000200.1 GCA_003162425.1 Bryobacterales bacterium | reverse complement strand
ACATTATCATTTTGCTGCGACAATCGAGTCAAGCCCCCTGGTACAAACATCGGTGATTGAGTATACTGGCACTAATTTCATGCAAGCCACTCTGACACCCCCGGGCATCGCGCCGCAGGCAATTCCAGCCAAGGCCGTCACCCGAAACATCGCCGTAGACGCCTATCGCGGCTTTGTGATGCTGCTCATGATGGCGGAGGTGCTGGAACTCGCCCGTGTGTCGGCCGCGTACCCCGGCAACTGGTTCTGGGCGTTCCTCGGGTTCAATCAAACCCACGTCGAGTGGTTCGGATGTTCGCTGCACGATCTGATTCAGCCGTCGTTTTCGTTTCTGGTAGGCGTGGCTCTGCCTTATTCCATTGCGAGCCGGCTCGCGAAGGGCGGAACTTTCGGCAAGATGTGGGCGCATGCCATCTGGCGCTCCGTATTGTTGGTCGCACTCGGCGTCTTCCTGCGGTCCATGCACAGCCCGCAAACAAATTACACATTCGAAGACACGCTGTCGCAGATCGGCTTGGGCTATCCTATTCTGTTCCTACTGGGATTCTGGCGGCCACGCTGGCAGTGGACCGCGTTCGCGGCAATAGTCGCCGGTTACTGGCTAGCCTGGGCGCTGTATCCGGCGCCGGGTCCGGGATTCGATTATCAGGCCGTAGGGGTGCCCGCCAACTGGCCGCACAACTTCTCAGGTTTTGCATCGCATTGGAACAAAAATTCCAACCTGGGAGTCGCGTTCGATCAGTGGTTCCTCAATCTGCTTCCGCGCCCTAGGCCGTGGGTCTTCAACGATGGCGGATATCTCACGCTCAGTTTTATCCCCACGCTCGGCACCATGATTCTGGGATTGGTGGCCGGCCGCTGGCTGCGCGAGACCGCCCCGCGCATACCGATGAAGCGTCTCCTGATTGCGGGCGTCATTGGACTCGCCTCCGGCTTGGCGCTGCACTACGCGGGCATCGCGCCCATCGTAAAACGCATCTGGACCCCGGGCTGGGTTTTGTTCAGCGGCGGCGCGTGTTTCCTGCTGCTAGCCGCGTTCAGTTGGATCATCGAAGTCAAAGGATATCGGAAGTGGTCGTTTCCGCTGGTCGTGATCGGCGTGAACTCCATCGCGGCCTATTTGATTGCGCATCTGTTTCACGACTTCTTTGTCAGCTCCTTCCGCATCAATCTAGGGCTGAACGCCTTCAAGATCTTCGGCGATGGGCTGGAGCCGTTCATGCTAGGGATGGCTGTGCTGCTGTGTTATTGGCTCATCCTCTTTTGGATGTACCGGCGCAAAGTGTTCCTGAGAATCTGAGAGGTTCCAAATGACCAGTTTCGCGTTCGGCCTCTTGTGCCTGATCAGCTTTACCGTGCCCGTGCCTATATTGGCGTGGCTCGATCGCGTTCGGAGAAAAAGCTAGTGTACGCCGGGCATTATGCGGCCGGACTCGCCATAAAAGCTAACCAGCCGCAGGCGCCCACTTGGGCATTATTGCTGGGCGTGGGATTTCTCGATGTGCTGTTCGGCATTTTCGTGATGCTGGGCATTGAAAAAGTCACCGTGACGCCTGGCATCAGTCCTGGCTTCTCTCTCGACTTCATCGATTGGTCGCACTCGCTCGCAATGTCCATCGTGTGGGCCGTGCTCTTCTCCAGTTTCTTCTGGAGGCGCGGCCGAGCGGTCGCTCTGGCCGCCGGGTTCGCAGTCTTCTCGCACTTTCTGTTGGACTGGCCGATGCATCCTCACGATCTGGCGTTGTGGCCGCACTCCAGCATCCATATCGGAATGGGTTTGTGGCAGCGTCTTCCCGTAGGCTGGTGGTGGGTGGAACTAGCGTTTATCGGTGCCGGATGCTCGTATTACGTGGCGAGGGCACGCCGCGTTGGAACCTTCGGAGGCCGCGCCCTGTGGGCCTGCGGCGTAGTTGTATTGCTGCACGTAATAAACTCACCGTGGCTCGCGGTAGCGAAGTGAGAGTGTTACCGAACCGCGACCGTGAGGGAGTCGGTGCATTTCTTATCGCCAGCGAAACAGCTTCAACGCCAGCGCGAAGCAGACGATCAGCCACACTCCCAACACGCCCATCTGCGGACCTATTTGCGCTACGCCCGCTCCTTGCAGCATGTTCATGCGTAGCGCGTCAATGGCCGCTGTGAGTGGCAACGCGTGAATGATCGGCTGCACAAAATCGGGAAATCTTTGCGACGAGAAAAACACGCCCGAGACAATCCACATCGGCATCATCACCGAGTTCATCAGACCGGATGCGGCTTCGATGGTGCGCGCGCGGGAAGCGATCAGCAATCCCAGGGCGCTGAACGACATCGAAGCCAGCACACAAAGCAACACCAGGTCGACAATGGAACCGCGCACCGGAACGCCAAACACCACCGCGCCGAACCCCAGTACGACGCCGACTTCCACTACCAGCATCAAGAGCCGCGAGAGCAGAAACGACAGCAAAAAATAATGCCTTGGCATTGGCGTCGCCACCAGGCGCTTCATCAGCTTCTTTCGCCGCGCATCTACGATCGCAAATCCCATGCCCCAAATGGCGCTGCCCATCAGGTTCATTCCCAGCAGTCCCGGGATCAGGAAATCGATGTATCGGGACCCTGGTTCGCGCAATAACTGATCCGTGGATGCCACCGGATCAACGCGGCCGGCAGCACGCTGAACCGCACGATCGGCAAGCATCCGCGCGGTGCGCCCTTCCGGATTAGTGTCGTCATATTTGTAGACCACGCTGCCGCTTGGTCCCGGAATCGCCAGCAGCGCTACCTTGCCAGTACGAAGCGCTTCCTCTGCCGCCCCAGTAGGCAGTTGCGCGACATCCAGCAGTTTTTCATTGCGAAGCGATTGCGCCAATTGCGGCGTGACCGCGGCGATCTTGAGCACGTCCGCGGGACGATTGCGAAACGCGATACCCAGCCCGGCCGCCAGCAGGATGGGAAAGATGAACACCCAGAACAGCGCTTCGGGCTCGCGAATAAATTCCAAGAACCGCACCAGCGTCAATTGGGCCAGCGGATGGTCCGTCCACGCGGACGGGCGCGGCGCTTTCCGTGCCGCCTCGCGGGCTCTCAAATCGGGAATTGCGGTAACGTCACTCATCGCGTAAACGCCTTCCCGTCAAAGTTACGAAGACGTCCTCCAGAGACGCGGAATGGGTGCGCAGCTCGGTCAGCGGTAAGCCTTGCCGGTCCAGTTCGGCTAGCAGTGCGGGCACGGCCCGATGCAGCTCGGTGACCTGCAATTGCACGCTGCCGTTCTCGGATTTTACTTCACGAACGCCTTCTATCTCCCCCAAGGCGGAAACAGTGAGCGCCTTCGACGCACCGCCGGCCGAAAACTCCACCACGTGCTCCACGCCAATGGACGCGATCAGCTCGCGCGGCGTGCCCAGCGCGATGATTTTGCCGTGGTCCATGATGGCCACGCGGTCGCACAGGCGCTCCGCTTCGTCCATGTAGTGGGTGGTCAGCAGAATGGTTCGGCCCGCCAGCTTGAATTCCTCGATCAATTCCCAGAGCTGCCGGCGAGCCTGCGGGTCTAATCCCGTAGTGGGTTCGTCCAGAAACAGGAACTCTGGATCGCCCACCAACGCACAGGCCATCGCCAGCCGTTGCTTCTGCCCGCCCGACAGAGTGCCCACGCGCGACTTTTGTTTTTCCTCCAGTTGCACCAGTCCGATGGCGTCCATGGGCGAAGGACCGGCGTGATAAAAGCTCCGAAACAGCCGAACGGTTTCGAACACCGTGAGCTTCTCGGCAAGTTGCGTGTCCTGAAGCTGAATCCCCAGACGCTGCCGGAGTTGGCTCGCATCCGAATCCCACCGCATGCCGAGCATCTCCACTTCGCCTGAGTCAGCGGCGATCAACCCTTCGCAGATTTCGATCGTCGTGGTCTTGCCCGCCCCGTTAGGCCCCAACAGCCCAAAGCATTCCCCCAGCCGCACCTGGAGGTCCAGCCCATCCACCGCGACAACATCCTTATAAACCTTTCGCAGATTGTGAACTTCCAAGGCTGCGCCCATATGCTTAGTATCGCGTTATCCGTGTCCATCCGTGTCCATCCGTGGCTAATTATTTGCATTCGCTGCCCACTGTGATGCGTGTCTATTAGTGAGGTGAGATGATGCGAATCGCAAGTATACTGTTGGCGGCATGCCTGGCGCCCATATGCGCACAGGAAATCAAGCTGCCCGCGAATCTGGATAAGCTGTCGGCGAAGGCCGAGGAATCGGTCGACATCACGCTGGATGGCTCCATGCTGAAGATGGCCGCCCGATTTCTGTCTGACAAGGACGACCAGGACATAGCCAAAGTCAAAAGGCTGCTCCTGAAACTGGAAGGCGTTTACGTCCGAAGCTACCAGTTCGCCTCCGAAGGCGAATACAGCCGCGCCGATGTGGAGTCGCTTCGATCTCAGCTCCAGGCGCCCGCCTGGGGACGCATCGTCGGAGTGAGATCCAAACGCGAGGGCAGCGATGTAGATGTTTTCCTGAAGCTCCCCGGCAACGGCACACTGGGAGGCGCGGTCATCATTGTGGCGGAGCCACGGCAACTGACGTTCGTGAATGTAGTGGGTACCATTGACCCCGACGAGGTTGCCGAACTGGGCGGCCAGTTCCATATCCCCCGGCTGCGCGCTTCATTCTCGTCACGAAGCAAGGAGGACAAATGACCGCCCGATTCCTGGCTGTTTTTCTGGCGGCGTCCGGCGTCGTCCTGATCGCCGATTCGGAATTCGATCATGTAGTGAAAGCCATCGAAGTTCATTACCACACCAAGCGTACCCACATTCCGTTCTTGGGCGTGGCTAATCTGGTCGTAAAGGTGGCGCATCCCGCCGGGGCGAGCGAGTTCAAGCTGGCTGTATTTGAGGACCTGAAATCCATTGGCGACACCGATGAACGGGAACTCGATCAATTCATGCACGAGTTTTCGTCCAGCCGCCTGCGCCCGCTGGTCCGGGTACACTCCCAGCGTGATGGCGAATCCATTTACATCTATGCGAGCGATGACGAAGCACGATCCACTCGGATGCTGATCGCAACCTTCCAGCGCGATCAAGCCACCGTGATTCAGGTTAAGGTGGACATGAACGAGTTGCTAAAATGGGTAGGTTCCCCGGATGAGGCCAGCAGCTTTTTCGGACACCACGATTGGTAGGACAAGCCTCTGGCTTGTCCTGGGCAAGCCGGAGGCGTGCCCTACGGGAAAACAGGTGAAGCGTTTGGGCTGCTGGAAGCATCCATCTCCAAGAGAGGACTTCTGATGAGCACCAGCCAAACGGCGGCCCAATCCGCCACTACCACTTATAATATTGACCCTACGCATTCCAACGCGCATTTCAAGGTACGGCACCTGATGATCGCTTGGGTTCGGGGCGAGTTCACAAAAGTTAGCGGGACAATAACTTTCAATGAGGCTGATCCGGCCTTATCGAGCGTTACGGCCGAGATCGATGTCAACTCGATCAATACACGGGAACCCGATCGCAACAAACACCTGCTAAGCCCCGATTTCCTGGACGCGGCCAACTTTCCCACCATAAAGTTCCAATCCACCGCAATCGCGCAGGAAGGGAAGGACGAGTATCACGTGACAGGCGATCTGACCATCCGCGGCGTGACCCGGCCAGTGGTTTTGGAAGTGGACAGCGTTACACCGGAGATCAAAGATCCCTGGGGTTTCTTCCGCCGGGGAGCTGCGGCCACCACAAAAATCAGCCGCGAGCAATTTGGAGTCGCCTTCAACAAGTTGCTTGAAACTGGCGGCGTCATGATTGGCGATGAAGTCAATATTTCTATCGACCTAGAGCTCGTCAGAAAAGGATGACCTGGTCAGAAAAGCGTAGCCGGAATCGGTAGTCCGTCGCTTCCGGCGGCATAATTGGGGAAACTCGGAGGCGGCAGCTCCGTCCAGGCCTCCTCGATGGGCGTGATGATCCGCCATTCCGCCTCCACTTCGTCGCGGCTGGTGAAAAGTGTCGGATCGCCTAGCATCGCATCCAGCAATAACGTCTCGTAAGCAACCGGCGCATTGGAGCCAAACATCGCGCGGTAGGAGAAGTCTGCCTGCACCGTTACAGTGCGCATCTGGTCGCCCGGCCTCTTTGCTCCGAAGGCGATGGTAATTCCCTCATTGGGTTGTATCCGCAGCGTGATCACATTGCGCTCGCGCTGATCCTCGGGCGTGGTGGCAAACAGCGCTTGCGGCGTGGGTTTCAGATGAACACGAATTTCGGTGCCCGGATGCGACAGCCGCTTGCCCGTCCGGATGTGGAACGGCACGCCCGCCCATCGCCAATTATCGATGAACAGTTTTAGCGCTACAAAGGTCTCAGTGGTTGAATCGGGTTTTACACCCGGCTCCTGGCGGTACCCCGGCACCGGCTTTCCGTTAACTTGACCGGGACCATACTGCCCGCGCAGCGTACGCTTCGCCACCTCGTCCACGGTCATGGCCCGAATGGAGCGCAGAACCTGCACTTTTTGCTGGCGAATGGAATCCGCATCGAACGCGACCGGCGGCTCCATGGCCGTCAGCGCCAGCAACTGAAGCAGGTGATTCGCAACCATGTCACGCAACGCACCGGTCTCCTCGTAAAAACTCGCGCGGCCTTCCAAACCCACCGTCTCGAAGCCGGTGATCTCCACGTGATCAATGTAGTTGCGGTTCCACACCGGCTCATAAAGCGAGTTCCCGAAGCGGAAGACCAGAATGTTCTGCACCGTCTCCTTGCCCAGGTAATGATCGATGCGATAAACATTCTGCTCATCGAAAACCTTCAGAACTATCTCGTTGAGCCGGCGCGCGGAAGCAAGATCGCGCCCGAACGGCTTCTCAATAATGACGCGCGCCCAACCGCCGTCACTGTGGTTCAAACCAGCCGCCCCCAATCCTTCGATGATGGTGGGCGCCTGGGAAGCCGGCACAGACAGGTAGAACAGGTGATTCGGACTGGAGCCGGACTGCCGCATTTGGTTCAATTGGTCCCGCAGTTTGCTGAAGAACTGCGGATCGGTGATGTCACCCGCGAAATAGTGCAGACGCTTTGCGAATTCCTGCCAGACTGAATCGGAAAAATCCCGCGTGTCACTCGCCTTCGAGGCCGCTTCCCGCATCTTTGCGCGGAGCTGTTCATCGGACATCGGAGTTCTTCCCGTGCCGAGTATCTCGAAATCCGGATTCATGCATCCTGCGCAGGCGAGATTGTAAAGGCTGGGAATTAATTTCCGCCGCGCGAGATCTCCCGAGGCGCCGAAAATGATTAACAGACAAGAGTCCCCTTGCGGTAACCGCGCCGGGGCCAGGCCCTCGATCGGATTTGCTTCTATGGTAGCCGGCATATTAGTTAGATGCTAGCGGAGTCAGAATGGTTCGCGCATGCGCTACAATCGACCTCTATGTGGGGCAGGCATTCTTGCCTGCAGCCGGCAATCCTGCCGCCCTACACAACGGAGGCCGCAATCATGCGCAGCTTTGACAGCCTTTCCGAACGTGAGATTCTAGCGCTCGCCATTTCTCTCGAAGAGGAAGACGAGCGCGTCTACGCCGAATACGCCGAAGGTCTGAAAGAGACCTTCCCGGCTTCGGCCGCCGTTTTCGAAGGCATGCAGCAGGAAGAATCGGGCCATCGGCGACGCTTGATCGAGCTTTTTCAAACCAATTTCGGCGCTCACATTCCGCTTATTCGCCGGCAGGATATCAGAGGTTTCGTGCATCGCAAACCGGTTTGGATGGTGCGTCCGCTCGGCCTCGAGACCGTCCGCAATCAGGCCGCCACCATGGAGGTGGAGAGTCGCCGGTTCTATGAGAAGGCCGCCGCGCGAGCCCAGAATCCGGGCGTGCGGCAATTGCTGGACGATCTGGCGCAGGAAGAAAGATCGCACGAGAATCGCGCCGAGCAACTCGAAAAGGACAAGCTCCGCCCCGACGTCAAGCGCGAAGAAGACGAAGCGAACCGGCGCCTGTTCGTGCTACAGATCGTGCAACCGGGCTTGGCCGGATTGATGGATGGCTCCGTGTCCACGCTGGCTCCGGTCTTCGCTGCTGCGTTCGCCACCCACAAAAGTTGGGACGCTTTCCTGGTCGGCTTGGCTGCGTCGCTCGGCGCCGGCATCAGCATGGGATTCGCCGAAGCGCTCTCGGACGATGGAAGCCTTACCGGCAGGGGGCACCCCTGGGCCCGAGGATTTATTTGCGGATTGATGACAACGCTAGGCGGCATCGGCCACACGCTCCCGTTCCTGATTCCAGAGTTCCATGCAGCAATGGTGGCCGCGGTAGTGGTGGTGCTGGTGGAGCTAGGTGTGATCTCGTGGATCAGGCACCGCTACATGGAAACCCCAGCCCTCTCGGCCGCCCTTCAAGTAGGCCTAGGCGGCGCACTGGTTTTCATCACCGGCGTCCTAATCGGCAGCTCCTGAGCCCGCCTTCTGCTTTCTGCTATCTGCTTTCTGCCTTCTGCTTCCTGCCTTCTGCTTCCTGCCGCCTGCTTTCTGCCGCCTGCCTCCTGCCGCCTGCCTCCCGCCTCCTGCCTCCTGCCGCCTGC
>PMOK01000348.1 GCA_003162425.1 Bryobacterales bacterium | reverse complement strand
AGCCGGAACAAATCCGACTTGCCGTACCAGCCAGTGCCGATCAGCCCCACCCGCCGCCGCTTCTGCTCATCGAAAGCAAGAGCCGAGCCACCGGCAGCCGCCAATGCCAACAGGAATTTGCGACGGTCAATATTCGTGGGCATCAATTAAGCCACTCCCCTTGCGCAATTAGGCCGCGGATGAACGCGGATGCACGCCAATAAGAAAATTGTTTTGCCGCGTTCATCTGCGTTCATCTGCGGCCTAATTAAGCACCTCCACCACTGCCGTCAACACCACATCCTTGAATGCAGCCGCTTCGGAGAACAATCCCCAAAACACTTCCCCGGTGAGCTCATCCACTTCGCCGTTGGAGGAAACCACGCGGCCTGGAGCTTTCACGATGAATATCAGCGGGACGAATCCGGAGCTATTGGTAGTGGTGGAAGAAGGGTCCGGTGGATTCGGGGTGGTAGTTGCTGAAGAGAAAGTGTCCTGGATCATCTTGGACGCGATGTCCCTACGCTGGGCGGCGCTGAGTTTGTCGCCGAACTGCTGCTCGAGCGCTTTCACCATCAGCGCGCCAATCCGCTGGCCGGCTCGCCGCACCGCCAGATCAGGATGCAAAAAACCCATTGCCAGCAGCGGATCACCCGGTCCGAACAACAGCGGGATTGATAACTCCGCGGTCTTATCAGCTAGCGCCTGTGCGTTCGCGTCGGTCGCGAGTTCCACAGGAAGCTTGGCCTTGATCTTCGCCAGATCTTCCGGCTTGACCTTGCCGAGGATCTTGGTAGGATCGCCTTTCCAGCGCAGTGTCTCGCGATACTCGAACCGATTGGGCGCTACCTGAGTGACGGTGGCCTGGTTGACCATGTTCAGTTTGCCCTCGGCGCCCGCTTTGACGGAGACATCGCCATCGAGCGACGCGCCCGCGGCCAGCACTCGCTCTAGCGTGAGCGTGCGCTCCTCATTCTTCTTCTCTTCGTGGGATTTCCACGCCGCGCCGGATGGAATAACAAAAGTATCCTCCAGCGTCGGAGTCATTTGCCCTTCCTTCTTTTCCTGGCCGATCAGAGATACGCTCCGCGTCCAGGAACCATCGGCTTTGATCGTAGTTGTAACCCTCGCCCGGGCACACGCCCCCGCAAGGACAGCGGTGATCAGCGCGCACGCAATAGCGACAAGTCGCATTGGCTAATCGTACCGCGAAGTGGCGCCTTACTTAACGGCGATGAAGAGCCTCTGGGCGCTCACGTTGCCCCCCACCGTAAGGCTCACTGGGATCGACGACGGATCAGGCCTCACGCCTTGCGGCACGATGACATTGACTTGGGAGAGCCCCACGAATCCGGGCGCGTCACCAGCGAAGACCACGTTGGCACTCTGCCCGTCGATGGTAGCCGTCACTGTGGCTATCGCCGTCGCCACGCCTTTCACTATCTTGCCGTCAACGCCCGGCGGGTTGGTCTGGCCAAGGCCGGTGGCGTAGAGCGCGATCACCTCGCCGCGCGCGGCTGGATTCGCGGCGGAGTTCATGGTCCCGTCGGCATTGGCGGCTGCGAAGATTCCTGCCCTGCCGTCGATCACGTTTACCTGGGCGGAGGTGCTGTTCCCCTGATTGGTCACGCGCATCGTAGTGACGCTCTTATTGGCCAGCTCATAAGGCGCGACCAGTTCGATCTGTCCGCTCTGCACAAAAAAGAGCGGCGCGGCGACGCCGTCAAACATCACTTGCGTCTGGCCGAGCTCGTTGGGAAGCACGCCGTTGGAATCGAAGTGACCCACCAGCGTCGATGCCGGACCCATGCAAATACCATGCAGGATCAGAATCTCGCCAGGTGCGATCGGCTCACGGGTCGCTGGACCAGGCGGCTCCCCAAGCCCTGGGAGAATTACTTCTAAACTTGCAGCGTTGAACACGCCGAGATATCCCAGCTCCGGCGTAGGTCCTTCGGGCGAGGGGACAGCGCCCGCGGGCAACTCCCAGATCGCGCTTCCCTCCCCTTCCGAAACATACAAATTACCTTTCGCATCGTACGCAACTCCGCCCGGCAACAAGCCGGCCGGATTGTCTATAGCGCAACTGGCCGACACTCGCTGCACGCGCTTGGCGAGCGTGTCGCCCACCGCCAATGTACCGTCGGGGCTCACAGCAACGGACGCAGCCAGGCCTACATCGCCGGGTGCATCAAACGATTCGCCGGGCGCGATTGAACTATTAAAATCGCCCGTGCCGGCTACTACTTGGACATCCCCGTTGGGAGCTTTCCGATGGACAAATAGCGCCGCCCCGAAGTAAACGTTCCCGGCCGCATCCACTGCCACGCCGCCGGCCTGGCCTCGAAGCACGGTCGAGATAATTCCATCTTTAGTGATTTCGCGAACCACGTTGTCCATGAGATCTGAGACGAACAGGTTGCCCATCGCGTCGATCGCCAAGCTGAACGGAGCGTTGAGAGTGGCGGCCGCCGCTGGACCGCCATCCCCGCCATCCCCGGCTTGCCCGGTGCCGGCGATGGTCGTCACAGTTCCATTCACTTGGATTTCGCGAATCCGATTATTGCCCGTGTCAGCGATGAACAGATTCCCGCTCTTGTCCACAGCCACCGCGGAGGGCCCCTGAAGGAAAGCGTCATTCGGCGCGAAACAAGCTGGATCGTCCACCGCGGTGGGACCACCATCGCCCGCGATGCTTCGAATCACGCCATCCGGGGTTATTTTGCGAATCCGATTGTTCCTGGAATCGGCAATGTATGCAGCGCCCGTGGAATCGAAAGCCATGCCCATAGGATTCGAAAGTCCCGCCGACAATGCTGGACCACCATCGCCGCTGAATCCCGCATTCGGACCGGCGATCGTCGCAATCAATCCGTCCGGTGTGACTTTGCGCACTCGTTGATTGGCGGAATCCGCGATGTAGACCGTACCGGATGAATTCACCACCACCGATTGCGGGTTGGCAAGCTGGGCGTCCACTGCCTGCGGCGTGCCGGGCTGCAAGCAGCCATCGCGGAATCCGATGGCTCCGGTGCCCGCGACGGTTGTCATACCTGTTCCGTCGCCCGAGAACTTCACCACCCGTTCGTTCGCAGTGTCGGCCATATAAATGGTCCCGTTTGATGCAATCGACAACATGCCACCAACGAACTTATTGGACGCCCCCGTGCCGTCGGCGAGCGTCGAGATGATCCCGTTCGGCGTGACTTTTCGGATCTTTCCACCGCCCGCGATGAGCAAATTGCCGGCGCCATCTACAGCCACTCCGATCGCGACAATCATCGCCGCGGTGGCTTCGCCGCCGTCACCCGAAAAACCCATTTGGCCGTTGCCTGCCACGGGAGTGATTTTGCCGCTGGGATCGATTTTTCTTACGTTGGTTTGGTCACCGTCGGCGGCGTATAGGTTGCCTTTGGAACCGATCGCAATTTGCCACGGCCTCAGAATTCGAAAATCTCCAGTTCCAGCGAACGTAGTAATGATGCCCTTGGGCGAGACCCGGCGAATGCGCGCGTTCGGGCCGTCCGCGATGTAGAGATTGCCGGAGGAATCCACGGCGACTCCGGTGGGCGAAGAAAGTTCCGCCGATGTAGCCAAGCCACCATCGCCCGAAAAGCCGTTCACGCCGTTTCCCGCTACCGTGGTGATGGTTCCAGCCGGCGTCACCTTGCGCACGCGCGCGAAGGCGAAGTCGGCGATATACAGATTGCCCTGGGCATCCAACGTCAGCGCTTCCGGATAGCCCAGCGTCGCGTAGACGGCGGGACCATTGTCCCCCACCCCCGAATCAGCGCCCGCAAATGGAACGAATCCGGGCCCGGGTGTCACGGCTTGGGCGAAAAGGGACGCACTAAGAGCGAACAAAGAAAGGAAGCGCATGAGCTCTTGGATGCGGGCTACTCCAATTCTGGCACACGATCATCAAAAACTTCACAAGAACTTTACCAAACATCATCCCTCCTGCCTCCTGCCTCCTGCCTTCTGCTTTCTGCCTCCTGCCTCCTGCCTTCTGCCTCCTGCCTTCTGCCTTCTGCTTTCTGCCGCCGCCTCCTGCCTCCTGCCGCCTGCTCTCTGGCAAACTGGAACGAATGGAAACCAAACGTCTGGCGTCCCAGCTTCGCCGATCCTATGAAGGGCAGGCTTGGCATGGTCCCAGCTTGCGAGAACTCCTGGATGGCGTGACATCCGAGCAGGCGGCGGCGAAGCCTGTCTCAAGCGCGCACAGCATCTGGGAATTGGTGCTGCATGTCACGGCTTGGGAACGGGCGGCGCTGGCGTTCGTGGAAGGGAAAAAGTATGAGACGCTGGCCGGCGAGAGGGATTGGCCGCCGGTTCAAGGGACGTGGGAGGCCACGGTCGCGGAGCTGGGGACTGCGGCACAGGCTCTGGTAGCGGCAGTTCGCGCGATGCCGGATGAGAAGCTGAACGAATCCGCCGGCGGCGCCGAGTACAATTTCTACTTCCTGCTGCATGGCGTGGTCCAGCACAACTTGTATCATGCCGGACAAATCGCGATGTTGAAGCGTGCGCTATAACTTCAGATCCCAGGTCTCGGTCATCATTTCGTAGCCGAACTGCTTCGCTGGCTCCTGCTTCACTAACCGGAAACCCGCGTTCGCGTAGATGTGGCGTGCGGCATACAGATTGGATTGCGTCCACAACGTGATCTTTTGGTAGCCCACCTGTCGCGCGAAGCCCACGCACTCGTCCACCAGTCGTTTACCGATGCCGAGGCCTCGCGCTGAAGGTTCCACAAGCAGCAGCCGAAGCTTGGCGATCCGATCCGATTTCTTCACCAGAAAAACACAACCGAGGATCGCGCCGTCCTGTTCCGCGATCCAGCAGCGCTCGCGCTTCGGGTCGAAATTCTGAATAAACTTCGCCACGATCTCCGCCGTCAATGCCTCAAAGCTCGCATCCCACCCATATTCGGCGGCGTAGAGAGCGCCGTGACGGTGAACCACCCATCCCATATCGCCTGGACGGTGTGACCGCAGCACGTACGGAGCCTTTGGCTCAGGTTGCGCACCCAACAATTTCTCGATAGTGTGCATCGCGTCCACCAGGCGCTTCTGGTCTGCGATCGAGAGCTTGCTCAGCATCTCGCCAGCTTGCTTATTGGTCTTCGCCTCAAGTGGAGCGAAAGCTTGGCGGCCACGTGAAGTAAGGGATAAATAACTCTGGCGCGCGTCGGTCCCGGAAGCTTTTCTCGCGATCAAGCCCCGCTTCTCAAACTTCGCGAGCAATCGGCTCAGATAGCCCGCATCAAGGTCCAACGCCTTCGAGATTTCAGCCGCGATGGGATGTTCTCGATGGACCAGTTCGTAAAGAACCCGGACCTCGGTTAGCGAGAACGGGCTGTCCAAATAGCCTTTACGCAACAACCCGATTTGTTTGGTGTAAAAGCGATTGAAGCCGCGAACCGAATCTGCGTGCATGTTTCATCGTAAGTTAGATAGTTGACTGTGTCAACTATTCATGGCGCAGCGCCGTCATCGGATCCACACGTGATGCGCGCAGCGTCGGAATCCACGCCGCGCCCAACGCAATCAGAAGCAGCACCGGCAGCACCACCAAAAACGTCCATGGATCCCGCGCCTCCACTTCGAACAACATGCTCCCGAGGGCGCGTGTCGCAAAGAGCGAACCCGCCAAACCCACCAAAACACCAACCAGTGTCCAGGCCGCCGCACGCGAGAGCACCAGCTTGGTGATCGCGCCGGGAGTGGCGCCCAGCGCCATCCGCACTCCAATCTCCGCGGTCCTTTGTGCGACCAGAAACGCCATCACTCCGTAGAGTCCAATGGCCGCCAACAACACGCCCATTCCAGCGAACAGAGTCAGCAGGAGCGCGTTGAACCTCGGCCGGTCCACCAGCCTTCCCACGCGCCGTTGCATGCTGCCGATAGTAACCGGCAACGCTGCATCGAGCGCCGCGAATTCGCGCTTGATCCAACCCGCCATTACGTTGGGATTGACGGAAGTGCGGATCGCAACTTTGGCCTGCCGCCAACCGGTGGGCGGCTCCTGGATTCGCGAGTTCTCGTCCGGAACATGTCGGCGCAGGATGTAATACTCGGGCTCGGAGGGTTGCATCGGCCCCAGGTTTTTCACATCCGCAGCCACGCCGACGACGGTAGCCCATTCGTTGGTCTTGATGCGTTGGCCCACGGCATTCCTATTCGGAAACAGCCGCTGAGCAAATGTCTGGCTGAGGATCATGGTGCTCGCGCCGGGCGCACGGTCCTCTTCCGTGAAAGCGCGCCCACGCACCATGGGAATTCCGAGGGATGCGAAATAGCCGGGTGTCACATAGCGCCACATAATCAATCCTCCGGTACCCTTGTCGAACGGCGGCTGACCTTCCACCTGCATGGACGCCAGCAGCCGGCCGCGCGTACCGCCCGACGGTGGTAATGAGTCGCTGATGGCGAACGACCCTACGCCCGGAATTCTACCCAGCCTCGTTTCCAGCTCGTTGAAAAACTGATGCTGGCGCGCATCTTCGGAATAGCCTAGCCGGCTCAGCACGAATTCCGCAGTCATGACATGCTCCGTTTCCAAGCCCATCGGGACGCTCTGGATTTTCC
Source organism: Bryobacterales bacterium (assembly GCA_003162425.1). Classification (GTDB taxonomy): domain Bacteria; phylum Acidobacteriota; class Terriglobia; order Bryobacterales; family Bryobacteraceae; genus Palsa-89. The sequence continues at coordinate 3,369 of PMOK01000348.1, read as the reverse complement.
AGAGGCTGCGCAACAGCATGCCGGCCGAGGCCAGCAGCACCAGCGAGATTGCAATCTGACCCGCGCACAGCCACTCGCGCAGCAGCATGCGCCGGGCACCGGCGGTGCGCGATCCGGTGAGCGATTCGGCTTGCGGATTTTGAATCGCGGGCGCGATGCCGAATGACAAGCCCGAGGCAATGGACCCAGCCAACGTAAATAGCAGGACACGCGGATCAAGCGCCGCTTGGTCCAAGCGTGGAATCCCTTCCGGAGCCAAGCCGACAAACATCCGCAATAGCGCCCAGGCTAGGGCGCATCCCGCTAACCCTCCCAACACACCCAACAGCAGAGACTCGGTGAGCGTCTGCCGGATCAGACGTCCGCGCCCGGCGCCCAGTGCGGCTCGAACCGCCATTTCCTTCCGCCGACTGGTGGCGCGCGCCAGTAACAAGTTCGCGATGTTGGCGCACGCAATCAGCAGCACTGCCCCCACCGCGCCCAGCAGCACCCACGATGCCGTTCGCGCATCCTGCACCTGCAGGTCCCGCAGACTTCGGATTCGAAGGTGCACTTCCTTGCGAAATTGCGGAGGAACATATTGAAGGGAGGATTCGAATAGAGGCTGCATCGCCGCCTGGGCTTGGGTCAGCGTCACACCCGGCTTCAATCTTGCAAACACGCGCAGCGCACGCCCGGCACGCTCCCGGGCTTCATCCAGCGCTTCCGGAAACAGTAGATCCGGGTGCACCAGAGTGGGCATTTCAAAGTTCGCAGGCAAGACGCCGACGATTGTCACCGGCTGGCCGTCGATCAACACGGTCTTGCCCGGGATGTTCGGATCGCTCGCAAACCGGCTCTGCCACAATCCGTAGGTCATCAGCGCTACCCGCGGACCATTTGGCACGTCCTCTTCCGCCGTGAAGTTTCTTCCGAGAATCGGCGAAATGCCGAAGGTGAGCAGAAAATTTCCCTCCACCATCGAACAGCCCAACCGCATCGGGTTTGTCTCGGTGAGATCGCAATCCGCCACGCCCGCCGTGAACGATGTAATGGATGTAAACGGAGTCTGATGCTTGCGCCAGTCAAAGTAAGCGTCCGCGAAGAGGAATTCATTGGTATCGAGCGGCGCCGTCATCCCTAACGAAACCAGCCGGTCGTCCTGCGCATAGGGAAGGCTCCGGAACAGAATGCGGTCCACCACGCTGAATACGGCCGTGGTGGATCCGATCCCCAGGGCCGCCGCGAACACCGCCGTCAATGTAAACAATGGCTGGCGGGCAAATCCTCGGGCTGCATAGCGCAGGTCCTGCAAAAAACTCTCGAAAAAAGTGTTCACGTGCATCCGGCGCATCTCCTCTTGAATTAACGTGGCGTTTCCAAATTGGCGGCGGGCTGAATCGCGCGCCAGATCTTGCGGCACTCCAGCTTCCTGGTTGAGCTCGGCTCGCATCTCGACGTGGAACTCGATCTCCTCTCGGAAATCATCCCGGTCCTTCACGCAAACCTCATTACACGGCCCACGCCCTTGGACATGGCGTCCCAGCTATCTTCCGCCTTAGCCAGCCATTTGCGTCCAGCGGGCGTTAGTTTGTAATAGCGCGCGCGGCGTTTGTTGCCGGTGACTTTCCACTCCGCCGACACCAGTTTGTCGCGTTCCAGCCGGTGCAGCGCCGGGTACAGCGAGCCTTCCTCCACTCGCAGCAGCCCATCGGAAGCGCCCTGGATATGCAGCGCGATCCCGAAGCCATGATTGGGCCCCCGCGCCAGGGTTTTGAGAATCAACAGCACCAGTGTGCCTTGCAGCTCTACCATATGCCGCTAGGGTAGCACACTATGCCAGTATCGAAGCTACAACTCCCTCGCAATGCTCCACGTAGCGCTTGATCAGCTTCGATAACGGAATCGGCTGTTCACTCCCGATGCGGCATTCCATTTCGCGCTTGCTCTCCGGAATCCGCGCCAGCACGTGGATCAGCAGCAGGTTCAGCGCAGCCCAAAGAGCCACGATCTCCTGCCACACGTAGTTTTCGTACTTCTGAGCGGAGACCCAACTATCCGGCGGATAGCCGCTCGCGGCCAGCTTCGGCTCCGTGAGTGCGCGCGCCAACCACACGTGATGCGCTGCGGCCCAATCCACCAGGTGGCCCAGCGCCTGATTGCGCGTCCATGGTTTCTTGAGCAGCGGCTGTTCGCCGTAGACATCCGCATATCGTTTGAGATGCTTCCTGGTTCGCGCAACCAGGTCTTCAAGGGATGTGACGGAATCTTCCAGCCAAGGCGCAATAGGCTGGATGGGGGCCGGCGCTTCGCCGCCCACGATGGGGCGATACCAGTTGCTGTGAATCCCATATTTGTGCAGAATGCGTGCCACGGCGCAATCCTCGATGCGGAGCAGGCCGAGAGTGAGGTGACTGCAGTCTATGATGTGGTAACCCAACCGCTCGGCTTCCTCGGCACTGTACGCAAGAGCGCGCTTAGACGCGGCACTGAGGGGCAGATCTAAAGTTGGAACGCGTTGATCGCGGGGCGGCAAGCTTTGTTCGATCACGGTGCGGATGGCTTCCGGAATGTCGTTCGGGAGTACACCCAGAAGAATCTTGTCTTCTTTAAGGAGACTGAGCAAGAGATGCTCGACTTCGATCAAAGATGATCCACGGTTGCTTGCCTCGTACCGGGCCAGGAAGATAGCTCCCCGTGCCCTTTCGGTATATCGCTCAAACATCCGCCGCCTCTCTACAGCCGCGCCAGAATCTGCGCAACCACGTCTTGGCAATGCTCCACGTAGCGCTCAATCAACTTCCATAACGGGATCGGCGCCTGCACACCAATGCGGCACATCAGGCCCAGCTTATCTTCCGGGATCTGCGCCAGCACATGAATCAGAAGCCGATTCAACGAAACCCACAGTTGCACGAGATCCTGCACCGCGTAGTGCCGGTACTGCTGCGCCGGGACCCATTCATCCAGTGGATAACTCTCGGCCACCAGCCTCGGTTCAGTAAGGGCGCGCGCGAACCACTGTTGATGCGCAACCGCCCAGTCCACCAGGTGGCCGAAAGCCTCCTTGCGCGTCCAAGGCTTGCGCTTCAGGCGCTGGTCGCCGTAGGAATCCGAATATGCTTGGAGGTGCGGGGGCGTCTGGTCAACCAGGCGCTGCAGCGCATCGATCGCGTCGAGGAGCGTGGGCGCCGCGGGCGGTTCAGGCTGTTCGAGGGTTCGCTGAGCCACCGGCGCGGGCGACAATGTGTCGCTTACAACCCCTACGTAGTTCTCATAGTCAATTCCAAAATCTCGGAGCAGGGTGGCGCCCGCGCAGTTCTCGATGCGCAATAATCCGAGAACAAGATGGCCGCAATCGATCGACTTGTGACTCAACTTGTCAGCTTG
>PMOK01000037.1 GCA_003162425.1 Bryobacterales bacterium | reverse complement strand
CGCGCGGACCAGCCAGGTCCCGCGCCGGATTGGTTTTCGCCTCTGCCAAAAAAGTCCGCTGGTCCGAAGCGCTTTCTGCGGAAGCCGCCGGTCGGTCGTCGGCGGCAACGGCATCCTCCGCTTGGACCAGCGGGGGAGGGATGGAAGAACCAAGCCCCGCGATGGCCACGTCGTTCTCGTCGGCCTGATCGCGTTCGGGTGAAGGAAGCATCTCGGGTAAATCTTTCGGTACGTCCATCAGGCGCAGCGCGGCGGCGGCCACTTCGCGAAAAGCAGGCCCAACCGCTGGACCCCCGTAGCCGGCCGTGCCCTCGGTGCCGCTGATAGTTACCACTACTACGATGGCTGGATTGGTGACAGGCGCAAAGCCCAGGAAGGACGCGTTGTATAAGTGCGTATATTGACGCGTGCGGTAATCGTAAATCTGAGCCGTGCCGGTTTTGCCGGCTGCGGTGTACCCCGGGATCCGGCAGTACTTGTGGCCGGTGCCGTAAGTTTTGAGCACGACGCCTTCCATCATGCGGCGCATGGTGAGGGCGGTTTCCGGTTTCAGAATACGGACGGGCTGGGCGATGGGAGTATCCATGGTCAAGCGCGGCTGTATCAGCAATCCTCCGCTGGCGATTACTGTACCGATGCGTGCAAGCTGCAACGCAGTGACGCCGACTTCATGTCCCATGGAGATGGAAGCGAGCGAAGTTCTCTCCCAGTGGCGCAGAGGCCGAAGCATTCCCGGAGATTCGCCGGGAAGCGGGACTCCGGTCCTGGCACCAATGCCGTAGCGCCGAAGATATTCGAACATCTTGTTCTGACCGACTGTCAATCCGATGTTGATGGCGCCGATATTGCTTGAACGGGCCAGCACGTCCTCCATCGACAACGCCCAATAGCTGTTGTGATCGTGGATGGTGCGTCCGAACAGCGTTATTTTTCCGCCGCCGCACGGAATTATGCTTGCCGGCCCAAGCTTGGTGGTTTCGAGCGCAGCCGAAAGCGTAATCACCTTGAATACGGAGCCGGGCTCGAAGGGCGCCGTCACAGCCAGGTTTTCGCGCGCTTGCAGATCCTCTTTTTTGGGCGGTTCGTTCGGATCGAAGGTGGGAAAGTTCGCAAGGGCCAGGATATCGCCGGTGTGCGGATCGATGGCCACGGCGCTGCCCCACTTGGCGTGGTGGGTCTGGACCATTTTTTTCACTTCGCGTTCCGCGACGAATTGGATGCGGGCGTCAATGGTGAGACGAATGTCCTGGCCGGCTTGCGGCTGGGTCTCCACTTTCGACTCGAAGCCGCGTTTCTGGACGTCGCGGGTGACGTGGAGTTCGCCAGAGCGTCCCTTCAGGCGGGCTTCCAAGCTTTGCTCGATGCCGCCGTTGCCCTTCTGTGCAAAATCCACGTCGCCGATGACGTGCGCCGCGAGCGACTGGTTGGGATAGAAGCGCTGGCTCTCGCTGCGAAACTCGATCCACTCGAGCTTCAAATCCCGCAACCGCTCGGATTCTTCGGCGGTGATCTTCCGCTTCACCCACACGAATCCGTGCTTGGAGGCGGCTGCTTCGGTCATTCTTGCGAGCAGGTCGTTTGAATCCAGATTGAGGATTTTGGACAGGATGTCGGCGGCGATGGGTAAGTCTGGGACTCGCAATGGATCGACGCAGACGGATTCCGCGGGCAGGCTGATGGCCAGGCGTTGGCCCATGCGGTCTACGATGGTGCCGCGCGGGGCTTGGAGCTCGAGAGTTTTCTCCTGTTGTTGGGCGGCTAGTTTTTTGTACTCGTTATGCTGGACGATCTGGATTTGGACCAGGCGAGCGACGATCAGCGCCACCCAGACGAACGCCAGGCGGGCTAGCAGGTGTACGCGTCTTGTCGCCAGGGTGTTCATGGTGTCCAAAAGTCCCCTTGCTTACGCGCGGGGCTACAATCCAGTTTATTTTTGCGCGACTACGTTGTCCGACTTGCCTTCCAGATAAACAACCTTGCTCGAGTCAGGGTCTACGAACTGCTGCATCTTGGCCAGTTCTTCCAGGCGCGCGGGATCGAGCAGTTTCGACTCCTGGTATTCCAGCGTGGCGCGATCGAGCATCAGGCGATTTTGTTCCTGGCGTAATGCCTCCAGACGATAGCCCGCCACCAGGCCGTAGAGTCCGGGAAGCAGGAGACCGATCACCAACGTGGCGATGGTGAGCGAAGAGCCGATGAGCTTCCAGCAAGCGCGGCGCGCGGCCGGGTCTGCTTCGCGCAATACGTGGGCATTGTTAATTCGCTTGATATAGAAATACACGTCCTCGTTGGGGAAGGCCGGGACCTCAAAGGGATCCTCTTGTTCGAGCACGCGGGTTCGCGGCGCTGCTTGATCCAAGCTCTTCGCCGCCATGAATCGATCCAGGATGGTTGCCAGGGTTGCCATTTTTTGTCTTTGCTATCTCATTTCCACGGCCCGGAGCTTCGCGCTCCGTGACGGGGGGTTATCTCTTATCTCTTCGGGTGTTGGCCTGACCACGTGCTTAGTGAGCATGGTCGCTCTCCCGGCGCGGGCCAAAGCCTGAAAACTCTGCTTCACTTTTCTGTCCTCGAGCGACATGAAGGAAACGATGACAATCCTTCCGCCGGTCTTCACCAAATCCGGAGCGGCGTCGAGCAAGCCGTCCAGTTCGCCCTGTTCGTTGTTCACGGCCAAGCGCAACGCCATAAACGTTTGCGTGGCCGGATGGAGCCTGGTCGTCCGGGGCACAGCCTCTTCGACTACACGAGCTAGTCGACCGGTAGTCGAAATCGGCCGCGCCCGCACGATTGCTCTTGCGATTTTCCGCGACCTCCTTTCTTCGCCGAATTGATAAATCAAGTCGGCCAATTCTTTCTCGGACGTAAAATTGACAAGCTCTTCCGCCGTCTGGCCCTGGCTGCGATCCATGCGCATGTCCAAAGGACCGTCGGCCATCAGCGAAAACCCGCGCTCGGGTTCCAAAAGCTGATAGCGGCTGACGCCGAGATCCGCAAGCAGGCCATCCACCTGCTTGATGCCGTTCGCCGTTAACGCTTCGCGCAGATCGGCGAACGATCCGTGGTGATATCGAATCCGGTCCGCATGCTCGACCGTGTTGCTCTTCGCCAGTGCGAGCGATTCCGCGTCCCGATCGTTCGCGATCACAAATCCCGAGGTCAACTGCGCGGCGATGGCGCCCGAATGCCCGCCCAATCCCGCGGTTGCGTCCAAAAATATCCCGTCCGGCCGAATTGCCAGATACTCCAGACACTCGCCGAGCATGACCGGGACATGCATACATGGCCGCTACACAAACCCCTTTCGCGTTGCCGCCACATTGGCTTCTTCGAGCAGACCTTCCGCGTTCCGCAATTGCGCTTCGTACTCGGCTTTCGAATAGATATTGATGCAGCCTTCGGGAGCTGCGTCCATCCACACTTCCTGGCCCTCCAGGTTCAACAACCGTCGCAGGTTGGTGGGGAGCATGACGCGCCCTCCGGTATCCAGCCGGCCATCTTCGCCGTAATGGCGGGCCGTGATGGACATCGACTTGGCCAGGAGCGGATGTTCCAAGGCGAGCTCCGCCAGACGTTTTAGATTTTCCTTCCAGACCGAAATCGGGTAGAGTTTAGCTATGCGCTTGTCGGTTGTGGTCACGAACAGCCTGCCGTCTTCTAAGCTCTCGAGGTACTCCTTGAAAGTGACCGGCATTTTCAGTCTGCCCTTCTCGTCCACATGGGCAGAGTATGCCCCGAGAGGTGGCTCAACAGGCGCGAGTTTTGGCTGATCCGGCACTTTAGGACACTTTAAGCCACTTTTGGTCTAAGGGAATTTTGGCACGAGTAGTATAAGATAAGCAAGGACTTTTTTGCGGGAGTGTAGGTGGGATTAGGGGTTAGCTAGTACACCACTATTGGTAGTACTGTCTCAGGAAGACTACTCTATACGATCTGGAGTCGGGGTCAGGGTAGCCCGGACTGGATGATTGTCGGACTGGCGAAGGCGGGTCACTTCAAGCTAAGCCAGCCGCTCGCAGGCGGATCATGAATCTGTTGCCGCCTGGAAATCGAGGGCCCTCCCTGTTTTGTCACTTCAGCAAGTCCAAGAACTCACTGGTGGTGTAGCCGGCCTGTTGAATGATAGAACCCAGGGTGCCGCGCTTCAGGTCCCAACCGTGCCAGGGAGCGTGACGCGCAGATGTTTCTTTTGCGGGTGCTTCAGGACGTAGTGGCTGCCGCTGACATGGTGCACTACGAAGCCTCCCGTTCGAGCAACCGCAGAACATCTTTGGGTTTGAGGGCAGGAACCCGCTGGCTCATGCCGATTCGGGCAATAGCACGCGGACTTCTTCTTTTACGGGCATCCTATCCGAAGGAATGGGGGGATGGTCCTTACGCAGGCTCTCCAGGTAGGCGAGAATCGCGTCCTGGGCCATGGCACGCGCTTCTTCCAGCGTGTCGCCCTCGGTAACCAGACCTGGGAGCGCCGGACAAGTCACGACGAAGCCGCCTTCCTCGGCCGGCTCGAACAACACAGTGTAGCTATATTCCGCCATGGCGATTCGCTTCTCTTCATCTACGATCATACGACTTCAGCCCCGAACGCCGTGCGCGGCGCAAGGTCAGCGACGAGCGGGCGACTGTGCGGGAACTTCAAATCTACGAATCAGCGCCATTCTATTTAGAGCTGTTTCACTTCGAGATTGGGAATCATCTGAAAGTGCCCTGGATTTCCGGTCACTACAGCAAATCTCAGATGCAGCGCGGTCGCTCCGATCAGCAGATCCTGGAACGGGATCTTCACGCCATGGCTCTGCTGCTCGCCGTCAGTTCTACCGGCAAGAAAAGCGATTCGTTGCGTGAACGGATAGACTGGAACGTCGGCCAGCAATTCCTGAATGAAGGCCTCGCGGCGTGCGCGTATTTGTGGCGTGTTGGCTCGATGGATTCCATGGACCAGTTCGACCAGCGCGATGGCGGAGAGCGCCGTTTCCTGATCGCCCACGCGGGCGAGCACCTGCTTGAGCAACTCCGCCACTGTCTGGCGACTTCGTTCCGCCGTGATGAGAACGCTCGAGTCCAGAATTAATCCCATCGCGAAGCGTCCAGCGGCTCGCGATGGCATTGAATGATCTCTTCCAGATCCTTGCCGAAGTCTTCATCCAAGGTGACGCCGGAGCCGTGCGCCTCGGCCTGAGCGATGCACTCCGACAATAGCCGGCCGGGACGTGGCACGGGTTGGATGACCGCGACGGGGCGTTGGTCCTTTTCGACGATCACCTCGGCGCCTTGTTCCACGCGGTCCAAAATGCTGGCGATATCGCGGATCGCTTCCACCGAACTGAGATGAACGACTTCGCGTTCCATATCTTCGATCATACTAAGGATATCCAAGTACCGTGCGATGAAACATACTCTATACGATCTTGAGCCTGGCCCGGGCTCGGCTGAACTGGTCCGGATGATTGTCGAGATTCCGAAGAACTCGACCAACAAGTACGAGTATGACAAGGAGCTGGGTCTGTTTCGGCTGGATCGAACGCTATACTCTTCCGTACATTATCCGGGTGATTATGGTTTCGTTCCGGGGACTGTGGCGCCTGACGGTGACGCGGTGGATTGCCTCGCGCTTGGTGAAAGAGCCCAGTTTTCCGGGCTGCTTGATCGAGGTTCGACCGATTGGCGTTCTCATTATGATTGACCAGGACCAGAGCGATCAGCCGTTATGATGAGGTCCGCTCGATGGACGGAATCTTCGCCCATGTTCGTCTGGAAATCGAGCACTTCTTCACCATCTACAAGGAGCTAGAGGGACGGAAAACAGCGACGTTAGGCTGGGGCGGGCCGGGCGATGCCCGGAAGGCGATTCGCGAGGGTCGAAAGAAGTATCTCGAGCAGGCGGCGGGGCGGCGACGTTCTGGGAACCGCAAGTGACGATCAGTGATCAGCCAGGAATTGACCGGCGATATTGCGCGCGATATCATGGTTGCAGGTCGGCTTGGTGCGGATTGTGCTCGATACTGATGTGGTGGTCGCAGCTTTCCGCAGCGACCAAGGGGCCTCAAGACAGCTTCTATTGGCGGCCCTGGACCGCGAGTTTGCGATGCTACTTTCGGTCCCACTCATGCTGGAGTATGAGGCAGTGCTAAAACGGCCGGAACACTTATTGGCAGCGGGGCTGGCGATAGAGCAAGTTGACGCGGTGTTGGATGCTTTAGCGGCAGTTGTCGAGCCGGTTCGGCTGGCGTTCCACTGGAGACCAACTCTGAACGACCCGAGCGACGAAATGGTGTTGGAAACCGCGGTAAATGGCAGGGCGGATCGCCTGGTTACCTTCAATGTGAAGCACTTGGGTTACGCCGCGCAGAGGTTCGGGATCCGCACCAGCCGGCCAGGAGAGCTTTGGAGAGAATTCAGGAGAGAATCGCATGAGAAGAAGTAACGTAGCGCTTCGCCTTCAACCCTCCCTGCTAGAGGAGGCTCGGAGAGTCTCGGAATCCGAAGGCGTAGCGCTGAATCAACTGATCAACGTCGCGGTGGCGGAAAAGTTGTCTGCACTGCGAACGGAGCAGTACTTCCGCGAGCGCGCCGGGCGGGGCGACATCCCCAAAGCGAAGCGAATTCTCAAGCGGGCTGGCAAGGGAAACCCTCCGATTCCCGGCGACGAGCTCTAACTCTCGGCCGCGGGGCGCATTTTTCGGCCCTCTGCGACGGAAAATCTAATATTTCTACGCCGTATGTTGGTGGATGAGCTAGTGGCGGGCTTGGTCGCCTGCTACGTGCGCCGATTGGCAATCGGCGCGCAGGTTGACAACCTGCCCTACAGAAGGAGAGATCATGCGATTGCTTCGCTTCATTATTATTATTAGCAGTTTTAGCGCTAGCCTGAGCGCTGCTCCGGCTGTCGCTGGGGTTTATAACGCAGCCAGTTGGGTTGTTCCACACCAGACCAATTCCGGGATCGCGCAAGGGGCGCTGTTCACGGTTACCGGAACGGGGCTTGGCCCAATAACCATTCAGCACGCCGACAGTTATCCCTTGCCGACCACGCAAGGGCTGGCTGGAACCACAATTCAGGTGCGCGTGAACGGCGTCACCGAGAATTGCATTATGATCTACAGCCTGGATACGCAGGTGGCGGCGATTCTGCCATCCGCTACACCGATAGGAACTGGAACGCTGACGCTCTCCTATCAAGGCGCGGAGAGCTCGATTGCGATCCAGGTTCTCGCCGCGAACTTCGGAACGTTCGCGCTGAATGAGGACGGCACTGGTCCCGGAGTTTTTACCGATGCCTCTAACAATCCGATCACGTACATCCATCCGGCGCATCCGGGCGAGGAACTGGTTCTGTGGGGCACCGGCTTGGGTGCAATCACGGGCGACGAAACCGAGCCGCCCCAGCAGGCGGATTTGCACACCGGGGTTCAGGTGCTGGTCAACAACCAGCCGGCGACGGTTGTGTACGGTGGACGGGGCAGCTCTGCCGGAGTGGACCAAATCAACTTCGTGATCCCGGCCGGAATCAACGGGTGCAAGGTATCGGTGGCTGTGATGGTGAAGGGCGTTACCGGCAACATCACGTCGATGGCTGTCGCGCCGGCGGGGCAAGCCACCTGCGTCGACACGTTCGGTCCGCTAACGGCGGACAATCTGCAGAAAGCGATAACGAAGGGTTCGCTGAATTTGGGAGGCGTCATCGTGAACCGGGTGGCCGGCGAGAACGACAAGCTGGAAGCTGGTTTCGCGACCTATTCACTGAGCAACCTGGTGCGATCCTGGGGAGGTGGTTCTGCCGGGTCAATCGGCAGTTGCCTGGCCTATGAGACTTTCGCCAGCTCACTGAATCCGATCGATCCTGTTGTGGAGAGCTTTCTGAATCCCGGTGACCAGTTGATGCTTAACTCGACCGGCGGTTCGAAGACCATCTCCGCACTTGCCACAGGCCTTTTTGACACCACGCTCTCCACCGAACCGGCTGTGTATATTGAACCCGGACCTTTCTCGGTTACAAACGGCGCGGGTGGACCGGACGTGGGATCGTTCACCTGGTCGTTGACGTTACCGGACCCGGTTGTTCCTACAAACATCCCAGCCAGTATCAATCTCTCGCAGGATCTAACCTTGACCTGGACTGGCAGTTCGGGGTTCTCGGCGGTGAGCATCTTTCTGTTCAGCGGCGTACCCGTCGCGCCGGAAATCGCCTACGTCGAGATTCTATGCACTGCCGATGCGTCGACTGGAAGCTTCACGATTCCATCCGCAGTTCTGAACCTGCTTTCTCCGAATGGCTATGGGGCTGTTGGAAAACGCGGAGTCGGCATTCAGATCGCGGGAGTTCCGCTGGTCCGCTACACGGACATACCGGGCTCGCCGGGGCTGGATGCAGGCATCTTCAGCGTGTTTGTATCGAACGGAGGGGTGGCGAAGATTCAGTAGTTTTCCGGGAGGAACACGTCGGCATGAGTGCCGACGCTGCAGGCAAGAGTGCCTGCGCCACATCTATTTTCGGGCGAGTTTGATGATTGCGCCGGCGGACATGGACTTCACGGCCGCGTTTGAGTCGGCTAGATTCTGATCGAGCGTCGGAATCGCATCCGGATTGCCGCACTGGCCGAGGGCTTTGGCTGAGGCGGCCTTCACTGCCCAACTCTTGTCGCTGGTTGCGGACCATTCGAGCAGGCGTAGGGATTCTGCATCGCAATCCTGGGCGAGGCCCCAGCAGAGCGCCAGATGCTTCGTTGAAACCCATCACGGCCAGAGCTTTCTGAAGTACTCTGCTGGCCGGTGAGGACGTCCTCAATCAGATCGCGCCCGCTTCGGTCCCCCATATCCCAGAGCGCTTTGGCGGCGGCGAACGCGACTTCGCCCGCCGCGTCGTCCATAGCCGTTTTGAGCGATGGGATGGCTTCTCTGGCTTTCATCTGACCCAGATGGATCCGATGGCAGTGACTGCTTGCCTACGCTTGTCCGGGTTCTGGCTGAGCCAGCAGGAGCATTCCGGGCAGAAGGAGAACGAGCGGGAGTTTGGCGCGCATAATGTTTTATACACTGAAATGGACGCCATGCTCAAATACACCCTTCCCTATTTCGCTGCGGTAGCGGCTTTCGCCCAGGTGCAACAGCAGGAGGCAAAGCTGCCGGCTCCTTATGCCACTCCAACGGTCAATAATTTCCCAAAGGTGGTTGGGCGGCCTAGTGACGCGCAACTCAAAGTTCCGCGAGGATTCGAGATTGAGGAGTACGCGACAGACTTCAACACGCCGCGCTTCATGTACACGGGGCCGGGCGGCGAAATCCTGGTGAGCGACAGCTCGGCCGGAACGGTTTACGTTCTGGTGGACAAGAACAAAAGCTATAAGGATCCGGAGCGCAGAGCGATTCTAACTGGTCTGGACCGGCCTTACGGTCTCGCGATCTGGAAAGACTATTTATATGTGGGCGAGCCAACTTCGGTGAAGCGGTATAAATATGATTCGAAGAATTTGACGGCTGGAACAGGCGAGCAGATCGCGGGCTTGAAGGATTTCAAGCAAGGGCACTGGACGCGCAGCCTGCTGTTCGATTCGAAAGGCGAGAAGCTGTACGTGGGAGTTGGCTCGGGGTCCAATGTGAATACCGGTGAGGACGAGATGCGCGCGGCGATCAATCGCTTCAATCCGGATGGCAGCGGCCACGAGATTTTCGCGTCGGGGACGCGCAACCCGATCGGGCTGCATTGGTATCCAGGCACGGACACGTTGTGGGCCGCGGTGCAGGAGCGCGATGCGCTGGGGGACGATCTGGTTCCCGACTTTTTCACGCACATCCAGCAAGGCGCTTTCTACGGCTGGCCCTACGCCTATTCAGGGCCGCACGAAGAACCGCGCCATAAAGGCGAGCGGCCGGATTTAGTGGCGAAGACCATTGCCGGGGACATCCTGCTGCAGTCACACGTTGCGGTGCTCGATTTCCTTTTTTACACCGGCAAGCAGTTCCCTGCCGCGTATCAAGGCGGGGCGTTTCTGGCATTCCATGGATCCTGGAATCGCTCGAAGCGCGTGGGCTACGAGGTGGGCTTCATTCCGTTCAAAGATGGCAAGCCGAGCGGTCCGGTACAGGAGTTTCTGACGGGCTGGATGATTTCGCCCGAATCGCGCGAAGTGTGGGGGAGACCGGTAGGGATCATGCAATTGCCGGATGGCAGCATTCTGGTTTCGGACGATGGTGGGAAGAAGATTTGGCGGATCAGGTACAAAGGATAGGCGGCAGGCGGCAGGATGCAGGTGGCAGGCGGCAGGTGGCAGGTGGCGTTCCAGAAAGGTCTGTGGTGGTTCTTGCTTTCTGCCGCCTGCAGCCTGGCGCCTGCAGCTTGTCGTCTGCTTGCGCAGGCGCCTCCTCCGCTTAAGAAATTCAGTCACGCTAAGCATCTGAAGTTGGGGAACGTTGCTCCGGTGATTGCGGGGGCTATCGATAAGGGGACTTATCTTGGGCTGGATGGGGCCACGATCCGGCCGTTTTTGAATTCCACCAATCCTTGCATGGCTTGCCATCGCGGGCTTGAAGAATCCGATGCGGTCAGTCAGGCAAACATGCCGCAAATGGCGGATTGCCTGGTGTGTCACAACCAGATTGATCTGCCTGACAGTTGTGGGTTCTGTCATCCGAAAGGCGCGCAGTTGAAGCCTGCGAGTCATGTGCCTGATTTTCTGGATACGCATACGAATAAAAAATCCGGACTGGATATGCAATCGTGCGCGGTTTGTCATGGGCGCAAGTTTACTTGTCTGGGCTGCCACTTGAAATAATGATCAGAAATGACTATACGATTGTTGTCTCTCTTCGGCCTGCTTGTAGCCCAGATGCTGGTCGCTGATGACGCGGCAGCGCGAGCCGTTCTATCGCCTGGAGCTGCCGGATGACGTGGATCACGGAACGATGCGGTCGGGCGCGGATGGTACGACGCTCGACAGGGAGAGGTATATCGGCGGAAGTTGCGGCGCAAAGGCTTTTTCCCGTGGCAGCCGTTGAAACCGCCCACGCCGCAGTTGTAGGGAACTCCACCATAGGGAACCGCGTACTGAGAGGTGGCATCGGAGCGTTTGATGGCGCCGGACGAACCGTTACCGCCGCTGGCCCGGTGGGATCTCTTGAGACGGCTGGAACGCCATTTACTCCGCACCAGCTATCCAAGAATTCAGGTTTTCCTGCTGGTATTGTTGACGGGCGCAGTTGGATTGCTCACGTCGACCGTGCTGCTGCACCTGCAGGTTCGAATTATGGCGCTCCGCTACGTTGTTTCCGTGGCAGGAGCTTATGGAGCCTTCTTGGTTTTTGTATCGCTGTGGATCTTGAGCCAACAGAGACGCTGGAAGGGGATTGTCAGAAGTGGTGGTCCACGGCGAGCAAACGTCCGCGAGGTGGAAGCGCGATCTGTGAAGGATGGGTCTTTTGGCGCGATCAACTGGCTCGACCGGGTACCGAACTTTTGCCGATAGTACTGGTCGTCACCGGGATACTGTCAATCGCTTTTTTCGTTTGGTACGTTATTTCCGTGATTGCGTTGGCGCCGGAGCTTCTTGCCGAGGTGTTTCTCGACGGCGTGCTGAGTGCCGCACTCTATCGCCGATTGCGACGAATCGAACGTGGACACTGGATCAAGACGGTATTCGCTCGGACGAGGGCTCCGTTTTTGTGGGCACTGTTGTTCTTTGCATTTGTCGGGGTCTTGTTACAACACTACGCGCCAGAGGCTGCGTCTATCGGCGGGGTCATCGCGCATATCGCCCGCGGTGGGTGATGTGCATGCGCAGTGCAGGGGCGCGATTCCGCAACTTTCGGGTGTTTTGAGGCTGACTCCCAACTATATGGCGGATCTGTTGAATACGGGAGCGGAAGTTTAGGACCACTGCCAGTTCCGGTTATTCGTCAGTGCGAATCGATCCTCGAGGAATACGGCGTACTGGTATCATTTGGGTTCGGATCTGACCGAAGCGCCGAATGTCACTCGTTCCCTGTTGTTCGGGAATCGCTCCTAGGTCACTGCTGAGAAGTTCAATGCGGAATGTCAGTCCCCTTGCTGACGCGCGGGGCTACAGTATGCGGCTCCACGCGAGCAGTGCGGAAGCGAATTCGGCGCTGCACCAGGAGAGCGGCGAGGCGGCGCTGGCATCGCTGCCATCCAGTTTGATGTGTTCCGGCATTAGCCCATAGGAATTGGCGTTGCGGAGCATCCAGTCGATGAACGATTTGGCGGCGGCTTTGTCGCCGTACAGAGATTGATACTGGGATGCGGCCGCAGTGGTGAAGAAAAATACGGCGTGACCATACTCGGCCAGTTCCGGATCCGTGGTGTCGAAATACTGCATGCCGCCATCGAGCTTCACGGTATTTTTGGCGTAGAAGAGATTCGTCAACTCGATTTCGCGATGCTTGGGGTAACCCCAGACGACACCAAAGTTGGCGCTGGTGTCCCACAAATACGTTTTGTCGCTGGGCTGGCCAGGAAGGCTTTCGCCGTTCGGGCCTTTCTTTCCGGTGAAACGAACATCGGCGTAGGTCTGGCGGGATTGGTCGAACATTTGAGGCAGAGCCGAGGCAATGCGCTGGGAGGCCGCGGCGTAGTCTTTCACCCTGGATTCGTCGCCGAATTGGTGCGCCAACTTAGCGGCAATCTGCAGCGCAGCCGCACAAATCATGTTGGTGGCGGGCAGGTAGCCGGTCCATTCCACGATGCCGCCTTCCTCAAGCAAACCATTCTGGCCAATGTGGTGAACCAGAAAATCGGCAAGTTTGTAGATGAGGTATCGATCCGCCAGCCAGACGCCTTGCGAATTGTGATATTTCGCCACAAGATAAATTAAGTAGCCGTTGGCGTCCCACTCCGGCTCATCGAAACGCGCGCCGACGCCTGAATCGACGGCCTTCGCGTGCGCGTCGTAGCGGGCGTACCATTCGCCGGGCGTCTTCATGGGAATCCGGGAATTGGCCCAAAACTCGATAATCTGGCGGGCCTCTTCCGCGTGACCGGTCTCGAGCAGGACACGCGCACACATCATGGCATCGCGCGGGTACAACTGCGGCATGTTGTTGGTTACGAACTGACCGTTCATCTCCGCGGGAATCGCACCGTTGAGGTTAGCCGCTTTCACGCAGTAGAGGTTACGCTTGTAGGCTTCGAGATACGCCGCGGCTTCCGGAACGTTGCTCTTGAACTTGGGGAGAATCCCGTGTTTCATCCACGCTTCCCAGATCTTCGCCGATGTGGCTTCGGCATCCTTGTCCTGCTCGAGAGCCCGCACTTTCGAAAGCGCTACGGCTTCCGATGAGGCAGGGATCAACCAGACCTCCGCAGTGTGGGTGGGTTGGAGGTTCCCAGTGATAATGACGGATGAGCCGTTCACGGTTACCTGGTCGTCTAGAGCCTTGGGAGCGACTGCGAGCGCTGTGCCGTTCGACCAGATCGCCAACGCCACACGGCCTGTTTTCTTAAGAGACGTGAGGCTGACCGTAGTATCGGTCTTGAGTTCGCTTCGCAAGTTCACTTCGAATTGGTACGGCTTTGCAGCGCTTGCGCCGTTCACGCTGAGGGAAAGAACGACGGCGTCTAAGGGATGCACGAAGCAGAGGACGCGTTGGCTTGCGCCGCCGGCGAGTGCGGTGAGGGTCTGCGCTGTGAAGAAGTTCTTCATACCGACCTCGGAGGCGCCGGCGCTTCCACCTACCAGCTCGAACGATGTAGACGCAACATAGTCGGCGGTGTAGTCCTTGAAGTAGAGATGCTGGATTCCTTTTTGGTGGGTGAGGCTTACGATTCGGCGATCGTCCGAGTAAACAGCGGTCAGATGACCGTTGCCCAGGATCGAATAGCCTTTCCAGGGGCGTTTCTGATCTGCGGGTTGGGCGGAGCAGTGCGACGCGGCAAATACAGTGAGCACAAGTGCAAAGCCGCGGCGGGCAATCCGGGCCAGCATTGGTTGAATCACTTGTGGCGATAAGTGATTCGGCCTCGTGTCAGGTCGTAGGGCGAGAGTTCCAGCGTTACGCGATCACCGTTCATGATTTTGATGCGATTGCGCCGCAGCCTTCCCGCCATAGCAGCCAGCACTGTTTTCCCGGCGTCGAGTTCGACTGAAAACATTCCAGCCTTGAATTTTTCGACGACTTTTCCCATTACTTCGATGTTGTCTTCTTTTGGCAAATGTATCCTCTAATTCTAAATTGGCGAAGCAGCGTATCGGGGCAAGATCGGACAGAAGAGGTTGAACCGGACGATGCGAAGTCTGCGTAAGTCAGCAGGCTACACTTCTATGGTCCCATGAGACGGGAGAAGAAGCAAGTTTCAGGAGGCAGGAGGCAGGAGGCAGGCGGCAGGAAGCAGGCGGCAGGAGGCAGGAGGCAGGAGGCAGAAAGCAGAAAGCAGAAAGTAAAAGGCAGGAAGCAGGAGGCAGTGCGTTTTACGCATCTTAGCCGCTGCCTCTTGGCCGATGAGACTTGTAGGGGCCATCGTTACATCCGGACCCTGGGGGGAAGCTGTGCGGATGACAATCGGAAAGAAGCTGTTCATCGGCTCCGGCGCGATGCTGTTGAGGCTGCTGGCAATGGCGGTCTCTTGCCTGGTTTCCATCGGGCGATTGGGGTCGGAATTGGATGCGGCCGAAAAACTGACTGGCAGGAAGCTTTACCTTTACGGCGAAATGATGACAGAGGTGAACATGGCTCAGGCGAATATGCGCGGCATAATCCTGTTCACGCTGATGGGCGATAGCGCGGGCGTGCAACAGAATGTCGAGTCTCTGGACGCTCAAATAGCCACAATGTTCAAGGATGCGCGGGAGGTTACGCCGCTCAACACCACAGCGCGGGGACGCGAACTGGCGGCGGCGTTCGGGGCGCAACTGCGCAAGCTCTCCCAACTGAGCCGAGCGATTAAAGATCTGTGTGCTGCGGGCAAGACGAAGGAGGCGGCCATGATCCTCAGTGGGGCGGCTGTCTCAACGATAGACGTCCTGCAGAAGAGCGCGACCGAGATGAGGGATAGGCAGCAGGAGCATCTGGAAGCCTCAGCCCAGAAAGGTGACCAAGAAATCTCGCGGGCAAGATGGACGGCGTGGTCGCTGGCATTGGTTTCAGTGCTGATTGGAATTGTCATCCTCAAGGTGATCAACGGTATGAGCAAACAACTTCGACACGCCACCTCGCAACTGGCCGAAGGGGCCAGCCAGATCTCCGCGGCCGCGGCGCAAGTGGCCTCCTGCAGCCAGTCGCTGGCGCGGGGAGCTTCCGAAGAGGCTGCCTCGATCGAGGAGACTTCTGCTTCCGCTGAAGAGATCGCCGCGATGACGGAACAAAATACAGAATCCGCGCACGATTGTTCCAAACTCATGGTTCGGGCCCAAGAGATCGGCAAAAGCGGCAGAGCAGCTGCCCAACAGCTCGGCGAGACGATGGATGCCATCAACTCCTCGAGCCAGGAGATATCCAAAATTCTGAAAGTTATCGACGATATTTCGTTCCAGACCAACATCCTTGCCTTGAACGCGGCGGTGGAGGCGGCACGCGCAGGTGAATCGGGCGCCGGTTTCGCCGTTGTCGCGGATGAAGTGCGCAGTCTGGCACGCCGGTGCGCCGAGGCGGCAGCAGCTACAACAGAACTTGTTACACGCAGCGTGGCTACCGCTCAAGAAGGGAATCTCAAGCTGCAGGCCGTCAACAACTCGCTGGGGCAAAGCGCGCAAATACGAATCGATGTTCAAACGGTGTCCGATCGGGTTTCAAAGTACAGCGATGAACAGAGGCAGTGCATCCGGCAAATATCACAAGCGGTTCATCAGCTGGGCGACGTCGCACAAAGCACGGCGTCCGGTGCGGAGGAAAGCGCGTCCGCAAGCGAAGAACTATCGGCGCAGGCCCAGGCGCTCGGCCAAATTGTGTTGGAGCTTCAAGCGCTGGTGGGTGGCGCTGGCCAGGAAGCCGCTGTGGTGAGAACACGCTAGCCGGATCTACGCTGCAAGCACTGCTTCGGGATGTTGGATCTCGCCGTACGACGTCTGCCACGAAGGCGGCGGTAGATGTAACCGGGACAGACCGCTGCCCGCTCTGATCGGGAGCCGCCGGCGCAATACTATCGCTTCAAATCTGAACCCTTGCGGCCGAAGAGATTCATATGACTCTTCGACTTGGTTTGCGTGGCAAGCTCGTGGCCTGGACTTGCCTGGTGCTGGTTCTCACTTTTGCGGCTCTGATTGTGGGAGTTGCCGTCATGACCTCTCGCGCCGTCCAACGGCAGGCGAACGACGAAATGGAACGTGTCGTCGATAAGACCGCCGTGGAACTGGACACCTGGTTGAGCAGCCGGGAGCGGGATGCAGTCAATCTCAGCAGCCTCGAAATCTTTGGCACGGCATGCCGCAATGAAAGAGTCGCGGAAGCGGAGCAAATGCTGGTGGGCATTCAAAAGCGGTCGCCGTTCTATGAAAATGTGTTCCTGGCCGATGCCAATGGGAAACTGTTCGCCGATTCGATCGGCCGCAAGTCCGTGGGAATCGAACTGACGTCCATTGATGGTTTCCGGCCTAACGTGGAGCACGGACGGCAAAAAGAGACTTGGATTAGTGAAGTGATGAAATCACCAGCCACCGGACGGCCGGTGGTCCTCATGACCACGCCGATTCTGGCGGGGGAAAAGATGGTGGGGCTGCTAGGTACGCCGATCGAGCTATCCTTCTTCTCCGACGCATCCCTAAAGAACTACCGGATCGCAAACTCCGGATACCTCATGATGTTCGATTCGTCCGGCACGATGCTTGCCCATCCTGACAGCAAGCTGATTCTCAACGACAACGTCGGCAATAGCAGTGGCCGCGCGATGCTGGGCCGGGATAAGGGCATGGTAAGGTACGAGCGGAATGATGGATTTAGGGTGGCACATTTTCAACGGGCCCACGTTAAGCCCTGGACCGTCGCCGCGGTAGTTCCAGAGGCCGAGTTGATGATTGAGGCGCACAGGATCGACATGTTCTTGGTGGTCTTCGGCCTGGTAGCGCTTGCAGCAAGCTGTGGCGCGATATGGCGCATCGCAGGAGCAGCTTCGCGACGAATTGGCGGGATCGTGGCTCAATTAGGGGATAGCACCACACAGTTTACAGATGCTACCCGCCAGATCGCGGCCACCAGCCAGTCTCTGGCACAAGGATCTTCTCAACAAGCCGCCTCCGCCGAGGAAACCTCCGCGTCCGCGCAGCAGGTCTCGGCAGCAACGCAGCAAAATCAGGATCGAACCACTACGCTGCGGGACGTCATGAAGAAAGCCGGCGGCAGCTTTCAGGTGATGGACGTTTGTATGACTGAACTCGTTCGATGGATGAATGACTCCCGGGAATCGGCCCAAAAAGTCTCGAAAATCATTAAAGTCATCGATGGTATCGCATTTCAGACCAACATCCTGGCTTTGAACGCCGCTGTGGAAGCGGCCCGTGCCGGTGAAGCCGGTATGGGATTTGCTGTGGTTGCCGACGAAGTCCGTACGCTGGCGCATCGTAGCGCCGAGGCGGCCAGGGACACGGCCAACCTCATCCAGGAATCCATTGACAGGACGGCCAACGGAGATGCAACGGTAACCAAATGCGCAAACGCAATGGCCGAGAACGGCCAGCTCGCGGGGCGGGTAGTAAACCTGGTGGAAGAGTTGAGCGCCTCTGGCGTTGAGCAAGTCCGCGGCATCGATCTAATCTCGAAGGCTATTTCTGAAATCGAAACGGTTACACAGAGGTCGGCGGCCAGTGCCGAAGAGAGCGCATCGGCAAGCCAGGAGATCGCCGCGCAAGCGGAGACGCTGAGGTCCATCGCTTGTGAACTGGATGGGATCGTCAGCGGTGCGGCTGCGCACAAGGGCTGAATTACCAAGAATGTTCTCCGCTACCGGAGCGCTGGAGTTGCCTCGGAACGCCGGCAAGCTCGGCCGCCAAGGGCTTAAGCACAGGCCGGTGAGATGCGCAGCCTGGACACCATTCAAGAAGGGCACACCAAGCTGCAGGCCGACAACAACTCACTTAGTCAGAGCCCGCAGATGGGAATCGATGGTCAAACGGTGGCCGGGTTGATTGCAGGAGTTGTGCAAGTGAACGTGAGAATCCCGGGTGATGCGAAGTCGGGATCGGCTACGCTTGGTGTGGGCGTCGGGAATTACGGGGCGGGCGCCACTGTGGCAATGCGCTAGGGTTTCCCATTCTCACTTGACTGAATAAATAAGTTCCATTCCGCGCGCTGGAAGGAGCGCGCCGATTCCGGCGCCGACCAGCGCGCCTGCGCCTCCGACTATCGCGCCCCCGAGTCCGCGCGAGATGCAGGGACCAAACTGGCCCTGGTGACAGCCCCCCGTAGCACCTGCGCCGATGGCGAAGCCTCCTCCAAATCCGATCAGTGCTCCGATGGCGGCCTTCCTGCCTCGTCCCGAGCCGGACGATGCAAAGTCTGCCTAAATGAGCAGACTACACTTCTATGGTCCCATGAGACGGGAGAAGAAGCTCGATAGTAATGGGTTCGTGCTAGGTAAGCCACTTTTTGTTCGAACGCGGCAAAGGCTCGGTCGCGTATAGCTGTTGAAGGATGATCCCATGAACATTCGGTTTGGGGCCTTAGCGTTAGCCTTGCTGCTGATGATGTTCGTGTTGGCCGGCGGGGCCGCGCTGCGCGAATCCGCGACGATCGACGAAGTCGCGCATATTGGCGCGGGGTTGAGCTATGTTCAGAAGCTGGATCTGCGGTTTAATGATGAGCATCCGCCGCTGGCCAAGGTGTTGGCGGGTCTCGGGCTTGCGATGCGGGGCACACGCGCGGATTATTCCAGCGTCCAGTGGACCATTGGAAAAAATTTCTTTCCTGCTTATCTAAGCCAGTGGGTGTTCGGTGACTGGGTTTTGGGCCGGTGGAACGACCCACGGACGACGCTGCTGTGGGCGCGTCTTCCGATGCTGCTGCTGACGTTGCTGCTGGGCTGGGTTCTGTTCGTTCTGGGGCGCCGTTTGGGTGGGGATTGGGGAGGGCTGCTCTCGCTGGCCATTTACACGACTATGCCGGCGTTCCTGGCCTTCGGTCCGCTGGTGCTGACGGATGTGGCCATTGCGTTGTTCGTGCTGCTGACATTGTGGACCCTCGGCGAATTGTGGCGGATTCCGGACGGCCGCAACACTCGCTGGTTCGCTCTGGCGCTTGCGGGTGCGCTGCTCTCCAAGTTTTCCTCGGGCATCCTGGTCATCGCTATTGTCATTTTCGTACTGACGACGCGCTGGTGGGGTGTTGCGGATCAGCCCGCTGAGAAGCAAGCGGCACGCGCATGGCGGAAGCTCCGCTGGCGCGCGCTGCGCAAAGGCACTTTGCTCGCCGCCGCTGTCGTATACCTGGTGTATTTCGTCCTCTCGTGGAATCAGCCAATAGACATCCCCGGATTTGCCACGCACGGTCCGCTCATTGCTTTTGCGGGCCGGCTGCTGATGCCACCGTGGCTGTTCCTGCGCGGATTGGGTTGGGTGCTGCTCACGTCCGCACGGCCGACGTTCCTGCTGGGCCATGCGTATCCGCACGGCGTGTGGTTCTATTTTCCGGTGTTGCTGGTTCTGA
Source organism: Bryobacterales bacterium (assembly GCA_003162425.1). Classification (GTDB taxonomy): domain Bacteria; phylum Acidobacteriota; class Terriglobia; order Bryobacterales; family Bryobacteraceae; genus Palsa-89. The sequence continues at coordinate 77,089 of PMOK01000037.1, read as the reverse complement.
AATCGCCGCCGGGATTTCTCGGCCTGTTGTTGTTGGCGCTGGCTCTGGCGCTCCGGGACAGACTGAAGTCGCGGATAGTGGGAGTAGTCCCGCCGGAGTTGGCTTCGCACTGGCGCGCGATTTGGGTGACACTGCTGGTTTTCGTCGCCGTGTGCTTGATTGGGACCATGGACATCAGCATCCGGCACTTCACCGTTCCGTTGGTTCTGCTGACGCTGTTACTGGCGCCTCTCGCGCGGCTCATCGAGCGATCCACACGTGGCATGAGATGGGCCGCGATCGCCGCCACCACCGTGATGGTTGCCAGTTGCTTGATCACCGCGGTTCGGCTGTACCCCTACTACTTCCCGTACGTCAGTCCGTTCGGTTTGAATCAACCGCTCTACTGGCTGATGAGCGATTCGAATGTCGATTGGGACCAGGCGCTCCCAGAAGTGGAGCAGTTCGCACGCGAGCACGGGTTGGCGGATGTGCCGCTGGACAACTATGGGTTATCCGACGCCACGGTGTTCGTCCCGCATTCGCGATTGTGGGATTGCCAGGCGCCCGCGGATTCTGATGGTGGCCACTGGGTGTTTCTCTCGGCGAACATGATTCTGGATGGTCATAATTGCGCGTGGATCATGCGGTATCCGCATCAATCGCTGGCACGCGGCGGCATGTACGCGATTCGCCTTCCGTCTCCGATCCCGGCGGCGGGCACTCAGGGAGGCCCCCCGCCCGTGTCCGAGCGCCACCTGTTCCTCCACGCGCCGCTGGAGATGCGAGTGATGTTCCTGGAAGTGATTCGCCATCCGGAGCGGATACAGAAGACGTTGGACGACATGATGGCCATCTGGCAGAAGGCTCAAGCGGAAGCGAGTCAGAAGAAGATGCGGAACTGAATAGAGCGGAGAGAACAGCTCTTCACTCGGTCCGGCCTGCCAGAGCGCCCAGGAGTTGCGTGATCTTGGTCTGGAACTCACGAGGATCGGCGCCGGTCTTGAAGTCGACGACGCCCGTGGCTACTTCGAAGTTCAGAGTGTGCAGAGTGCCGTCCGCCTCTTCGACAATGGGTTTGGAAAGCGTCTGCATGACGTCGCGCGACGTCGCGATGGCCAGCGTCCGTTCGATGTCAAGGACGGCCGCGAACTGGTCTTTATTCCAACGTCCGACGGTCGCAGTCCCAGGCAGCTTGTTTTCAAGGCGCACCTTGAAAGTATTGAGCCCACTCTCCAGGACTTTCGGGGAATGGCAATTCAGAAGCCCCTCCAGGTTCTTGACAACGGCTAGCAGCACCGAAAAGGGCTTGCCCCGCCGCGCCAACTCCTCCATGCGGCTGTTGAGATGCTGCCGGGCGGGAGCCTGCTCTTCGTTAGGCGGCCGCTGGGATCGCTGCATCCCCTGGATCTCCTGATGCAGCAGACGGATCTCATCCTTCAACTGCACGATGGCCACCTGATTACACGAGCGCATTTGCTCAATGTCGGCGGTTATTTTTGCCGTGGCAGTTTGGATACCGCCGCGGATCTCCTTGATATCGTCGCTAGCCGCGACTTTGTTCAGGTGCTGCAACTGCCGCTTCACGCCTACTTCCAGGTCCGAACCGCTCTGAGTGAAAGAACTTGTAAATGTTTCCACGGCCGCGGTGGCCCCCGCCACTTCCCGGCGGAGCCGCTCCAGGTGGTCACGGAGCCGGCGCTGAAATTCCTTTAGCTCAGTATCGAATGACGCTTGGACGCTTTTCAGTTGCTCCGTGCTGCCGGCGCCACGCAACTGTTGTATCAGGACCTGTAGTTGCGCCCGGAAGTGAGCCACTTGCTCGGCATTGAACTCGATCGCGTAGCGGTCGATTGAGCCGATGGCTTGCGAGTAACAGGTAAGCGCCGACTGGCCAAATTCCTCCAGGCGCTCCAGTTCATTAGCGGTCTTGCGGATGGATATCAATAGGTCCTTCCCCTCTCATAGTCTTATCGCGCCTGAGACGTGGAAGTTTAGATTTTTCGTCGCCAATCTCCAAGCACGGCGCGATGGCGAAGAATCGTTTGCCGCGGGCAGCAGTACGAGCGTACTGCGGTTCTTGGAACAGCCCTAGGTCTCTGACCGCTTGATTGGTCCCCTTGCTGACGCGCGAGGCTATACACGTGAGTTGTTAGGAAACCGCGATCGTGAGGTGAGGAGCCGTGAAAGAATTGGCGAAGGCACCGACTTCCTCACGGTCGCGGTTCGGTAACACTGGGGAATTGCTACTCGTGCCGCAACGCCACCATCGGGTCGACCTTGGACGCACGGCGCGCGGGAACATAGCCTGCCAGCATCGCGGACAGGCCCAGCACGGCGGTGAAAGCGACGAACATGGTCCATTCCAGTGCAACTACGTTGTAGAGCACGCTTGACATCACGAGCGTCAGTGCCACGGCCGCGGGCACACCGATAGCTAGTCCGATGCCCGCCAATTTTATCGATCGCCCCAGCATCATCCGCAACACATCGTGGCGCCCAGCGCCCAGCGCCATCCGCACGCCGACTTCATGCGTGCGCTGCACCACCGAGTAGGAGATCACGGCATAGATCCCGGTGGCCGCAAGCAGCAGAGCGATCACCGCGTACATGCTCATGGTGGAAGCCGATACCCGCACTCCCGAAGTTTCCTCCGAAAGGAGTTGGTCCATGCTCTTGACATCGTACACGGGCTGGTTGCGATCCACTGCGCGGAGTTTGGCCCGCACGCCCGCGGCCGCCGACATGGGATCCGCCACAGTTCGTACGCGCAGGCTCATACGCCGGCTGGGCGACTGGAGATAAGAGACGTAGGCGGCAGGCATCGGCTCTCCGGTGAACCATTGTCTGACATCGCCCGAAACGCCAACCACCGTCAGCCAAGGGGACTTTGAATCCCCGAGCCGGATACGGCTGCCGATCGGATTCGAATCGGGCCAGTAATGGCGGGCAATGGTCTCGCTGAGTACGATAACTCTGGGAGCTGTTGCGCCATCGCTAGCGGAAATCGAACGCCCGCGCAACACCGGAATTTCCATGGCCTCAAGATAGTGATTGTTGATGGGGCGAATGTCGGGACGTGGTTCGCCTGGCCTGGGATCGGCTTGGCCGTCGATTGCGAACCGCTCCGGGGCGCCCCAATTGGCCCCGGCGCCAGGGAACTTCGCTTCCGGAAGAGTCTCCAACCCTTGGAGTAACTGCTGGTAGAAGGCCACCACCTGCGAGTCCTCGCTGTACTTCAGCTTAGGAAGCGAAATGTCGGCGGTCAAGAGATTGTTGGGATTGAATCCCGCGTTGATAGTGAGCATGCGTTGGAAGCTGCGGACCATGAGTCCAGCGCCCACCAGAAGAATCAGCGCGAGCGCCACTTCGGAGACGACCAATGCGCCTTGCAGCCGTCCGCGGGAGAGCCCCGCAGTATTGCTTCGGCCTCCCTCTTTGAGGACTTCATTCACGTTTAGGGCGTTGGCGCGGCGCAAGAGTTGCCAGAGTGCCGGAATCCCGCACAAGATTCCCGCGGCGAGCGATGCCAGGAACGTGAACAGCAGAACGTTGGCATCGATATGCAGATTCTTCAGGCCCGCCATCCAACGGAACACCGACGGCGGAAAACTGTTTCTGGTCCACATGACGTTCCACTGTGCGAGGACCAATCCCAGCAATCCCGCCAGCAAGGCCATGACGACGGTCTCCACCAGGAGCTGGCGTGCGATCTGGATCCGGCTGGCTCCGAGAACCGCGCGGATCGCGATTTCTTTCTGCCGGCTAACGGCACGCGTGAGTTGCAAGTTGGCGACGTTGGCGCAGGCGAGAAGCAATACGAAAATAGCGGCGCTCAACAGGATCATGACAAACCTGCTGGCGATAGTGTTGGTAAGTTCGAGCAGTGGAGTTACTAGAACGCTGCGGGCTTCGTTGGTCAGCGGAAAGCGCTGCTCCAGCCGCCGTCCGATGGTTTCCATCTCCACACCGGCTTGGGCCACGGGAGTTCCCGCCTTGAGACGCCCCAGGACTAACAGGCTGCGATTCGCCCGCTGGTTGCTCTCTTCGTTGGACAATGCGAGCGGTGCCCAGAGATCGGTTGCCAGCGGGTAATCGAAATCCTCGGGCATTACGCCGACTATCGTGTAGCTGCGTCCACCGAGCGAGATGCTCTTTCCGGCCGCATCCGGCGCTGATGCTAATCGGCGTTGCCAAAAGCCGCGGCTTACCACGACAACCTGGTCATGGCCCGGTTCCGCTTCGTCATTGGCCAAGGTACGGCCCAAGATCGGTTTCAAGCCCAATACCCGGAAGAAACTGGGCGTCACCAGATATCCTTGGATCCGCTCGGGCTCGTCGACACCGGTGAGATTGATGTCCCATCGCCGATAGGCAGCCAACTCCTCAAATGCGTGGCTCTGCTCTTTCCAATCGAGAAAGTTGGCTGGCGCCACGGCGTCGCGCTCGGCGCGCAGCTTGGGAACGGTTTCCCAGAGAGTCATCACCTGTTCCTGGTGGGGAAAAGCCAGCGGATGCAATACCATGGAGTTGACCGCGGTAAAACTGGATGTGTTGACACCGATGCCGAGCGCCAAGGCCAGTACAGCCACGGCAGTGATCGCGGGATTCTTCGCCAACCCTCGGATGGCTTGGCGGATATCGCGCAAGAGAAAGTTCATCGGAGGACCACGTCCGGCCTCTTGTGCCGCAGCAGCCAGTCAACCAAATAGAGGATGCCGGGTATCGCGGCGAAGCCCACGATGTCGTAGCGGCGCATTCCCACTACTGGGACAAAAGCGGCGAGAGTCAGCAGGGAGAAAAGCGCACCGGCTAGCTCCCACTTCCAGGCAGCCAGCATACCGACGATAGCCGCGGTCAACAGAACGATTCCAGCCCAATCACGGAATTCCGTCGGCGGTCCGGAATGCGGATTGATCAACTCTCCGGCGAGCAGTACAAAGAACGCACCGGCGACCAGCAAGGCAGCACAACGCGCGGTCCAATGAATAAGGGCATATTCGAACCGCCTCATGGGACACCTCCATCAGGATCTTGCAGAGTGTTAAGCACGTAGGCAACCAGGCTGGATGTTGTTGAAAACCGGTAAGCGTCCGGCGTCGTAGACTGCAATATTACAGCAGCCAATCCGCGGCTGACTCGGGCGTTGGGCTTGCAGTCACGGAGGATGGTTGGGTGGGAACCCCCAACCAATCGTGCGGTCTGACCCAGCAGCAGCTCGACGATCAGCTGCCGCGACTGCGGACTACGCTGCCGCGCCGGCGGACTACGCTGCCGCCAACGCGCTGAAGGCCGCGGGTGAACCGCCGACCGCGCATAAACGCGCACCCGATTCTTCGGTGTAAACGTGGAAGTCGCTAAGGGTCGAGCCCCAATCCTCGCCGTCGGCAGCCCCCAACCCGACATTTCCAGACGCTCTTGTTCAAGGACCGTGGTGCCCAGCGTAAGAACGAGTAACTTGCCGCGTTTCGGGACCGAGCTCCTTTGAAGACGCCGATCCGCTGGCGGCCTAATCCCAAGCGTTCACATGAGTGTGAACGCGGCACGCAGGAATGCGTGCGCTACGGGCGTCTTCATGACCTTTGGTGGGCCAGTTACGGTCGCGGTTCGGTAGTACTGTTGACAGCGCCGCTGCGCCGAATGATCTCAACTGAGCAATGTGCATGCGAGGCCACCGCTTCCGAGACGCTTCCGAGTAAGAACCGATTGATCCCGCGGCGCCCGTGCGAACCGACCACGATCAGGTCCGCGCCCCACTTATGGGCTTCCTCGAGAATCAGTTCCTTCGGGGTTGCGCACGGAACGGCAACGGTTCCCGACACCGTCAAGCCAGCGTCCGTAATGATCTTCTCGGATGCCATGACCGCCTCTTCAGTACGCTGCATCGCTTGGCCGCGCAGCTCTTCCATGGCATGCGGATCGAAATAGGGCGGATAAGGTACCCGGAACAAGGGCACCGAAAGCTCCACCACGCTGAGAATGTGGATTTCGGATCCCAGAGGCCACGGCCGCTCGGCAATGGACCGGGCGGCAACTTCCGAGCACTCGGAGCCATCCGTCGCTAGTAGCACTCTGATTGCGGTCGGGTTATCTTCATCCCGGACGGCAGGCCGCACTATTTCAACGGAACAAGGCGCGAATCGGGCGACCGCCGCGGTTACGCTGCCCAGGAGAAATTTCGTGAGGCCGGACGTTCCGTGAGAAGCCATCACTACCAGGTCGGCCTGCGTTTCGGCGGCGCGATCGATAATGACGGCTTTGGGTTCCCCGGACATCACCTTTGTAGTGGTCTGAATTCCGGCGGCCCGGAGTTTTTGTAATGCGCCATCGAGCAAGTCTAACGCCGATCGATTCTGGCCCTCCAGGAGAACCGGAATCTCCCAGGGTTCGACCACAGTAAGCACTTCCACCGTGGCAGCTGGCGGCCACGGACGCGCTGCAACTTCTTGGATAGCAATGTCACTGGCAGCCGAAGAATCCACGGCCAGAATAATCTTCATAATGAGCCTTTCTGATTGGCGCCTATAAATCTGCTGCAACGGAGGGGCCAATCGCCGCACCTTAAGCTTGGAACGCGGCGTGCCAGGTAGAAGTAGATAATTGTGCGCCGCAGACGCCGAAAATAGGAGGTCTGGCATGACCACCTTCAAACGCATTCTGTTTCCGGTCGACTTTTCTGACCAGAGCCGCGGGGAGGTATCGTCCGTAAAAGCAATGGCAGGCCGCTTTGACGCGCAGATAGTGGTGATGCACGTAGTGGATCTGCCTTCCAGTTGGTTCGGGTTGCCGGAAGCGGCTTCCTGGTCCACACTCATCAACGCCGATCAGTTGCGGGCGTCGTCCCGGGTGGCACTGGACTTGTTCATCAAAAAGGAGTTTTGTGGAACGCGCGTGGCTTGGGAATTGGCGGAAGGCGACGCAGCGGTCCAAATTGTCGACTACGCCCAGCATGACCCGGCCACGCTGATCATGATGCCGACCCACGGATACGGTCCATTTCGAAAGCTGTTGCTAGGCTCGATCACCGCGAAAGTCTTGCATGATTCGCACAGTCCGGTGTGGACGGCTGTGCATGCGAAGGAGATTGCCGAGCATTCGCCGGAGCAGTGGAAGCGCATGTTGTGCGCCGTAGACACAGATGACAGAGATCTTTCCGTACTCCAGTGGGCGGCCGAGTTCGCCTTCGGACAACAAGCTGAGCTGAAGCTGGTGCATGCGATTCCCGGAACGAATGCAGCCGTGACGGAAGAAAATGCTCCCAGGACGTACAGGTTTCTTTTCGACGTAGCACGCGAGCAGCTTGCCAGCATGCAGGCCAGGGCTGGAACCAAATTGGAAGTGTGTCTGCTGGGAGGTCAGGCCGGAGATGTGGTGCGCAGGACAGCCATCGAATACGACACAGACCTGATCTTAATCGGAAGGGGCGTGATGCAAGAGGCATTCGGACGGTTGCGAACGAGAGCATACGCGATCATCCGTGAAGCGCCCTGCCCCGTTATCAGTATTTAAGGAGCGGTAATGGGACGTGGCTTGGTTTTATTCACAGCGTCGAGCCGCACGTTGGCGTTGTCAGGATTCATCAACTTTGGCTACCAGTTGAGCGGCCATAGACGGCCGAAGGAATATTTCGAACCGTTCAAGCTCTCATTCGGAGGTGCGTTATTGATGTTCAACGGTTATCACAACCTTCCCTTGCGCATGTCCTTCTTCAAGATAGCTGAGAGCGGCAGCCACGTTGCTTAGCGGGTAACGTCGATCGATCACAGGTACAATCTTCCGGGCTTCCAGAAGATCCCTCAGAACTACCAGATCCTTCTTGTTTATCTTCGTCATGAAGAGACTCATCTTCTGTTTCCCAATGAGTGGCAGTAGTGGTCCCAGTAACATCACTTGGAGAGTTGGAACCCCGCCACCTCCGGCCATGACATAAATTCCGTCCTGACTAAGCGCACGCCTGTAATCGAAGATCGAATGATATGCGTTCGCCGCAAAAATCAGATTGTAAAGCTGCCCGCTTTTCGTGAAATCTTCTCGTGTGTAGTCGATGACATGGTCTGCGCCAATGGATCGCGCCGTGTCCATATTCCTGGTGCTGCATACGGCCGTCACTTCAGCCCCGTACGATTTGGCAATCTGGACCGCAAATGTCCCCACACCGCCAGACGCGCCATCCACCAGAACCCTGTGGCCTGACTGGATCCGTCCCTGGTCACGAAGACCCTGAAGAGCAGTGATTGCCGCCACTGGTACGGCTGCTGCTTCCTCAAACGAAATGTTGGCAGGCTTCAATACCAATCGATCTTCCGTCGTACACACATACTCGGCAAACCCTTCCAAACGTGTTCCTCCGAACACTTGGTCGCCAGGCTGAAACTGCGTTACGTGTTTGCCAACCGCTTCCACTTGCCCTGCGACATCACAGCCGAGGACCTTGATTTTTGGAGTAAGCAATCCGCTCATCAGGCGGACGAACAACGGTTTGCCTCTCATGAAGTGCCAGTCGAGTGGATTTACGGATGCCGCGCAAAGCTTTATCAGGACCTCATTGTCCGCGGGCGTGGGTGTTGCTACCTCCTGGAACTGCAGCACATCCGGTGATCCGTATTGGGTGTAGACGATCGCATTCATAACACTGCTGGCGTGCACTTTTGTAACCAATGAGCGGTCTTCAATTCTCTCAAATGCGGGGCAGCCACATGCCGAGGGCGGCTCCGAAAATTCCAATGCCCATCGCGATGGTCAGAATCAAAAGACCTGCCGCCATAGCGAACTTGCCTGGTGCTCCGGTTCGATTCTCGGTGTGGAGAAATAAGAGAGATGTCGTCGAGAACGGCGATTCCCATCCTATTAACGTAGTCACGGGCAGGTTCTTCGAAAAAGTCGTCATCCTTTGTACACAGGATGTCTAGCCTCGCCGATTATCGCAGTCTGCATAACAACGACGTCGTTTACGTCGCGGATCGGCGGAGGAAATTGATGTAATCGAAAACATGGCTCATTGTGAGGTCGTAGAACGCTTGCAATCGAGGGGTAGCGAAGGACCCGTGCAAGCTCATACAACATCTCGTTCGAAAGTAGCAACCGATGTTCGCTCTCGATGATGTTGGTTAACAATTTGCGGGCAAGACCGTGTGAATGCTCATTGGCTCGAACCAAGATCGTCGTGTCGAGGACGATCTTCACTGGTGTGGACGGTAGCCGGGACGGGTGCTTCTGATGGCCTCGGTGAGGATTTCTTCTGCCTCCTCTGCGGGGCCGGGTTTACGGCGGCCATCCACATCAGCGAAACACTTCGTCAACTCCTCGACAAGTTTTTTCCGGCGCTGATCGGAAAGAACCCGGAGGATGGATAGCGCGGATGCTGATTTCTTCGTCTTCGAGTACACGGCGTCCGAGCAGGCTCTCAATCGCCGCCTTCTGGTCGGGAGAGAGGTCTCTGGCGTTGCGGAGCCCCCTAGCATGGAGCTGCGGTCGCCGCACTCGATACACTCGAGAAAAAGAGGTGGTCGCGATGGCTCGTGCGAAGACGCAGCCGAACACCAGAACGCTATCGGCAATTTAGCAGGACAGGTTCCTTTTTTGGGGCACGACAAAATGTCGGGTGGTGTTGACTAACGGCGTGCTGGGGCTCGGCGGTGAGTAGTTGTGGAAACGCCACCGAACTGCGGCCTGGTGTCAGCGCGGTTCGCCGGTGGAGTCGAAGGCGGCCGAAGCCAGATAGTCGCGAATGCGGTTTCGATTCGGACCGACGCGGTCAGCCGCCTTGCGAAGGCAAGCGACGGCTTCGCGAAGCGGCGTGCCTGCGGGAAGCCTGAAGATCCAGGGTATGTTGGTGCTGGTCAAATTGCGATCATCCGAGAGGGCGATGACTGGGAAAAACAGTTTTACTGCGATTTGTTCGGCCAGATGGGCCGATGCGCGGTCGGTTGCGATGAGCCCGATCAGGTCGTCGCGATAGGCAAGATTAACCAGATCCGTGGACGATTTTCCCCAGGCGGCTTCTGATGGCACTGCGACGAATCGGTATCCGGGTTGCGCGAGACCAGCGGTGAGTTTGTCGGCGCCGGGTCCGAAGATGCCGATTGTGGAGCCGGACCCGGAGGCATCGGCGATGGGCGGGCCGTGGTACTCCGCGCCGTGCTCGCTGACCGTCGCGTATGGTTTGGTCATGGAATAACGCCGGTAGGTGATCTTGCCGTCTTTCACTTTGCCGAGGAATAGCGGTGCGATGTTTTTGGCGTTGGGATCGAAAGTCATCTCGCCTGTGACGCCTTTGTAGCGCTCGACGGAATACAGCGCGTCGCGGATCAGGCCGCGGTTGAGGCCTACACGGCGGATTTGATCGACGAGGAGGCTCATGGTGTCGAACGCTAGAGCTGAGAAGGCATCAGAGGGGGCGTTGTACTTCGCCCGGAGCCGCTGATTGAAGCCCATCCAGGCCGGGTCGTTACGATTCGGATCGTACGGATACACCACTTCCAGCCCCTCGGCCGCTGTGCCGGCGATTCGGAATAGTTCATCGCCGACTACGCGCGCGCTGCCGAAGACGGGTTGCTTCATCCCGAGGCCGCGCATCTGTTTGAGGATCATGCCGGCGGGCGCGGCGTCGGACCACAGGACGATTCCATCCACGCGCGAATCGTCGATCACTTTCAGCTGGCGCGAGAAGTCCATGTCGCCGGGCATGAACTTCTGTTCGATGATCAGCGGATGGCCGAGCCGGCGCGATGCGTCGCGAAACTTGGCGACTCCGAATCGTCCATAGCGCTCGTTGACGCGCAACAGCGCGATACGCTTCAGGCCGAGATCGGTGTAGATGCGGCGCGCGAGGGTGAAGCTCTGCACGCGGTCGTCTTGAATCGTGGTGAGAATCCAAGGAATGACGGTCTCTGGAATGGTCGGATCGGTGGCGGCGCTATTGACGATCGGCAGCTCGGCGCGCAGCGATACGCGCAGCGCGATGTGTGTGGAATCGCCGCTGATGGAGCCGAGCATGGCCCAGGCCTTGTCCTGGTAGACCATCTTGACGATCTCGTTCGACGAAGCGCCCCACAGCGCGCCGTCGTTGTGGATGACGAGGCGGAATGGTTTGCCGCAAAAGCCGCCGCGCGCATTGGCCTCGTCGATGGCCATTTCGGCGCCATGAAGCATGGCCTGTCCGAGCGCCTGGTCCTTGTGGTCCGCGATCGGGCCGAGGAAAGCAATCGGCACATCCGCGACATCCTCCGGCCTCACCGTCGCCACGTCCCGCGCCGCTCCGTTGTATTCCGGAGTCTTCGTGTAGTGCTGGTAGTAGGGTTCCGTGAATTTGGAGAACGGGCGCAGATCCTCGGGCTCATTGGCGTAGGGCGAGAGCGTGCGGCTCAAAGCCGGAGGCGGATTCGTTGCGCTGGGGCACTGCGCGAGTGCGGGCACCCTGGCCAACAACAGCAGCACGATCGCAAACCGCGAGAGCATCGCCGTTAATGCTCCGCGGGAATGAACATCGCGATGGCTTCCATCTCGATCAGCAATTCGGGGCGGCACAGAATTGCCTGAATGCCGGTGGAGGCGGGCAGCGGATCGAGCCCCTGCTCTTTGAAAAACGCGGTGCGCTCTTCGTTGAAAGCCGCATAGTCGCGTTCGATGTCGCGCAGGTAGCAGGAAGTCCGCACGATGTCTTTCCAGGTCGCTCCTTCGGCCTCAAGCAGCTCGGTGATGTTGAGATACGTACGGCGGCACTGCGCGCGGAAGTCGCCAATGTGAATGGAGCTGCCGTGTTCGTCGATGCTGGCCGTACCAGAGATGAGCAGAATGGCCAGACCATTCAGGTCGATGCGCAGCCCGCGCGAGAACGAACTCGGGCGCGCATAGTCGAAGGCTTCATTCAGCACGTTGGGTGCGCTGATCGCGCGCCGCTCAACGCGTTTCGCTCCTGCGGCCTGTTCGAGTGCTTCTGTAATCGTCATTTTTGTGTGATCTCCTCGTGAATTGGGATGCCGTGGCTCAAACCTTTTGCGGTGGCCACCCATATGTCGTCGCCCTGAAAGTCGACGCCGAATACATAGTTGTGCGCGGGCGCGGTCTCAACCGGTACCCGCCGCAGATTGCCTTTTTCGTCGCGGACCAGCATCTCGGGCTGGTGCGTGTCGAGCGCGGGCCGGTAGACAGCCCAATTGGCTCCGTCGAAATACGCCAGCCCCTTGTCGGTCGCGAACCAGGTTCGTGTGCCGTCCAGCGTTTTCACCTGGTTGAGAAAATTGCTGGGCAGGCCGCTGTCCTTATCGAGAAAATTGCGCCAGTTCCGGCCGTCGTAGCGGCTGGCGCCAAAGTACGTCGCGACCCACAGGATTTTGTTGACGTAGCTCACCGAGGTCGTGATTTCGTGAATCAGGCCCTGGTCTTTGAAGAGGACGATTTCGTTCTCGCCGTCCGGGTCGTTATAGTCCTTCCAGCGCTCCGTCTTGACGTCGTATTCAAGGACGCCGCCGCCCCACACCGCGTAGTAGACTTTGTCTTCACCGGCGCTCACGGCGTAGGTCCAGATTTCGTACATCGGCGTGTTGCGCTCGTTGAATAGACTCCACTGGCCGGTACGCGTGTCGAGGCGGCTGGCCCCGGCCGCCGTCGCAACCCAGACGTAATCGCCCTGCACGGTGACGCCGTAGACCACGTCGTTCGCGAGGCCACTTGTGAGTTGGGTGAAGGTATCGATGCGCCCGGCCGAGTAGCGGCTCAGACCGCCCATGGTGGCGATCCAAAGGTCGTGCGTTCGCTTGTCGAGGCTGAGGGAAAGCACCGCTCGATGGGCCAACCCATCTGCGGTGGTGAAGGTGCGCCACTTGCCTTTTTCGTACAGCGCGAGGCCATTGTCGGTTCCGGCCCAGATGCGATCGCCGTCGACGGCAACGCTGTAGACGCGGTCGTTCGGCAGGCCGTTCGCGGTGGTGAAGTTTTCCCAGCGGTAGCGCGGCATGTGCTGAGCCGCGGCGAAGGGAACAAGCCAGCATAGGATGATCGCAATTCTCATAACGTTTTCAGGAATTCGATGAGGTCGTTCAGCTCATCCTTCGCCAAATCGTTGGTGACTCCGTGGGTGTCTTTGGGATTGAAGACAGTCCAGATTTCTTCGAGTGTGCGCGCCGCGCCGTCGTGCATGTACGGCGCGGTGAGAGCGACGTTGGTAAGTTGCGGCACGTCGAAAAGCGGCGAGCGATCGGTGGGCTTACCGGTACCGACATCGAAGGTGGCCTGGTTGGTGTAGTATTTGCCCGAGTGGCAGAACGCGCAGCGCTGTGTATCGTCGATCGGCGAGCCGTCTTTGCGTTGGCTGCGCTCGAAGATCGCTTTGCCGCGCTCTTGCGCGGGCGTCAGTTCGCCGTTCGGCAGACGATAACGATTGGGCCGGAGCGGGATGGATTTGATGTAGCTTACAAGGTCTTCTAGGTCCTGGCCGGCAAAGCCCGCGGATCGGAAGAAGAAGCGCTCGGTACGCGGGCCGCACTCCGTCTGCAAGTCGGGATTGCTGCCATTCCACTTGTACGGAGGCGTTTCGCCGACGTCTTCGAGCGCGCGATTGTCCAAGATGTCTTGGCCGAAACCGTCGGGCTCGAGGTCCCAATGAAGGCCGTCGATGGTCGAATCGAGGTGGCAGCTTGCGCAGCCGAATTGTCCTTGAAAGGCGTATTTCGAAGAGTAGAACAGCCGCTCGCCGCGGCGCTCCCTCGTGAGGATTTCGGTTCCACCAAGCGCGATCGTACCGGTCACTTTGCGCGCGGTGGTATCGATGACGGAGACCGTGTCGTCGAGACGGTTGGCAACGTAGAGAATGCGGCCGTCCCCTGAGAGTGCGATGCCTCTCGGATTTCGTCCGACCGGGACGTGAGCCAGGACGTAGGTCCCCGAGACGGACAGATCGTTGATGAGATCGTTGCGGCGAGGTGAGCGGGCGGCGGCGATTACACGGTTGAGGTCCAGAATCGCGACCTCGTTGGAACCGCTCGCCGAGAGATATGCTTTCGATTTGTCCGGCGCGATGGCGACGCCGAAGGGGAGCGAGAAGTACCGCTCCAGTTCGTCGAGCGGGAGCTCAACCACGCCACCGATGTCTTCGCCGAAGACGGCGATGGAATCGCCGAATGCCCAGCCATGCTCGACGTGAGCCAGGGGCACCAGGTTTTTCGGGCGCAACATTGTTGCGATTCCGAGGCGGCCATCTTGCGATATGGCGACATGGAAGACTCCGGCGACATTGCCGAGCGGCAGCCGGGTGCTGACGACCTGGCGGGTGGCGTCGATTTCCATGATTTCGGATTCGGGCGGCGCACAATGTTTGCCGATCTTTGGGTAGATGTGAGTGGCATAGATGTGGGTTGCGAAGCCGTGCGAGTTCGCGGGCGAGGCAACGATGTAGCTCGCTCCGCGGGCCGCGACCAGGCGTTTCAGCACGGCGCCGGTGGCGAGATCGATAACGCTGATGTCGTTGCTGATTCGATTCGCGACGTAGAGAAATGCGCCGCGAGCGTCCAGTGCCGCGCCCGAGGGTTCGAAGCCCGCGGGCAGCGTTCGGAGAGCTCGCAGCGTGGCGGTGTCGACTTCAGTTACCGTGTCGGCCCAGGAATTCGTGACGTAGACGCGCTGGCCATCATTCGTTATTGCGATGCCTCGGGGAACGTGGCCGACTTTTACGCGGCCCACTATCGATTTCGACTTCGTATCGGCGACCACCAGTTCGTCGGTCCCCTGGCAGACGATGTAGAGGCGCCTCGCGTCCGGCGAGACGCGCAGATCGACGGGGCTTGGATATTGCGCCGTCGCGGCCAGCGCGAAGCCCACGGTGAGAAGTGCAAGGCGCAGCATCATTGCTCCCGGATCGTTAGCACCTGATTGGCGGCGACGTTCTCGATCGATTGCCGCTTGCCACTCGGCCACGCGACTGTGACTTTGTCGGCTTTCGTGTTTGCGCCGAGTCCGAAATGCAGGCGCCAATCGTCCTGACTCAGATAGCCCGAACCGGCGACGCGCTCCGAGCGCTGCTGGGCGCCACCCGCGCTCACTTCGACCACCGCACCGATGCCGTCGCGATTGCTTTTTGTTCCGATGAGCCGGACCTCCAGCCAGTGGCCTAAGGGCGCGGTCACGTTGCGGAGCAGCACACCGGGCGCGCCGAGGTTCACCAGAAAGGCGCCGATGCGGCCGTCGTTCGCGTAGTCGGCAAAGCAGGCGCCGCGGCCAACGGTCTTGGTGTCGAAGAATGGACCGGCGGTGGTGGAGACGTCTTCAAATTTGCCGCCACCGAGATTCCGGAACAGGGAATGTTCCTGGGGAATGAGGTGAATCAAGCCGCCATGCGAGATAAAGATGTCCTTGAAACCGTCATTGTCGAAATCGTAGATGCCGGTTCCCCAGCTCGTGTATTGGGCGGTGTACTGCGCGATTCCGGCCTGTTGCGTGACGTCCGCGAATGGCAGTTGTCCGGTGTATTTGAGCAGACGATTATATTTCGAATCCGTGACCCACAGATAGGGCTGTCCGTTGTTTTCAAGATCGGCGAAGACCGGACCCATGGCCGAGGTCGATTCGCCGTTTTGTCCGAAGGCCGCTCCAGCTTCGATGGCGATTTCTTCGAACGTGCCATCGCGCTTGTTGTGGAATAGGAAATTCTCGGTCTTGTCGTTTGCGACGTAGATGTCGGGGTAGCCGTCGCCATCGAAATCGGCCGCGGTGACTCCCATGGTGCGGCCCTTGAACGCGGCGATGCCGGCCTTCTCGCTCACGTCTTCGAACCCGCCATGACAGTTGTTGTGGAAGAGGAGATTCGAATCGGCCTGATAATCGAGCGGACCGGGATAGTTGTCGGCGGGATAATAGGCGCGGTAGGCGGGATCGAACTTCACGTAGCGTCCGATGAAGAGATCCAAGCAACCATCGCGATCGTAGTCCAACCAGGCGGCGCCGATGGCCCATCCTTTCACGTTGAGGCCGGCCTTGGCCGTGACGTCTTCGAACGTTCCGTCGCCGCGGTTGCGATAGAGCGTTACGTGACCGTAGGAGGTGACCAGCAGATCGGTGTAGCCGTCGTTGTCGAAGTCGGCCGCGATTGCGGAGAACGAAAAGCCGTCGCCGGGTACGCCCGCCTGATCGGTGACGTCGGTGAAGGTGCCGTCGCCGTTGTTGCGATAGAGGTGATTGTGGGGCGCCGCCGCGGGCGGCTTTCGCAGCGGATAAGGATGCATGCCGGCCTCAAGCGGGCGTCCGCTCACGACGTAGAGATCCGGCTTACCGTCGTTGTTGTAGTCGAACCAGACGCAGCCCGCGCCGGTGGATTCCACGAGCGATCCGAGTTGTTCCGCGCCGAAGGAATGCGTGAAACGGATGCCGGACTGCGCGGTCACATCTTCAAAGCGGATCGGTGGGGCGGCCGGCGGCCGCTTTGAAGTCGATGCCCGGTCGGCTGCCATCAACGCGAGGCCTGCAAACAGGAAAAGGATTGGCTTCATTTCGCCTCCAGCATTTTCACCGGTGTGGTGGTCTTTAGGAGAATGCCGGGCACTTTGTTGTCCGGCGCGTGCTCAGGGCCGGCGTGGCAGCCCACGCAGATTCTCTGTTCACTCGGGCGCATCCAGAACCAGTCGTGCTGGGCGCGAATGATGCGGCCAGCGGCGTCCAGGAGTTCCATGCGGATGGGCTTGTCGGCGGGGACTTCGATGAAGAATGACCCATCGGGTTCGATGGCTGTTTCGCCCAGAAGCTGCGGGGATTCGCGATTGTCCTCGGTGTACACTCGGACTGTGTGGAGCGGCGTCTCAGGGAGCGGAGTACGCGAGACGTGGGCGTTCAGGCACAGAAGATTGCCCGTGGTGCGCGTTGGGACAAGGCCCGAGGGGAAGCGTGTTGGGGCGGCTCGCGTGGCGACGATCACGGGATCTACGGAGTTGGCGTTTGCGGAAATGTCGAGAGGTGTGAGGCGCTTCCGGGCGGTGTCCCAAACATACAGGCCGAAATATCCGGAAGCGGCGCGTTCGGAGACGATCCAGGTGGCGAGTGAGACTTCGGCGATCGGACCGGCAACATTGGGAGTGTCGGCGGGCGCATCGGCAACCTGTTCGGCAAGAGCTGAGGTGAACCGCGCGAGTCCACCGGCTCCGAGATCGAAAATCAAATCGCCCGAAGATAGCTGGCGGCCGTTGCCGCGATCGGGACCATGATCGCAACGGACCGCCTCGACGCCCGTTCCGTCGGGATACACGGTGTATAGCTCGCGTTTGGCCGTACCTGCTTCGAACAGAATACGGCCGTCGCGGAGAACGTCGTCGGTGAGATAGCGGTTGGGTACGAAGGACAGGCGCTTCGTTTTGCCATCCACGAGCGATGCCGTTTCAAGGAACGATTCCGTGGCCTCCACGCGTGTGTACACGATGCGATCTTCGGGGAGATAAAACGGACGTATGCAATCTGTGTCGCCCGAGGTGATTTGACGCGGTGCGCCGCGGAGCAGCGGCAGTTCCCAAATCTGCCACGGCGTCGAACGTGTGCGCCGGCCGGAGAACAGCACGCGCGCGCCGTCAAAGGAGATGTTCGCATCGGCCGTCGCATAGAAGCCGGGGACGACGGGACGGCGCGAACCGCTGGATACGAACGTCAACGCGGCGCCTTCCGGAAAACGGTCGCGGCCTTCGAGCCAAGCTCGGGGCTCGTAGCGTGGGGCTTCTGTGAATATATAGGTTGCCAACAGAATGGCGATCTTAAACACAGGCGCAAACCCCATTGCGGCGCTCGGACCAGATGCCGGCGAACGGCTGAATGTCGCCCATCAATTCGCGAAATTGCTGGAAGGTGAGTGACTGCGCGCCGTCGCTAAGCGCGCGATCCGGGTCGGGATGAACCTCGATGATCAGGCCGTCGGCACCTATGGCGACTGCGGCGCGGGCGACTGGAGAGATGAGCTCGCGAACTCCCGTGGCGTGACTCGGATCAACGATGACAGGTAGCCCAGTTAGACGCTGGAGCAGGGGAACCGCCACGATATCGCAGGTGTTGCGCGTGGCCGTTCCGAAGGTTCGGATGCCGCGCTCGCATAAGACAATTCGTGGGTTTCCGTGTTGGCGCATCGATTCGGCGGCCTCGGCCATCTCTTCGACGGTCGCCGACATGCCGCGTTTGAGTAGGATAGGTCTGCCGGAAGCGGCTGCCGCGGCAAGTAATGCCTCGTTCCCCATGCTGCGCGAACCGATTTGGAGCATATCGGCGTACTCGGCGACCAAGTCGACCTGCATGTCCGACATGACTTCGGTCACGACCGGCAATCCGGTTTCCCGGCCCGCACGGGCTAATAGTTTTAGGCCCTCGGCGCCGAGCCCCTGAAACGCGTAAGGCGAGGTCCTTGGTTTAAATGACCCACCCCTGAGCATTTTCGCGCCAGCTTCAGCTACAGCTTCGGCGGTCCGGAGGATTTGCCGTTCTGACTCAACCGCGCACGGGCCTGCGATTACAACAAAGTCCGCAGCGCCAAACTCGATTTTTCCCACCCGTACACTCATCTGCCGATTCCCTGACTGATAGCTGGCGTAGCAATTCGTCCTCCGTTAGGTATGTCGTTGAATTCTAATGGGTTTATATTAGACGGCAGTCGTCGAGAAAGGCGCTGCACAAAGGCGATATTGAGGGTATGTAGAGATCCTCCGGAGGCGATTGAAGAGGTCTCACGCCATGCCCGGAATGCTGGTAGTGGGTCAGTTTGGTTGTGGGGCAGGATGGCATCCTGCGCGCGGGTTGGTAACCCGCGCTTTTTGCGCCGATTGGCAATCGGCGCGCAGGTTACCAACGTGCCCCACACCGGAATGCTCCAGGCGCCGTTCCTGTATGGCTGATCTATGCTGGTAGCGATGGTGTGTGGCGTGCAAAGACCGAAGATAAAGATGCGAATTTGTGCGGCGATCTCATTCCTGTTCTGGGCCGGGTGTCTGAACGCGCAGCCTGGCGGCTGCGACCACCTGCCGGCTACGACGCCCAAAGACATCAACGCCCTGGCGAGCACGGGGCTCGCGCTCTCCCACGCCGAGCAGTACGACGCCGCGGCAGTCTGTTACCGCAAGATCCTGGCAATCGACCCGAATATTCCGCAAATCCAGCTCAACCTCGGCTTGGCCGAGTTCAAGAGCGGGCGTTTTCGCGAAGCGGTGCAGCGTTTCCAGACGGTGCTGAAACTCGACCCCCAAAATACGCAGGCACCCACCCTGCTGGGCATGAGCTACTACGGCGGCCGCATGTTCGAAGAGGCCGCCACGAACCTGGAGATTGCGCTTGCCGCCGACCCGGAGAACGCGCAGCTGCACTATTACTTCGCGCAGAGCCTAGTGTCGTCCTCGCAATACCAGCGTGCGTTGCCGGAATATCAATGGCTTGAGCGGCACGACCCAGATAATGCGTCCACGCATGTGCTCATGGCAGAGGCATTGGATGGTCTCGCGCGCCCGGAGGAAGCCATCCTGGAACTGCAGGCTGCCATCGCGAAATCGCCCACTCAGCCCAACGTGCATTTCGCCATCGGGTATATCTATTGGACGCAGCAAAAGGACAAGGAGGCCGAACGCGAATTCCGTCTGGAACTGGATCACGACCCAGCCAATGCGCAGGCGTGGGCCTGGCTAGCCGACGTGCTGATTCGCCGCAACGACTTTCAGAAGGCGAAGCCGCTTCTCGACAAGGCGGTCTCTCTCGACCGGAGCGTCCGCATCGCGCATTTGGATCTCGGAATCTTCTTTGAGCGGGCAAAACTGTACGCCCGCGCCACTCGGGCGCTCCAGGAAGCCATACGGCTCGATGGTTCCAAGACCGATGCCCATTTCCGTCTGGCGCGTGTGTACAAGGAAGCGGGTAAACCCGCCGAATCCAAAGCCGAATTGGCCATTGTCCACCAATTGCGCGAGCAGAAAAACGAGGATAACCTGCAGAAGGTGACCGGTCACGCACCCACGCTGCAGCCGGATAAATAGGCCGGCCATAGTGCACACACATCCTGACGTTGCTGAAAAAGTCTCTCGAAATGTCACTAGGCAGGGCATGGCCCTGCCCCACAACTGCAGATCAAGGAAATGCATCCCAAGTGGCGCAGGGCCGTGCCCTGCGAAAGACTTTTTCAGCAACGTCACATCCTACCTGCGCGCCGGGCGCCGTGCGATGACCTGCGTCCGAATCGCCGGCTTTCCCTCTTCGATTACGTAGAATTGGTCAGCCTTGACATTATGGAACTCCTGGCGGATCCCGCTCGGCCAGCTCACTTCGACGCTATCGATTTGCGTGCTCTGTCCCAGGCCGAAGTGCGCGCGGGTATCGCTGGTGGAAAGATAGCTGCCGGCGCCCGAAATTTCGCGGATCTCGGAAACGCCGCCCGCTTTCACACGGATGCGCGCGCCCAGGGCGTCGCGATTGCTACGTGTGCCCACCAGCTTGAAACTCACGAAGTGATTAGTTCCTCCACTGCGGTTTCGCAAGATCGACGGCGAGTCATCGTTATTGCCCACCACAATATCCTCGTGGCCGTCGTTGAATAGGTCGCCGAAGGCCGCGCCGCGCCCCAGGTGGGGCACTGAAAAACCGGTCCCGTGGGCCTGCGCCTGCGCAGTTACGTTGGTAAACGTGCCGTTGTGATTGTTGTGAAACAGCAGATTGATCTGCTTGTAATGACCCTTCACGGTCGAATTCTCCACGCCCTGATAGACGTGCCCGTTAGCGATGAACAGATCCACCCAACCGTCGTTGTCGAAGTCGGTGAAGCCGCCTCCGAAGCTCAGGAAGCGCGCGGTGATGGTGGCGATGCCCGCCTTGCGGCCGACTTCCTCGAACGACCCATCGCCGTTATTGCGCCACAGATGGTGCGGTATGTCCTGAAAATCGGAAACATACAGATCCAGTAACCCGTCGTTATCGTAGTCGCCCACCGACAAGCACATGGCCGCCATGCCGCCGCCGTCCTCGGTCAATCCCACGCCCGCCGCGAGGCCGGACTCAGTGAAGGTGCCGTCCTGATTGTTGTGATAAAGGTACATCTCCATCCCATCGTTGGCAACAAACAAATCGGGCCAGCCGTCGTTATCGTAGTCGGATGCGATCACCGATAGATTTTTGCCGTTGGGCTGATAGATCTTCGCAGCCTTGGTGACGTTCGTAAATGTGCCATCGCCGTTGTTGTGATACAGCACGTCCGGGCTGCCGCGATACTCGCTGGGCGGGCAGCTTGATTCCGCGCCGGCGATAGTACAGGTCTGCTTCACCTCCGGGCCGAAATCCACGTAGCCGCCGGCGTACAAATCGAGATTCCCATCGCGGTCATAGTCGAAAAAGGTTGCGCCTGTGTGCAGCCGTGTGCCAAAGTCGGCGCCGTCCACGTGCGCCTGCGCGGTGACGTCACTGAAGGTGCCGTTCCCGTTGTTGTGATACAGCACGTTTTTGCCGTACTGCATGACGTAGAGATCGGGATAGCCATCGTTGTCGTAGTCGCCGACCGTGCAGCCCAGGCCATATCCGGTACCCGGCACGCCGGCTTTGTCGGTCACGTCCGTGAACGTGCCGTCGCCATTGTTCCGGTACAGGGCGTTGCGGGCCGCGAGACCCCGGCCGTAAAGATCGCGGGCGCTGACGAAGTAGATATCCGGCCAGCCGTCTCCGTCGAAGTCGAACACGCAGACTCCCGGGCCAGCTTCGTCCATGATATTGGCGACGCCCTTGTTCCCTTTCAGATGGACGAAGGTGACGCCGGCCTGCTTGGTGATGTCATCAAAGCGCGGCGTGGAGTTACCGCCGGGGGGCGATCCAGCAAATTCCGCGGCGAGGAGCAACATCCCTACGCCGATGCCTGCCACAATTAAAAACCGCCCGATCATCCACACTCAGCCACATTGTAGAGCACAGGATTGTATAGCACAGTGTTATTGCGGCGGCTCTTTCACTTTCAAGATCTGATCGCCTGGCACATCTTTAAGTTCCTGGATGATGCCCGATGGCCAGTGAATCTCAACCAGGTCCACCGATGTGTTCTGGCCCAGTCCGAAATGCACCGGGCCTGCGCTGGAGGAGGCGTAACCCACCGCCGTAGTGATGTGATTGTATTGCGCGCCGCTCTTAGTGACAATCTTGATGCGCGCTCCAATGGCATCGCGATTACTCTTGGTGCCTTCCAGCTTGAGCTCCAGCCAATGGTTCGAGTTTGGGGTTCGGTTCATCCAGATTTCAGCGGGTGCGCTGAGCGCGCTCACCACAATGTCCAGGCGTCCGTCACCGTCGAGGTCACCCATGGCTGAGCCGCGGTGCCGCGAGGGCGCCAACTCCGCGAACCCGGCTTCTGCCGTGAAGGCGGCAAACCGCATGCCGCCCAGATTGCGAAATACCGTGTTATTCTGCGCCACCAACAAGTGGGACGATGCCAGCAACGATTGCACATGGCCTCGCGAGACAAAGATGTCCTTCCATCCGTCGTTATCGAAGTCAGCGATCATCGGTGAGTAGCCGGACATAGCAGCACTCAATTGGCCCATCTTACTCTGCGAAGTTACTTCGACGAAGTCTCCTTTGCCGGTATTCCTGTAAATGGGGAAAGTTTCGTTGTCCAGAGCTGCCAGGCAGATATCGGGATAACCGTCGTTGTCGAGATCCCGGAAATCCACGCCCATGCCGGAGATGTAGGTACCATTTTCCCGCAACGCCACATTGGCGTCGAACGCTACTTCCTCGAATTTTCCACCGCCTTGGTTGTGAAACAAAGAATTGAACAGCTTGTCGTTGGCGATGAAGAAGTCCATCCGTCCTTCCAAGTTGTAGTCCGCCACTCCCACGCCCATCCCTTTGCCCGGATGCGCCCGCAAACCGGAAGATGCCGAGACGTCCGTGAATGTGCCATCGCCGTTGTTTAGAAATAACTGGTTGGGTGTCTTGCCGTAAAACTTCGGGTGACAGTATTCCTTGTGGCCGTTATCCAGACACACCGGCTCCTTGTCGCCGTCCCACTGGAGGTAATTCACAACCAGCAGATCCAGAAGGCCATCATTGTTGACATCCACCCACGCGGCGCCCACTGACCAAAGCGGGCCGTACTGGGGGTCGGGTTTTGAGGCGAGGCCGGCCTTCGCGGTCACGTCGGTAAACGTGCCGTCTCCATTGTTGTGATACAGCGTGTTGTGATACACGCCGCCGACGAATATGTCCTCGTGCCCGTCGTTGTCGTAGTCGCCAATAGCGACGCCGGTATCGTAGCCGGTCCCGGTCAAGCCGGCTCGGGCGGTAACGTCCCGGAAGTGGCCCGTACCATCGTTTTCGAAAAGGCGGTTCGAGTACTTCCCGGAGTTCTTCTGAAGCGTTTTGATGTCGGCCCCATTGGTGAAAAAGACGTCCAGCTTGCCGTCGTTGTTGTAGTCGAAGATAGCCACGCCGCCCGCCATCGTTTCCGGCGCGTGGCGATCGGGCGTTTCACAACTCTCCAGCTTGAAATCGATTGGCCGGTAATCGAATCGGATGGGGCTCTCGGTCACTGGAGGTGCGGCGGCCAACCAGAGCACGGCGACGGCGAGAATCAGTACGCTGGCCGTAAGCGCGGGGCTACCCGTGACAAACCCGCGGCTCGAAAGCTTTGCGGCGCGAGACTGTCCGCGCAATTGCATTCGCTTCAGTGTACTCCCCTTACATCCCCCTGGCGCGCCGCAAATGGCGTGATCGAGCCCGCTCGGCAGTTTGATCTCGGAAGTTACTGGCCGTCACACAGTCTATTCTCAGCATCGCCTATCATACATTGAACAATGTCAAGCGGCCAGTAAACTCGGTGTAACGGTTAAGACCACACCGAGCAACGCCCTGATCTCGAAAAGCTTAACAAATTGAAACGGCATGGATCGCTGCGTGACAGGCTCAATAATCCATTGAAAACACAACGAATATACAGTATGTTACCGTAATCCTCTAATAAAAACCAAGTAGGACTCCTATAATACGGTAGCTTCAGTTCAGCATCACGGGTCGATTAAATTACCCGCATTCATTCAAGGAGGGAAAAGTGAATTACGTCAAACCACGTCAGTTAGCGCTACTCTTCATTCTAGCCCTGGCCCTTGCATTGCCGGCTATGGCGCAAGATGCAACCATTGTCGGAACGGTTACAGACCCGTCAGGGGCTGCCGTTCCTGGCGTTCAAATTACGATAACAAACACCGCAACCGGCCAGATTCTCCGGAACGTCAGCAACGAGGCCGGTCAATTCGTCGCCAACGCGCTTGGCGTCGGAAAATACACCGTCGCGGCCGAGATTTCCGGCTTCAAAAAGTTTGAACAAAAAGACCTCATCCTCAACGTTGGCGATCGCGCTCGCGTTGATATCGCGCTTCAAGTCGGCGAGACCAAAGAGAGCGTCAACGTCGAAGCGACCGCTATCAGCGTCCAGGCCGATTCCGGTGAAATTAGCAACGTAGTTACTGGCACGCAGGTCTTGAACCTCTCAATGAACGGCCGCAACCTGTATGAGTTGGCTACGCTCACTCCGGGCGCGGCCTCCGCTTTGCCTGCTTTCAACGGGCCCAGCGCACAGGGCAGCAACGCCATTATCAGTTTCAACGGCCAGCGTCCCGATCACAACCTGTTTATGGTGGATGGCGGCGAAGACTACGACCGCGGTTCGGGCGGCAAGTTCGAGCTCATGCCGTCGCTCGACGCGGTAGCCGAATTTCGCGTCCTAACCTCCAATTACTCAGCGGACTACGGCTTAGGTTCCGGCGCCACGCTGTCGATGGTATTCAAGTCCGGCTCGCGGGACTTTCATGGCGGAATGTGGGAGTTCTTCCGCAACGACGCCTTGGACGCAGTCAACTATTTCACCAATTCAGTCCCCACCACCAACGTGGTCGTCCCAGAGCTGCGGTATAACGTCTACGGATTCAATCTCGGCGGCCCCGTGATCCTGCCGCATTACAACAAGGACCGTAACAAGACCTTTTTCTTCTATAACCAGGAATGGCGGAAGATGGTTCAGGGCGGGAGCTTCAATACGCCGACCCCTACGTCAGCCATGGAGAGTGGGGTCTTTCCCTACGCCATTAACGTTCCCAGCGCCAGCCAATTGAATCCGGCGGAGCTCGCGCGTTACACCGCGCTGGGTCTGACACCGGGAAAGCCCTTCCCGAACAACACCATTCCCGTCTCGTTGATCAGCCCAGTTGCGCAAGCGTTTCTCGCAACCGGCGCCCTGAACCCGCAAAACTCGGGGACGGCCTTGAACCCGACCTTTATTGGCGGCAATAACACCCCGACCAATGTGGGCGAACAGATAGTTCGTATCGACGAGCATGTTACCGATAAGCTTTGGATTTTCGGGCACTTTGCATCCGAGCAACTCTCTCAAGGCGAAGGCACCCCCCTGTGGAGCGGTGACACATATCCCAGCATCCACTCGACTTTCAACAATCCAACCAAAAGCGCTGTGGTTCATGCCACCTACAGCATCAGCCCGAGTGTCGTGAATGAAGTGGCCTTCTCCTACAACGGAAACACCATCGACAACACCCTCGGGGGCGTTTACCAGCGGACCAGCGGCTTTGACCCGCCCACTCTGTTCGGGGCCAACGTCCAGAGTCGCCTGCCAGCCGTCACTTTCCAGGGCGGCGGTATCAACTCGTCGTTTTCCACCGGCAACGCGTCGCCGTGGGCCAACGCCTTTAACGATTACCAAATCCGCGAGGACCTGTCCTGGAACAAAGGCCGCCATAACTTCAAGATGGGCGTGTCGTATATGCGCGCCTTGAAGAAGCAGCAACTGTTCGGCTTTACCAACGGCCAGTACACCTTCAATGGCACCTATACGGGCGTGGGCTTCGCCGATTTCCTGCTTGGCTATGCCAATTCCTACAACGAAACGGCTGTTCAGGACTTCGGTAACTGGGCCGACAATTCCTATTCCGGGTACTTACAGGACAACTGGCGCGTGAGCAACCACCTGACCCTGAACCTGGGCATGCGCTGGGAGGGCATCCCGCACACCTATGAACAGAACAGCCGGCTGTCGAACTTCTACCCCGGCCTTTACAATCCGGCCGATGCCGGCTTCGTTAACCCAACAACCGGGGTCATTTCACCCAACAGCCCCGGCCTGACCCACGGCGTTGGAGTGCTTTCCAACACGTTGCTATATACCAACGGCATCGCGATCTCCGGCCAGAACGGTACACCGCTTGACAATACGAACAACCATTGGAACAACTGGGCCCCCCGGCTGGGATTCGCTTACGATCCTACCGGTGCCGGAAAGACTGTAATTCGCGGCGGCTTTGGCATCATGTACGAACGCGTGCAGGGCAACGATGTCTATAACATGGGTCCGAACGTTCCATTCAGCGAGGCTCCAACTGTCTCAAACGTATATCTTTCGAATCCCGCAACCAGCGTTCTCACGGGAACCGCTGCCGTGGCCCCCATTCTGCCCCCTGGCATTACGGGCATTAGCCTGACCAACTATAAGAATCCGACCAGCTATCAGTGGAGTGTCGGTGTACAACACGAAATATGGAAGGGGACTGTGGTACAAGCCTCCTATGTCGGCAATGTCGGGCGTCATGAAAACCTCGCTGCGGATATCAACTCTCCTTTACCCAACAATCCGCTGGGCCCACAAGTGGTGGCCGGCAGCTTGAACATCAATGCCATCCGGCCTTACCCAGGCCTTGGTTCCGTCCTGCTGTACGAAAACGCGGGGAACTCGAAATATAACGGGCTCCAGATGCAGATGCGGATGCAAGCCACCAAAGGGCTGACCCTGCAAATTGCCTACACCTACTCGAAAGCGTACGATTCTACAGCCGGGTCGGCTGCCGGCGGCAATGGCGGCGATTTGCAGACCGTTTCCAATCCGTACAATTTTGCGTACGACTACGGCTTAAGCACTTACAACCGTACCAACATCTTCATCGGCAACTATGTCTATCAGTTGCCGTTCTTCAGAGACGCGTCCAGCAAGGTGGTTAAGACGTTGCTTGGCGGATGGGTGTTGTCCGGTATCGTGACCGCCGAATCGGGACTTCCCTATAACATAACCATGTCCGGTGCGACTCTGGGCATGAGCAATTACACCAACCGTCCGAACCAGGTCGCCCCGGTGACCTATCCGAATGACGTGGCTCAGTTCTTCAGCACCGCGTCGTTCGGTTATGATACGGCCGTTTGCGCAACGCAGGTTTGCGGTTTCGGCAGCGCTCCTAAGAATGCTGTAATAGGGCCGAGCCGCACCAACCTCGATACCTCCCTGTTCAAAGACTTCTCCGGCATCAAGTGGTGGAATCCAGAAGGAGCCACCCTGCAATTCCGCGCGGAGACGTTCAACTCGCTCAACCATACGCAGTTCAACAGCATCAGCGCGACCTATGGCTCCAGCAATTTTGGAGCGATCACATCGGCATACGATCCGCGCGTTATTCAGCTTGGACTGAAGTTCATGTTCTAGTTGGGATGGTGCCGCTCAGGCCGGCCACTCGGCCTGAGCGGTCCCTTTCAATCGGTTAGTCCTACCAGAAGTAGCGATCCACGATACGAGGCGGCCCGGAGGCCCCGTGAATGACTTTCGTCGCCAAGACGAGTTGGATATTCTTCCGTTCCCAGCCCGGCGGGGCGCCTTTGGCCATGGTCTCGAGGTAGGCGGGATCCGTCAGAAACTCACCAGCGGCCACGGTGCCGTAACCGGTGAGTCCTCCGATTACAACGACCATCCGGGCGGTGGTGGGATCCAACGTCCGGGAGATGAGCGCGTAGTCCTCGGTGAGACTGAGGTAAGGTGTCCGGTAATTCACGAAGCGATCCTTCCGGGACGGATTCTGGCGGTCTTTAATCCAAAACGTGTCGTGGTCGCGCTCGAAGCTGAAGCGCATCGGACCTGTCAGGCGCATGGTCCAGTCGTTATCAAATCCGCCCAGCAGCACAACCGGCCCATCCCGGAGGTCGGCGAAACCGGTGGAAAGTTGGCCGCGGATGCGGAATGTCTTGCCCTTGGTCTGCAGCAGTCCGATAAGCCTGGCGATGGTAGTCACGTCCGGCACAGACAGATTTTGACTGCCCATATAATACAACTGGAAAAGCGTGACGGGACCGTTGGAGGGACTTGGCAGATCTGTCAGCAACGATTGTCCGGGTTCAGGTGACGATCCGAGAAACTCGCGCTGCCCCATGCACAGCAGGACGGTATTTGAGGAATCGAGGACCGGCTTCCAAAAACGGTCGAGATCGCTTCGCCTTCCCCAAGGCCCGAGCCAAAAGCCGGACACAACCAACAGCCCGGCCAACGCCCCTATCGCTAGCCACGGCCATCGATGTACCGCAGGAGGCTTGGTGCTCGGAGCCGCTTCGAGGGCCGGTGCGGCGGTGGACTGGACGGGGCCATGCATCTCGAATTCCGGG
Source organism: Bryobacterales bacterium (assembly GCA_003162425.1). Taxonomy (GTDB): domain Bacteria; phylum Acidobacteriota; class Terriglobia; order Bryobacterales; family Bryobacteraceae; genus Palsa-89. The sequence continues at coordinate 48,715 of PMOK01000037.1, read as the reverse complement.
ATATATGATCGCGGCGACAAATCGATGCGGACTTCGGTTTCGTGCCCATGTTCGTGATAGTATTGCGCGATTCGCTTGCGGATCTCACCCGCCGTGGTGCGCACTACCGGATCGAGATTCGTGTCGTAATCCGGTTCGCGTGCGAAGACCGCTACCCCCAGGGAGCGTTCCTTCAACTCCTCCGTGCGACCCTCCAGGGTGCTTTCCACCACAAAGCGCAAGAGGTTCGGATAACGCTTGCTGTATTTGAACAGGGGATTCGCCAACATCCGCTCCAACTGCTGGCGGATAGCTTGCCGTTCCTCTTCAGTGAAGCAGGTGCGCCAGTCTTCGCGAACGTGCGCCGGATCCATCGTCCGTACCCCCATTGCAGCGATCGTGTGCAATTTTATAGCCACTTTTTGTGCGTAGCCTGGGCGACGAACCCGAGCGCCGACGAAAAAGTCAAGAAGTCGAGATCGCGATGATGGAGGAGTTGTCGTGAATCACGCCGTGGTGGGACGGTTGCGGCAACCCCGACATCATCGTGACAATTCTCCGAGCTAGACTACGAAGAATTTCGTTGACACTACGAATAATTTCGTAGTAAGATCCTGCATGCGGAGACCTTCCAATCGGCCCACGGACGCGGAACTGGAAATCCTGCGGGTTTTGTGGAACCACGGTCCTTCCACCGTGCGCGAGATCCACGACATTCTGAACCAAACCAAACCGACGGGGTACACTACCGTCTTGAAACTCACGCAGATCATGGCCGAAAAAGCATTGGTTCGCCGCAATGAGGTCCAGTTTCAGCGCGCGCACGTTTATGAGGCCAGCGTTCCAAAAGAGCAAACGCAACGGCAACTGGTGGGCGACTTGGTGGGTCGCGCATTCGACGGTTCCGCCGGTGAGCTAGTCATGCAGGTCCTTTCGGCGAAAACAGCAACACCGCAAGAGCTGGAAGAGATACGCAAACTTCTGGACGAATATGAGCGAGGCACGAAATGAATCTCACAAATACTCTTGGATGGACGCTAATACATTTTGTGTGGCAGGGAGCCGGCATCGCGGCGTTGCTCGGGGCCGCGCGACACGCTCTTCCGAATAGCGGCGCGCAGGCACGATACATCCGAGCGATGGCCGCTATGTTGCTGATGCTGGCATCGGTCGGCGCTACATTCGTCTACCTGGACTCCGGCGACATCGCAACGCCGTTGCACCCGCCAGCTTCCCAGAGTTCCATCGCCGCTCCGGCCGGCAATATCGCTCAGCGCGCGGCGGCGACAACATCGTGGCGCGACCGCATGCCGGACTATTTCCCGGTCCTGGTTTACATATGGGTCGCGGGAGTGACGGCGCTCTCTATCCGTTCACTCGGCGGATGGGTGGTGACGCAACTTTGGAAACGCCGCAATGTTCGGCTGGCGGAGGCGTTCTGGCAGGAGAGCATGGCTCGACTCGCCAAGCGCCTGACTATTTCGCGGAAGGTATGCCTCTGGGAATCCGCCACTGCGCATACGCCCGCGGTTATCGGCTGGATCCGCCCGGTTGTATTGTTGCCCGCGAGCGCTATCTCTGGCCTCGCGCCTAGCCAGATTGAAGCGCTGCTGGCGCATGAACTGGCCCACATCCGCCGCCACGATTATCTGGTGAACCTGGTCCAGACCGCCATCGAAACTCTGTTGTTCTACCATCCAGCCGTGTGGTGGGTTGGCCGCCAAATGCGGGCGGAGCGGGAGAACTGCTGTGACGATCTGGCTGTCGCGGTTTGCGGCGACGCTTTGGTTTACGCGCGCGCACTAACGGAACTGGAGAAGATCCGTATTGCGACTCCGCGCCTTGTCATGGCCGCCAACTCCGGTTCGTTGCTCCAGCGCGTTCGCCGCCTCCTGGATCCCCAACGCGATCCTGCATCTTCACCCTCTGAGATCCATGCCGATTGGGTCACCGGAGTTGCCATCGTGTTGTGCGTTGTTTCTATTTGGGCTACATCGGGCGGGCCTCCGCGGCTCCGTCTGGATCACGCCGCGCAAAGCGTGCGTCTGGTGAATGCCTTGTATCAGCAGCGTCCCGAGCCAACGGCAAGCCAGGTTGACCAACAGGTTGACCAACAGGTCGAGCAGCGGGTGATTCAGACACCGAAGGCAAAACTGGTTGCCATGGCCCAGCCCGCCGCGCAGGCCGAGCAGACGGCTGAGCCATCCTCGGACAAGAGTTTTGTGGGCGGCATCGCAGCCCTCGGTTACAAAGATCTGTCCGTCGACCAGCTCATCTCGCTCAAGATTCATGGTGTCACTACGGACTATGTCCGCGAGCTTTTGGCCGCTGGGCTGAAGTTGAAGGTAGATGAGATCGTCAGCTTTGCGATTCACGGAGCCCAGCCTGCCGACATTGTAGAAATGCAGGAGCTGGGATACAAACTAACGCCCAACGAGATCGTAAGCATGTACATCCACGGTCTAACGCCCGAGTTCACACGGCAAATGAAATCGGCGGGCTTCGGTACGCCGACTTTCGAGCAGCTCGTCTCCTTCAAGATCCATGGTGTAACTCCCGAAATCGCGGAGCAATTCAAGCAGGCCGGCGTTCGCGAGCTGAATTTCGACAAGCTGGTGTCGCTTGAGATCCATGGCGCCAACCCTGACACCGTGAAGCAAATTGGCGCGCTAGGTTATCCGAACCTCACCGCCGACGACGTGATCGCGATGTGCATCCACGGCGTGGACGTGGACTTCGTGCGCAAAGCCCAGAAGCACGGCTTCAGGGATCTCAGTCTGGATAAACTGATCAAGCTGAAGCAGTACGGAATTCTCGACTAATTCAAAGGACGAAAATTATGACTCGCATCACTCTGCTCGCTCTCAGTGCGCTCACGCTTGCCTACGCTCTTCCGGCCGAGGAAATCATCACCGGCCAGTGGATCATCGATCCATCGCACACCGATCAAGCGCCGGCTGGCGGCAAGGTTCAACTCACGCTGCACCGCTTTTCCGAGCGCTCCCAGATGACCAGTAGCTCGGCGCTTCCGCTGGAACAACTTCGCGGCCTCTCGAGGCAGCAGATGGAATCGCCCGCCGGCGCGACCGTGCACTTTGAGATCGCGCGCGAAGCGGGTACGCTCGGCTGCGAAGGATATTTCCGGTCGGGCAACGGCGCCGGCGCCTTCACGTTTTCGCCGAATGCGAACTTCGTAGCGGAGATGCGCTCGCTCGGTTACAACGGCCTCCCAGTGGAAACCGTGTTCTCAATGGCGGTGCATGACGTGAAGACCGCCTACGTGCGCGATCTCCGCTCGCTCGGCGCGGCGCCAGGCTCATCGGACGATTTGATCTCGATGAGCATCCACAATGTGAGCATCGACTATATCCGCGAGCTGAAGAACCTCGGTCTGCGCGAGTTGACGGCCGATCACCTGGTTTCCATGCGCATCCACGACGTGAGCCCCGAATTCGTTCGCGACCTGAAGGGCATGGGCTATAACCCAAGCGCTGACGATCTGGTTTCGCTGCGTATTCACGGCGCAACCTCCGAATATGTCAAGCAGATGAGGGGCCTAGGCTTCAACCCGACGCTGGACCAATTTGTTTCCATGCGCATCCACGACGTGAGCCCCGAATTCGTTCGCGACCTGAAGGGCATGGGCTACAATCCGAGCGCTGACGATCTGGTTTCGCTGCGTATCCACGGCGCAACCTCAGAGTATGTCAAGCAAGTGAGGAATCTAGGCTTCAACCCGACGCTGGACCAACTTGTTTCCATGCGCATCCACGGGGTCACGCCGGACTATATTCAGAAGGTACAAGCCCGGGGGGTTAAGAGTCTCACAGTGGACCAGTTGGTGAGTCTGCGTATCCACGGCATCATCGAGTAAGGGGACTGTTGAGGAACCCTGTCAGCGCTGGTCGTGGGCCAAACCAAATATGCGAAGCTTCCGTAGTAGCCGAGTGAGCCGATAATCGCCAGGGCCGACCCCCACCACAACCGCCTGCGACTCAGGTCGCGGTCCTTCCGGATTACTTCATCGGTTAGAGTCTCGTAGCGGCCTCGCAAGTAACCAGCGATCCCGAACAACTTCACTTCCTTGGCGCTCTCCTCGCTACTTGCTAGCACTCGCAAATAATCCAGTTCCCGGCGCAGCGGCGTGAGCCCGTGCGCGAGAGCGTATCCGCGAAATGCAAAGTGGCTCTCTCCGGCAAAGGCGGGCGCTACGCAAATCAGCAGCAGCACGAATAGCCACGGCGAGTACACAATCACGCCAATTGACAGCGATACCAGCGTGATGAACTGCAGCAGCAAGCGGCCCATCGCATTGAGCATCCCGATCCGATCGGTGGCTTGCACGCGCGCGCGCTCCAGTTTGTCGTAGAAGGCTGGATCCTCTAAACAGGCCAAGTCGAGCCCCGTCGCGTGTTCCATTACTCGCAGACTCACTTCGCGGGTGAATTCATCAGCCAGCCGCGCATCGGTGTAGTCGATGGCACGCGCCAGAACATTGCCGAACGCCGCCAATAGGAATTCCGCGCCGAGTAGCATCCCAATCTCGCCCGGCAGCGGACCGGGATGCTTCACTGCCGCGACGCACCAGATCGATGATCCACTTCGAAACTGTCAATGCGGCCAGCGGAATGAAAGCGCTCACCACGCGGAGCGATAGCCCTGCTGCCGCTACCCCGGGCGCGGCATTCCAAACTAGACGCAAGACCGGCGGAACGTTGCGCAGCGCCGCCAAACGATCGCGTCAAACACTTCTATCCGACAACTCGGAAGTCAACATTCGAACAGCCTTCGACTGCTTCGGAGATTGGGCTGCAACTGATGGGCCGTAGCAAGAACGTGGGCCACAGAGCCTTCGTGCTGACGCAAAGGCCTGAGAAATCAGCCATTGATTCACAGCGTTCGACTAACGCAGCCAACTTCACTTGGAAGGTGGGCTGCAAATTGTTCACGTGCTGGAGTTATCCGCCTGGTTAACGTGGATGTAACGCGGCTTGTGTAGTTTTCGCTCGGCGCGCGTCAAACGAAGAGAGCCTCGATGCGCACCTAGCCAGTCACGCGATCACTAAAAATCACGGATCTTCTCAAGCCGCACTACAAGGTCCTCCTCCTTGGTCTCTTTGCTGTGGCTGGCGAGGGCATAGCGAATCTTCTGCAACCGTGGCCGCTCAAGATCGTCCTCGACAACGTAGTGCAATCACGGTCGATTCACGGTTGGTTGAATCCCCTCATCCTGTCGACCGTGGGCAACGACAAGCTCGCAATTCTGAGGTTTGCAGCGCTGATGGTGCTGGCGATTGCCGTGGTCGACGCCATTTGTTCGTACGCCGGGAAGTTCGTCGCCACCAGTATCGGCCCGTGGGTGATGCACGATCTTCGTCTCATGCTCTACCACCGTACCCAGCAGCTTTCGCTGTCCTATCACGATCAAAAGCAGACCGGCAACTTGCTCAGCCGCGTGACCAGCGACATCGACGCGATTCAGACTTCATCGCTTCTGCCACCCGGCTAAGCGCTGAAACGCGAGGCGCTAGCCAAGCTCAACCGCAAGGCCAGCGAGACAGGCTCGCATTCTGATACAGAGGAGTTTGCATGACGGGGCTTTGATACAGTTTTGATACGTTTTCGGAGTTTGCGGCAGGATTGAGATTGATGGTAGAGGCAAAGATGTTGATTCGAAAAGGTGAGATTGGTACGCCCGGTAAGATTCGAACTTACGACCTTTTGCTCCGGAGGCAAACGCTCTATCCAGACTGAGCTACGGGCGCATAACAATAACAAAAAAAACAACTTAAATAACGACTCCCTCAGATCCTCGTGAAAAATCGTGCAGAATGTTCTGAAGATCGGTGTCCAGGGACTCTAAAGCGGTCTTCACATCTTCGGAGATCGGTTGCACGTAGGTTCTTAGCGTCATCGCTATAGTGGAATCCCGAAGCTGCGTCTGAGCATTCTTCGGTCCCTTCCCTTGCATCAGTGTAGCAAATATCCTCCGTGGCCGACCAAGTTCTGCCTCAGCTTCCGGAGGGAGTTCAACTGTGATTCGTCATTAGTACGTCTTTCAACAACGTACCGCTTCGCAAGTGTGAGGAGAAATATCGGCATTGTCAGTCAGCCCGCCGCTTGCCCACCGGCCTTTCTCGGCGGATACGCGACGTCAGAGACCCGGTCGCCGGCAATGTTGCCACTACCGCGCGCCACGATATGATCTGAATACCAAGAGTGGAATAAGACAGCAATGGGGAGAGGCAATTTTGATCGGCCAGAATCTGGTCCCATTCTCGTCCCAATAAATGAGTCGCTTTCGGGACATCCAGGCGGTTTTCAGCCTTTGTTATTAATTCATGATAGCCTTGCACGAATCCAGCCCTGAAAAGGCTGGCGGCGGCGGTTTGATTCCGTCCCTATTGAGGGAAGACCGCGCAGGTGCTGCCTTTCATTGCACTCGTCATCCAACCGCGGAATTGGTGATGCAACACCTTCACGATGAGTAGAACGTCAGACTGTCCGAGCCAAATTCCCCGCAAGCCAGTCCAAGAAAAGTATGCACGCGACTCCGGGAAAATACGCTGGAGGGCCGCCAGAAACGCAATGAGCAAATCGGGCACGAATGAACCGTTGTAATATCCTGCAACGTCTCATTGCCAATCCTGCCGCGCCGAATTTCAACCTCCCGATTCGAATACGCCGGCAGCTTTTGGCTACGCACACCGGGTTCGCAAGCACTGGTGGAAACCCATGCGAGCCTCCCCCTCCGTGCCAACATGGTTGAGACACTCCTCGTACCCTAATTACAGAGCAGGGCGAGAAAGAATCTCTTTAATGAATAACCATATGGTTCCCGTGTCTTCCCCAGCGGCTTTGCCGTCGGTGGGACGTAGGGCGCCCGAGCGAAGCGAGCGCGACCGGAGTGCCACTGACGGTAAGGTCGGCGCCGATCCTAAGACCCACCCGGACCCCGAAAGTCGTGGCTCAGGCCAAGCGCCGCCGTTTCACCGGCGAATACAAACAACGCATCTTGGCCGAGGTGGACCAGGCCAAAGGCTCCGGCGGGATCGGGATTCTGCTTCGACGCGAAGGGTTGTACTCTTCGCTGTTGGCGACCTGGCGGCGGGAGCGAGAAGCTGGCGTTCTCCAGGCACTGACTCCGCAAAAGCGTGGCCCCAAGTCCAAGCGTGATCCCGTCGCTGAAGAAAACCAGCACTTGCGCCGCGAAACCCAGCGCCTCACCGAGGAGCTGCGCAAAGCCGAGATCGTGATTGATATTCAAAAAAAAGTGGCCATGCTGTTAGGCCGTCCGATCTCGACCGTCGATGCGGAGGAGAAGCCACAATGGACGCCGTCCTGCAGCTCTCTTCCACCGTCGGCATCGAATCTGCCTGCGACGTTCTCGGAGTGGCTCGCGCTTCTTACTACCGGCAGCGCCCGCTGTTAGGGCCAAAGCTGCCAGCTTCGCCTCCCGTCTCCATCGCTCGGCCAACTCCAGCTCGGGCGTTGAGCATGGACGAACGCGAATCCGTCCGTGCGATGCTGAATTCCGAACGCTTCCAGGATTGCTCGCCCGCCGCGATCAATGCCACGTTACTCGATGAAGGTCAGTATCTTTGCTCGACTCGGACCATGTATCGTGTCTTGGAAGAAGATGGTGCAACGCGTGAGCGCCGCGATCAACTCGTCCATCCGCAGTATCAGAAACCGGAACTGCTGGCCACCGCGCCTAATCAGCTTTGGAGTTGGGACATCACCAAGCTGCGCGGCCCCGCCAAGTGGACCTACTTTTATCTCTACGTCATCCTCGATGTCTTCAGCCGTTACGTCGTCGGCTGGATGGTGGCTCCTCGCGAGAGCGCCGAACTGGCCAAGAAGCTCATCGAAGAAACCTGCGAAAAGCAGAACATCCAACCCGGCCAACTCGGCCGGCATGCCGACCGCGGATCGGCCATGCGATCCAAGCCGGTGGCTCTGCTTCTGGCCGACCTGAGCGTGACCAAGACCCACAGCCGGCCCTATACTCCAACGACAATCCGTATTCGGAAAGCCAATTCCGCACCATGAAATACCGCCCCGAGTTTCCCGATCGTTTCGGTTGTATCCAGGACAGCCGAGCTTTCTGCCAGACATTCTTCCCCTGATACAACGACGATCATCGCCATTCTGGAATCGGAATGATGTCTCCCACCATGGTGCACCACGGTGCTGCGCTCGCCGTCCGCGAAAACCGCCAGCTCGTTCTCGATGCCGCATAATGGTCTTCGTCCCGAGGAGTGCTTTCGTCTAAGGTGGGAGAACGTTCGCAATGGTATGCTCGAAATCCATTTCGGTAAGACCGAGAATGCGAGACGTCGGATACCGATGTCAAATCGGGTGGCATCCGTGCTCGATATGCAGAGGACTCTGTCTCAAAGTGAATGGATCTTCCCCGCTCCAACCAAGAGCGGGCACATGGAAAAATCCACTCTGAAGAAACGTCACGCGAAGGCGTGCAAGGGCAAATCCAAGGACGATAAGAATACGGGTCAAAAAAGTTTCGACATTCAGCCATTCGCGTTATACACGCTACGGCATACGTGCCTAACCCGGTGGGCACCGCACATGGACCCCTGGACGTTGGCATATCTCGCTGGACATCGCGACATGAGCATCACCAAGCGGTACGTCCACCCCCAACAGGAAACAATTCGCAAAGCCATGGAACGCGTCAGTGGGCACAATCTGAGCACACCCTTGCAGCTTGAGGCTGGCACGGAGTCAGTCGAACCTCAAGTAATTGATTGAAACAGAAGAAGAAGATTGGTCGGGGCGCGGAGATTCGAACTCCGGACCTCCTGGTCCCGAAGCAGGCCGCTTTCCCTAACTCCTTGATTACAGGAGAAATATTTTTGTAAAATAATTCGATTTGAGCACCAAAAATACGCCTGTGGGTGGGCAACTGGGTGGGCAGTTGTCATAGGAACTGGTTTCTTGATAAAGCACAAGCTCATGCGGCCTAGGCGACGGGCTTGTGCTCCGCCACTGCTTGCATCGCCTTCTTCTTCCGAAGAAAGCCGCCCAGAATCGGATCACGTCGAAACGAATCCACGCCGCCCATGCTGGCGGGCTAGATCGCGGCGAGGTCAAATGAAAACCTCTTCAATTTGTTCAACGGCGTAACCTGCACCAAGCGTTTTCGTTTCTGCAGCTGCCCCACCACGATACCAGGAGCGACACCAACTTGCTCCGCGAACCCGACCAGTCGCTCTTCCGACAAGGGTCTTTCTCGCATCAGATTGAGCAGCGCCTGACGAGGAATTAAATGATTCGCCGCGAAGTCGTTGGCTTCCTCCTCCTCGCGGGTGCTGGCTCCGCGCCCCTCGAGAAACCCCTCTTTCTTGCCATGCAGTATGATATGCCCACACTCATGAAAGAACGTGAACCAGAAATGGTCATCGGATTTGTATCGGCAGCTGAGCTGGATCATCGCCTTATCAGGCGCGATCCACCGCGCCGCGCCGCTGACATGCGTATGGCGCAGCTCGGTTGTAAAGCACACTGCGACACCGTATTTTCGGCAATCGTTTTGCAGCATCCGTTTTACCTTTTGCAGGTCCACTTCTCGGGTGAGCGCCCGCAGGCCGTCAAGGAGCGACCGGAACCGAGCGCGGTCATACGGCGCGCACTCCATGCTCTCGGCCTCAAGCTCACCCAGGCGGAGCCAGGCGCACATCGCCAGATCGTCAGGTTCAAATGCCGGCGATTGCCGGAACGAAGCGACGGTCGACGAAGCTGGAAGGCTCTCTGGGGAATCGATTCCAAAGAACTTTAAGCACCGCCTGACGAGCTCGACTTTGGAATCAGTCTGGGGGATGTGTCCGCGCTTGCGTAATTCAGCGAGCGGCAGCCGCTCTGCCCAGTCTGCATAGGCCTCCAGTCGGGCGCGGTCCCGCTGCTCCGCAAGTTGAAGCTGGTAGTTAGCCTCAAGGCCATTCCATGTCCTGGCGGAAATGCCGAGAGCCCGTTCAAGTTGAAGCGCTGTATCGGGCGTGATCGCAGCCTTACCCTTTACAATCTCGTTGATCGTCTTCTGCGGGCGTCCGATCCGCACCGCCAATTCAGCCTGCGACATCCCTCTCGTCGCCAGGGCCGCCGCAAGATGCTGGCCGGGCACAACAACGTAATCGGGAGAGAAATTGGTCGGCAGCTCAGCGCCCATGGCCTTGCACCTCCTCGATTACCAGCCTTTTCACCTTCGTACAGTCGAGCACGCGGTTGCGCAAAAGCGGAATCGGCTCATGGTCTGGCCGGACAAGCAGGCTGCAATCCGAAACGACGGCGATTGCGAAATGCCCTTGTTTATCCAGGTTGAGGGGCTCCATCAGCAGACCGGAAAATTCGCTGAGCAGCTCAAGGGTAGGCGTGCCGGCGAGCAGGCAAAGCCGCTCCCGGATGGCGGCCCCGACCAGCGTACCCCACCGCCGATCGATCGACGCCCCGCAATTGCAAATTCTCGCCAAATCCGAAGTGCCAAACCGTATCTCCATGCCGCCTCAGTTTTCATTACCTTTAGGGTAAAACAGATCGCTTGACTTCTCAAGCTCATTTTGTTAACCCTATAGGTGCATGAGATCGAATCAACCGGCCAGCCTCCGGCTGGCTCAGCGGAGGAAATAGTAACGTGGCAACAAAGATAATTTTTCATCCTGTCGGGAACGGCGATATGACGCTGATCTCCCTCGGCGATAGCGCCGGCACCAATATCCTGGTTGACTGCAACATTCGGGCGGCGGCCGACGACCCCGAAGACAGCACGCGCGATGTCGCCGCAGACCTCCGCCGCTGCCTTAAGACCGATAAGAAGGGTCGTCCCTATGTGGACGTCTTCTTGTCGACCCACCCGGACGAGGATCATCTCAGAGGCCTGAAGAAGCATTTCTACCTTGGCACCCCGGCGGATTACGGCGACGACGAGAAACCGGCCGGCGAGAAGCGGATCGTGATCAAAGAGGTGTGGTCTTCTCCGATCGTGTTTCGCCGCGCGAGCAAGGACCACAAGCTCTGCGACGACGCCCTTGCTTTCAATATTGAGGCGAAGCGCCGTGTCGAGTTCGCGCGCGACCAGAAGTTCACCGGCATCGGCGACGGCGATCGCATCCTTGTTCTGGGTGAAGATGAAGACGGAAAGACCGATGACCTGACGTCGATTCTGGTCAAGGTCGATGAAACCTTCGATAAGGTGAACGGGGCCCAAAACTCGTTGTTCAAGGCCCGCCTGTTGGCGCCTCTACCGGCGGCTGACGAGGATGAAGCGGACGCCATGGGCAAGAACCACTCCAGCGTGATTCTGAACATGGAACTGGCCGATGGGGCCGCCCGCGAGACGGTAAGGAACTTCCTGACCGGCGGTGATGCCGAGGTTCTCATCTGGGAGAAGCTCTGGGAAAAGTATCAGAACGAACTCGACGTGCTGGCCTATGACATTCTGCTTTCGCCTCATCACTGCTCCTGGCACTCGCTGAGCTATGACAGCCGGTCTGAAAAAGGCGATGATGCCAAAGTTTGCGAAGCCGCCAAATCAGCCCTTTCACAGATCCGGGCGGGAGGCCAGATCATCGCCAGCAGCTGCGCGATCAAGGATGATGACTGCGATCCGCCCAGCCTCGCCGCCAAACAGGAATATGAGTTGATCGTCAAGAGGGGAAAGGGCGCGTTCCTCTGTGTAGGTGAACTGCCTACCGAGGCCGATCCCGCTCCGCTTGAGTTTGTCATCGGCGACGGCTCGCTGTCCCGCGTGGTGCAAAAGGCTGCCTTGCCGCGACGCAGCGTCGTCACGAGCGGCATCGTCAATGCCGCCAACTCGAACGCCGCCCGGAATGAGGCCGTCCAAAAGGGTGGAAACACACGCTACGCCTAAGAGTCGGCCAAGCTGTGCGGCATTACGAGAGCAGGCGCTCCTTGATGCCGACCTGTTCCTCGTAAACAGTTACGGCGCCATTCGTCTTCCTGAGGCGGCCTTCGCGGCTGGTGCGAAGGGCCGCGTCAGCGCCGGTTGGTCCATGTTGATTCAACCCTCAAACCGGCCGCGGAGTCTTGACCTATATGTCGATCAATTATTCCCTTTCTCACGGCCTAGTTTCTTTCTTCGTGATGGCCCTGAGTTCCTCACCTGGCCTCATGTTGAGGAAAGCGGGAAGCTGTGCTTGCTGGACGACGTGAAGATCAGGCGGCCGGAGCTGGTGGCTGATTTTCTGGCATCCGAGATGGCTGACGCCTTTCGGCTCGTTCAGGAATCGGAGTCGGGCACGAATCAGGCGGATTTTCAGGCGGAGTTCCATTCATATTGGAACCGCCAGCCAAAGCTCTCAGACCAGCCGGTCTATAGCTTGCTGGAAGGTCGCGGGCCCAGTCGGCTAGTCAGACTCTGGCGCGGGCAGCACTGGTGCGTTGCCGGCGAGACCGAAGATGAGATCGCGCGGTGGCTAAAGCATCGTCATGGCGACAAATCCGAGTACGAACGCAGCGATGTCGCGTGCCTGCTGTGGCTGCCAGCGCCGCTGTTGCCGGCGGAGTATCCGCGTTCCGGCGCGGCGTTGTACGGCTTGGCCAGGCGTACGCCGGAAGGTCTTCAGGTTTTGCGCGCGCTCGCACGTGAGGAGAAGGCGCCTTTTCCCGTTCTTCTCGTGGCCGACACCGACAACGGACCCTGCTTCGCGGCCGTAGACTCGTTCCATCCCAAGCGGATCGGTCTTCGCGGCACGTCGACGCCCAAAACGCCGCCCGGATTCCGGCCGGGGAAGGCTCCGCTCGACCTCCAGACGCAATACATCTTTTCGGGCTATGCCCGGGTCGAACCAAGGCAGGTTGATCGGGTAGATGCTGCGTGGATTCATGGCAGGGGTCACGATCCCCGGCAGCGTGATCTTACTGGTAAGCATGTTATTGTCGCCGGGTGCGGCTCGGTCGGCGCCCCGCTCGCGCAGCAGTTGGCGATGGCGGGCGTGGGACGATTGACGCTTGTGGACCCACAGAATTTGGTCTGGGCCAATATCGGCCGGTACCCGGTCGGCTCGAAGTTCGTCGGTCGAGCGAAAACCAAGGCTCTCGCCGAATTTCTGCAAGAGAACCTGCCCCACTTGCGGATCGATGGTTTCGTCGGAACAATCGCCGGGTATTTGGGCAGCGGCGTTGATCACGCCGCGGATCTCATTGTGTCGGCCACGGCGGACTGGTCTGCCGAACGGGTGCTCAATCTCGATCACATCGATGGCCTGATCACATGCCCGCTTCTTTTCACCTGGACCGAACCGCATGCTTGCGCCGGGCACGCCGTGTATCTGCCTGCGGCGCAGCCCTGCCTCCAGTGCGGATTTGCTCTTGGAGGCGATATGCGTGACCCGGTGACGAAATGGCCGGAGACCGCGCCCACTCATCTCTCCGAACCCGCGTGCGGCGCGTACTTCCAGCCGTACGGCCCGGTTGAACTGATGGGAACCGTCTCGGCGGCGGCCTCGCTTACATTAGATGCATTGCTCAAGAAACTTGACGCCGCGACCCATCGCGTCTGGGCCGGTCCGCGCTCTCTGCTCGAGGAGCATGGCGGGGCTTGGAGCGATGTCTGGTTCGCGCAACATGCCGACCGCAACGAAGGTGCATTCCAGGAGACCATTAATTGGCAAGGAGATCTCTATTGCAACGCTTGCGGCCAGCCCCGCCAAGCCTTAGTTTCGACATCGGACGGTCAGGACAGAAGCTAGTGATGCCATCCGAAGTGCTAGAAATTTTCGCCGAGCATCAACAGCTCAAGGCCAGGGACCGCGAAGCGGGAGGACAACTATTCGGCCGCGTTGCGTGGACGACGGTAACGGTAGAACACGCCACCGGACCGCGGCCAACTGATATTCGCACGCGGTATTCTTACCAGCCGGACCGAAAAGCAGAACAGGCTGAGATTGATGACGCCCATCGGAGAGGGCTTTTCTTTCTGGGCGATTGGCACACTCACCCCGAGCCTGTTCCCTCTCCCTCGCCGCAGGATCTCCACAGCATCACTGAGGCGTTCAAGAAATCAACCCATCATTTGAATGGCTTTCTTCTCGTAATCGCGGGAACACAGCGACTACCGTCGGGCTTGTATGTCGCGGTCCACAACGATAAGGAAGCTGTTCGACTCCTGCCGCGAACTCGGGCATCCTGTGCGAAGCAAGCTGCAATGAAAGAGGACGCTCATGGCAAAACAAGGTAAAAGCTGGACAGAGAACGTCTTTCCCGACCGCTACGCCCGCAATGCGCGGCTTTACCCTTCACTACTTGTCATCGCACCCACCGTTATCGCGATCGTCGCGGTCGCGGGGCTAGAGCTTTCCTGGCTGAAGATGCTGTGGCTCGGCCTCGGCGCTGTCGGTGGCACCTACTGGTTGAGTCAGCTTGCCCGCGATCCGGGAAAAGTTCTGGAGAATAAGCTTTGGGAAAGCTGGGGAGGCATGCCCTCGGTTGCGATCCTGCGTCACGGCGATCGGCGCATCGACGCAATTACGAAAGCCCGCTACCATGCGCGGCTTGTTGAGCTGGTGCCGAACACTTCATCGCCGGCCCCCGACGTTGAGAGAAACGGTCCTGATGCAGCCGATATCTGTTATGCCGCGTGGTCAACGCACTTGCGCAACAGCACTCGCGATCAGAAGCGCTTTCCTCTCGTTTTTGGCGAGCTGGTTAGCTATGGGTACCGCCGCAACCTGCTGGGGCTCAGGCCCTACGGCTTGACGTCGAGCATCCTCGGCTGCCTGATTTGCGGTGTGTTCATCCGCGCGGCGATTTACAACCAGCACGGCGTCCAAGACACTTTGTGGCTCGCCTTGGGCACCGACATTCTTCTGCTGCCGTTTTGGCTCATCCGGGTCTCTCCGGCATGGGTTCGCCTCACGGCCGAAAATTACGCCGCCCGGCTGGTTGAAGCCGTCGATGACCTTTACGGCGATCACGCAAAGGTCACTGCCAAGGCTCAAGTCGAAAAACCAAAAAAGCCACGGAGCGTAAAGAAGAGCCCGTGAGCGAGAGTGGACCGTTCGCGCCGCGAAATCGACATCGTGCCGGACCACACGGCGCGCCAGGCCTCCGCCAGGAATTCGGGAACCAGCTTTCGCCGGCCTGGTCGGTTCGCAGCACGCCGAATCTCAAATCACGATTGAAGCTGGCTGTTCAGGTCGTCACCGCGAACCCTTCGAGCGTGGCCACTCGGCAGAGTTTCTGGTCGGCTGCGACGAACACTGTTACAAGTTCGGCTCGCTTGAGCCCAAGTGCGACTGAGAGTTGTAAGGCATCGAGCGTGCGGAGCGCTTCGACTGCGCCATGCGGGCCAGCTTAAGCGGGCAGCGCTGATAACGCCGCGAAATCGGGGAAGCGCGGAAAGCACCACAGAGGCCAAAGCTGGTACTGCTGTTATCCGGAGAGGCGGCGGCGCAAGCCACTGCCAAGGCCGCTGTAGTGGTTCCCAATGGACGTGCACAGAACGAAACATTCCGGGCCTTAACTCCCAATGACTCCGAAAGATTCGATTCCCCCCTGTAGCAGGTAATCGCGTGTTGCCGCCAAGAGGTTGGATATGTTCGCGTGCCGCTCATCCTTCATGACCGAAGGCTGCACGATATAGATTTCAAACTGAGTCTGTTGGCGTGCTTGAAGCGCGAGAATCCGTGCCGCCGTATCGTCATCCCCACGTATATAGCCGGTAACGCTGGGGAGTGTCGTACGGTGCCTAAGGCGAGCCAGCAGATGCTCGGTTCGGATCCAAACACTCGATTTGACAGCCTGACCGCATACTTCGTAGAGATCATTGACGCGGTTGCCCGCTTGCGGTTCACCGCTGGCTTTACAATGAAACATCTTTACCCGAGGACCTGCCGCCGTCTCCTGGATTGATAGGAAGTCCGCAACTTCACCGGCTCCATCGTCACAGAACACTACCTCAGCGCAAGATGCAAGCAGGCGTTCTTGCAGCCATTCAAACAACGATCTTCCAGCACCCGCACCGGGTTTCTCCCTGGTGATATCAACTGTCGCGGCTTCCCAATCGACGGCTTCCACCAGATCATCGCTGAACACCTGCAAAGCCGGCGGAGCCGGGAAGCGCGTAGTGCCTTCTATCGCGGATAAATCGGAACAAAAGAAGCTGGGCATTTCTTCATTGAGATATTCCTGGAGCGTTATATCCTCATTCGCCCGGTGCACTATAAGTTCAGGCTCATCCTCCGAAGCTGGTGAAAAAAGGTCAGCATCGCCCAAAGCGAACCGGCCCAGCCAGGAAAGATCGGCGTTGCTGATAGCGAAGATCGTGCTACCCTCCTGGCTTTCGGCGATTTTAAGTCCAAAGTCTAAGAGGCTACGTTCGACGACATTTCCGGCGGCAGAGCGGTATAACACTGGGGGCGGGTCGTAGTAAACGCGCGCTGCCCATGTCATTGCGATTACACCGGCCGGGACTTGAGTCAGCTCCTCGCCAAGCGCGAGCAGATCGAGCCGTGATCCTGTAACGGCAGCGCGGTTAGTGGCTATTTTCGCGGCCAGCCTGTTACACCAGTTCAAGAGCTCAGGAATCTGATCAGACGTGTTGCTCCAGACTTTCGATGCGGAACTCACGCCGATGGTGATTGCATTGCCATCGTCAAGAGCCTTTCCGAAGCAATGGCCCCGGTCGTAGAGCCTGCCGTCTGCTTCCTGGATTGCCCGGTCTCCACTTGGACCCGTAATCGTCCGGTAGGATTCAAACTGCCCCAGCTTGTGGCGCTTGCGCATGCCGACACTAAAAAACTCGGCGGCGTCGAGATCGTTAAGTACACGGTTGATACTGCTGTTCGACAAAGGACGAGGGCGGCCAATTACCAGATCTTTCGCAAGACGGTTATAGAGTTCGGCGTTGCGGCGCGAGGAGCATATAAAAAGCAGCTTGGCGTCAGTGTTGTAGTGGAAAATAAACAGGTCATACGCGACGTTGGTAAAGCGCTCGTCGGTGGACCATGGGGAGCGGATCGCCTCGCGCGTCAGATACACGGCGGCGCCATGCGGATTGCTGATCCCCCGATAAATAACTTGAAGTTTCCCGGGCAAATCGGGCTCCGCTGACAGATCGACCCCATCGGAGGTTGCAAAGATTTTGACGTGGAAATACGGCCTCACGGTGTAGAGCGAGAAATCAGCCATGTCCGGTGCCGCATCCACCTGAAAGCTGTCTAGCACTTCGCGCGTTTGCACTTCCTCTTCGACACGCGCCGCTCCCAGGTTCTGCACAATAGTCCGCCAGATCGCACCGGTCTCATAGAGTTCGTCAATCTCGCCGCCGCTGCTGGCCGGCTCCGCCAGGAACGTCGCGCCGCCTATGTTGGCCTGTCCGGTCCTTGCGAACCGGCCAATGAACTGAAGCGTGACGGCTAGCGATTTGTGCGGGCTGTGTACGGCGGCGATCTTTAGATTGGGAAGGTTGAAGCCTTCGCCGAACATGTTGACGCAGACTATACCGTCCAGTTCATTGCCCTGCAGCTTGGCGATGACGCGCTTTACGTGGGCCAGGCTGTGCTTGCCGTTGACGAAAGCAAGCCGGAGGCCGGTATTATGCTCGTAAATATCTAAAAGCTCCCTGGCCCTCGGCAAACTGTCGGCGCGGACCATTACCAGATGCTCAAGGCCCGCATCCCGATCGGCTCGAAACTTTGCTTCGGTTGCCAGGGCGATCGCAACATCGGCAGACGGAGTACCGGGAGGTCGCCGCACCGGCTGGTAGGTGATGTCGCCGAAAACACGGTCCTCGTAGGCACGCCTGAGATCGTAAGTGAAGACGAACTTTCCTTTAATCTCTTTTTCATCGCGCCGGAAAGGCGTAGCCGTGAACAGAGCTTGCCTGGCATCTTGCAACAGATCGAGCAATCGGCTCCATGTCTTTGCCGGAGCGTGATGAGCCTCATCGACGAGGACGAGGTCGAAGAGATCGGCCGGTGGTGCCGGTATCGCGCCATCCCGAGGACTCACGCTTGGCACCGTCGCAACGACGACATCAAACTGCCGTAAGCTGTCCCATGCGCCATCTGAGCCAACTTCACTGTCAGTAACGAAAACTCTCGGGCCATCGAGATCAACCGGGAGAGCCTCTATCTTCTTCAGATCGAGAAGCACCCGAAAATTCTCGGCAATCTGTTCGCGGACCAGGCGGCTGGGTGTAAGCACCAGGACACGCTCCGCGCGTAATAAGAATGCAACAGTTATCAAGACGGTTGTCTTGCCCGCGCCCGTCGGCATGGTTACGATGGCGGGCTGTTTCGAGCCGAAAAAATGTGCGGAAACGGCGTGCGCGGCGGCGACCTGAGCAGTACGAAATCCAGGACGGGGACCATCGGCGATTGGAAACCGCAGCTTGTCGTAGTTGTCTGAGAAGTATCCCATATCATCAGCTCACATCCCAGTAGAGCGCGCGCATCGCATGCACCTGCCAACGGGCATGGGCATGAAGGCCTTCAATATCCCGGTTTGATAAGGCAGCAAAGTTCGTGCTGATACGATTGAGTTCCGCTACGCGCGCATCTCCTCCCATGGCCCTGTGTATCTCACGTGCCGGTCTGAGTTCAACGCCATACGAGCGGAGCAAGTCCGTAATCGGTGGTAACGGACCTGGCAGAGCTTCATTCGCGCGCTTAGCCAGTTCGTGCAGACGCCATCGAGGAATAGTCGCTAGGAGTTCGCTCAATGTCTGATTCAGCCGGATGAAGAGGACTCGCCGACGTGCTGTACGCGGTTGACCGGACAGGTAATCATCGAGGCCAGGCTGGGGGATGCCACTATTGAGGGCGTCGATCAGCCACGTGCGCTCGATTTCACCGTAGGCGGTGAAGCGCATCTGGCGGTTCTCCTTGTCGTTCATCATGACCGTCACCCGCTCAATGGTCGGCAAACTGACAAGTCCCATCACTGCGCCGCGAATGCAATTCACAATTCCACCAGGCTTCCAAAGGGTTTCTTTTCTGCCGGCGTCGCTGATTATCAGGTTCCAGGCACCAAAGCGTCTGCTCTTTAGGAGTGTCTGGACACCAAGGTTCTCCAGAACACCGCCATCAGTGAGCGCAAATCGGTGATGATCAGCGAGACGAGGCCCGCCCCAACCGTCTGGAATGTGTTTGCCTCGAAGTAAATAGACAGGCGGCAGCCCAATTGGGAAAGCTGCGGATGCCATGGCGGCAAGGGCCACCGGGAAACTCTCAAGCGGAATGGATGGATTCGACTTGTCCTGAGCTTCCCCAGGCGCCTGAATACCAGTAGATGAGAATCCATGCCGACTAAATTTGCCTACCTGCCCGGTATTCATGACACTGGTGTTCATGGAGAGGAGCGGCTGTTCTGGCAGATCCTTCAATTGCATTCCGTGCATGAGCGTGCGATCAAATGTCTCCGCCAGGAGATTCGCCCGCGTGTAGGATGGCAAAACGAGCTTCAAAGCACTGGGAGTGATCGACCGGGCGATGAATCCTTGAGCAAGTTCGAGCCCGATATTCGCGAGGAATTGTGGAAGTCCGTGGCCTCTCCACGTGGCGGCCATCCATGCGGCCGCAAAAACCGAACCGCCGGATACGCTGGAAATTACATCGAGCTGGTTGAGCAGATCAATTTCTTGGAGCCCTTGGATCGTGCCGCGATGAAATGCGGCGGCGCGTGATCCCCCTCCAGATAGTGCGATTCCGACAGCTGTGCAGGTCGAGCCGTCAGGCTTGGCGCGAGCCTCGGACCTAGGCATTTGCCGCACGGCGGGCGAAATGTCCTACCGCTCGGGTTTCAAAGATTCCATTGACTTTGCGGGTGAGAAAGCACGTGCCTTCCGGATCAGCATTGGTGGAAAACACCTGTGCGCCCACCTTCCGGTAAGCTTGAATCGCAACACCGTCAGGGTGCTCGTAAGAATTTTCGACTCCTGCGCTGATCAGAACAGTGTGTGGACTGACAAGCAGCAGCGTTTTCGCATTGACGCCGGTGCGAGATCCATGATGGGACGCCGCCATAACGTCGGAAGACAGATACTTGCCGAAGGATTGGTTGATACTGTCCCAACCCGCGGTTTCGGTGTCGCCGGTTATCAGGTAGCTAAAACCCGTCTGATCGAGCCCGGCGAGTTTGAGGACGATACTGCTGTTATTGGAGGAATCCATATCGTCAAGGTGCGGAGAGAAAAGTTCAAGCGTGAAGTAATTTGCGAGACCCGTCAGGAATCGTGTCTCCACCGTATCCACGCGCACCGATTTGCGGGTCAGAGGGCGGCTTGTCTTCTCACGGCGGCTGACCTGTCGGGCAATGATGCTAAAGACGTCCGATGCGGTGTCAGTGTCTTTGTAGTATGTCGGGTACATCACCCAATCTGGCTCGTACTTGATGAGTATCGACTCGACGCCCGCCGGACACGCGTGGTCCTTGTCTAATCCTGTGAGGATCAGCCCGCGAACTTTGCTTTTCGTCAAGTAATGTTCGAGGCTCTGCTCAATCTGGTCTTGACAGACTTCCTCACATTCCGGCATGTGCGCATCGACGATAATCGCCTCGTCACCCGCACGCACTGCGGCTAGCGAGCCCTGGCCGGCATAAAGAGTAAAAACATCCATAGCATCAAGTCCTTTTAGTTGAAGATTTTGTTTCCTCTATGTGGGCACGTTGATACAACGCGCGATTGCAGTTACGTTCCGTTGCTAACAGCGCAGCCCGTGCCGACGGGAACTCTTCTTTAGCAAGTTCATCGGCGACGCTCTGTAGTGCGGCAGGCGCGTCACGCAAGGCAACGGAATGTTTGGATGTCCGCCCAGCCGAGTCTTCAAGCAGAACGACCTGCACTCTGGACCCGTCCAGCAGCTCTAGTGGACCACGCCAGTAAACGCCGAGTTTCTGGGAAGAGAATGGGCGGATACCGGGATAAAACTCGCTGATGATGTCGCTGTCATAAGCTCGGTCAGGTCGTGGCGGTGAACCGGCCGAATGGCGGTGATCAACATGATCGGTCTGCGATGCTGATGCCGGCCACACGAGCGGCGCATCGACAAACTCGACGTGCCGCGGTGGGATTTCGTAGAAGTCCTTGTCGCCACGACGAAATACAAAGTGTTTGATGCTGTAGCGGCGGTGAGGGTCAGAGCTGTGGTGTTTCGCCGTTACGAGCAACGCATAGAAAAAGGGCGTGTTGTGGTTATGATGGTTCACGGTGCGGTGATAGGTTTCAATGTCGCCGCCGCTGAGGGTCGGCAATCCGTTGACGTGATGGGTATGCCAGTTCCCGAGGTGCTCTATTTCTGGATGCTGGCTTTCAATCTGACGAAAGATACTCTCCTGGTGCGCGCCGTCTTGAAAGAAGCTGACTGGTGAGCGCTTTGCCTGCGGCCCGGATTCTATGATGCCGGTCACCTGCACCGTGAGCTTGCCGCCGTGTTCCTTGTATGTCCCGACTAGACGGCCCCCCGTTTCGTCGTGATCGAAGCGGTCGCATTCGTCGAAAACCACGTCGAGGCCTGCTTCCGGAAAAACTATCCGGATGTCGGCGCCCAAGTCAGCGGTCACTTTAGTTTTCCGTTTCCACATATTAAGCAGCCCTCCTGTGGCGTAAGCGTTATTCGCTGGAGTTGAAAGTGTTTGTTAAAAGGGTGAACGGGCCGATTCCCCCAGACCACGTAGTTTTCCTCAATCGGCAGTAAATGCTTGGGCCGCTCCGGGATGGTCCGTGCAATCGCATCGAGTATAAATCGCGTATGGAACGCGGTGATGAAAGAGATGTCCACGTTCAGCCCCGGGGAATCCTTAATCTCGGCGATTTCGAGGCCGTACATCTTTTCTCGCTCCTCTTCAGAAACCAGATCAATCTCGCGAATACCGTCACGATACTGTGTGCGCTCAAGGAGGCCTTCCAGACAGGCCAAGCACCCACTCTCTCCGGGCCGATAGTTGAATACTTCCCCGCCGATGCCTCTAGTAAAAACGCGCCCAACAACGAAGGCAGTGTGGGTATCCACACATAACTGGTTGAGCCGGAACCGCGTCGGCTCGTTATCCGTTGCCAGCACGACTACGCTGCTGCGCTTCACGTGCTCCGGAAGATCGCCGCAGTCCATGATGTCTGTATCATGGCGATCGATCTCGATAGCAGGATTGCGGTCAAGCAGTACATCCGCAAGCGCGTCTACCTTGCGCTGCCCTATATAGCGGCGGCCACAGGCGTGGCGGATGACATTTTCCGCCTCCAGGACATCGTTGTCGAAGAGAGCGAACCTACGGATGCCGGCCATAGCGAGCTGCAGGGCAACCTGGCTTCCCCCCGATCCGCACCCTGCGATAAGAACCTGCGCATCACTGAGCAGGCCCACATCAAACAGAGGTGCTATGCGCGCGAAGAGTTTAGCGTCATCCCTCATCGGTTACTCCCTCTTCCTTGGGCCATTGGCCCGTCTGACGCCAAGCGTCATGGTGGCGGAGCCATCGCTGAGCCAGCTTCAGCGTGGAAAAAACGGTGTGCTTCCCAGGATTCCATCCGCTCATGACGCCGTACAGGCAAAGTGCGCCATCTTTCCACCTGTGTGGCGAATTTTCGCTGATGGAATTCGCGTAAACTCGCGGACAACTATGTGGGTATCCGTGGGGCAGCACGATCATCAGCTCGACCGGAGTTTCGTCGGCCAGCTTCAGCGGAAAACGGAAAGCCAGTTCGCGCTTCTCCGTGATCGTCGTGCGGGGCTTCTCGTCGTGCTTTTCGAGTTCTTCAATTTCCTCGCCGATCCGGGCCGGAGGCACGTCCGGAAAGAATACCGATAGGGGCACAAGGCACGCCTTGCGCGAACCGTTGCGCTCGATGATGAACGCTTCGCCGGCATCAGCCACGCGATCCAGGATTTCGCCTGGTCGGTTCCTAAGTTCGGTCATGGAGAGTAGTCCAAAATCCTGCGGCATATCTTAGTGCGGTAGCTCCGCGCCTGGCCAGTACCCCTTTGCACACCAGATCTCGTACTTGTTCAGCCATTTTGCGATGCGCTCCAGGACGAACATCACATTGTGGCGTCCGGGATTCCACATGTTGTGGTGGAGGTAGCAGATCTGTCCGGTGTCGTAGCGGTGCGGACAACCCGTCCGTAAAGCTGGCTGCGTGACGGTTACTCTGGGCATTTGATTGGGATAGTTCGGAAAGTGTATGACCGCCGCGTACAGGTTCCCGACAGAAGTTTGCATCCCCGCCTTGACGGCAAGTCCGCCGTCTGTGGTGGGATGCATCTCTATCCACCCAAAGTAGGTTGAGGCGTCCCGGACTTCGGACCTGATCCGTTGGATGTCCACTATCGAATCCTCACCCCGTATTCTCCGCCCAGGTCCTCACGCATCGTCAGGGGCTTGCGGCCCCCGGTTTCCTGTGATGAGGTTCGCCCTTTTTCCCGGACTTCGCCGTTTGGAAGGATTTCGATAGGTACTTCCTCTTCGTTTTGAAGGATCGCTTCTAATTCAGCGATTGTGGGTCTTGCCATTAAAACCTCCTAGTCGTGCAGTCGTGCGATTGCATGGTTAAGACTATCATGAGGCTATGAACTTCGCAAAGGATTTTCTTGGGTACTACTCCAGAAAGAGGTGGAACCGAGCAAAACCGCAAGGTCGAATGTGGGATCTAAGAGCCTTATTTGGTGCTAGTTATCGGTAACTATGTGAGCGAGGTCGGTAGCGTATTCAGCTCGCAGGGACCGGGAAGCGAAGCTCCCCGGGAAGCTCCCCCCCCCGGCTCGGGCGGAATCCTGCGCAAAGGGACCGTGCGACCAGTTCGCAACTGTATGTTCGTCTTTTCATCGCCTGCTGTTTTATACTGTTCTTCATGCCGGAGAGATGGTGTACGGTCACCACAACGGATGCCGAAGGCAGGCGGCACAGTGTGGACGTCCAGGCCGCCAGCACCTTCGACGCAGCGCATATTTATTTGACCCACGCGAAGGCGCAGCCCGGTGCCGGAATTCCGCCGCTCACGCTGGCGACGGTCTTTGAAGTGGTCATCGGCGGAAAAGTTCATACAGTCGCCGGGGCGGCCCTTCAACGCTGGATAATCAAAGAACGCAGTGAACGCAAAGGCCCGCGCGGATTGCTGTTCTCGCGGCGAGCCACGCTGGATTAGATTGTGGGAAATCCAACAGAAGAGCGCGAGGTGTTCACGGCTTTCCTAACCGCAGCGCCTATGTTCGCGGGCGCGGCTGTTACTGATTGGCGGCAACCGGCGCAAGATCCCCCCGACGTCGAAGCCGATTTGGCGGACGGCAGGAAGGTAGGCGTCGAGCTTACTTCTTGGCTCGATGAAAGCCAGATCGGCAGGGAAAAGAAAGTAGAGTTCATAGAGTTTTCGTTTCGCGATGCGATAAAGCCAGAGCCCCCGAATGAAACCGACCATATCTTTCTGGTCTGGCTTTCGCCAAAGCGCCGCATGGTGGCGACCGATAGGGCGGCGTTCAGATCGGAATTGCTGGCGCTCATGGACGCTATTGATAAACGTTGGGAAAGCCAGCCAGACTGGACTTCACCGCAAGGATTTGCATATACGGACTTTACGAAGTACCCCACCCTGGCAAAGTACCTGCAGTCGCTGGACGTTCACCCGCGCAGGCCATCCGTCGGTTCCAGCATGCGAAAAGGGGGCGTCCACTGGCTCACGTTTCCGGCAAGAGGCGGCGCCTATTCCCCTGATTGGATGGTCGATGCCCTCTGTCAATGCATCGAGGCCAAAACCACGAAGTACGGGAGAAAACCAACGGGCATGGGCGAGTTCCACTTGCTGGTGCATTACGACAAGGCGTTCGTCTACAACACGCCTGTTCTGGGAATCGATTTTGGTTATGCGGAAGCCGTGAAAGCCGCTTCAGCGCGGATTGGCAAGGCCGTCGGCGTATTCGACAAGGTTTTCGTCTTCGTGCCGGTAGCTGATGGGCAGCAGGCGTTTCAGCTCTATCCTTGATTTTCGGGGCTCATGGCGGCATGTCAAGGCGGAGCGTTTTAGAGCATGTGAAACGGTACGCCCTCGTTCCCCAGCGATTCCAGCGCTGATCCAATCCATGCGGGACCGCACCATTCATCCTTCCAGCCCCACCGCTGGTCAAAAGGTCCGCAAAAAAGGTCTTGAGGAAACGGGACGCGGGCGTAGCGGTTTTCCACAACGATCACCCTGATGGTTCCGGCGTAGCGTCGCGATTGTCCGAGGCGCGGGGCCAACTCTTCGATAAGCCGGAACTGGTCGTCGTGGCGTATCGGCTGGCCAGCTTCCTGCTGCGCATACATGCGTTTCCAGACCTCAAGGTGAAGCTCGTTGATTTCATAACGGCTCAGCATGATCAGCGCACTGAAGGTCTTGTTTGCCGCAGGCGACAGGAGGGCATCGGCGAGAAAGTGCTTATCTTCGGGTAACTCCGATCTATTGCAGAAGCGATAGAAAGAGGGGCTGGGATCGATTTTGCTGTAGTCTCTCCCGGCCTGCTGATATCCAGGGCCGAACGCAGCGGCCAGGATGATGCTGGGCTCGTACGGCCCGAAAATGGATTCGCTGTACACGGCCAGACTGCACGGATGATCTTTGTATTCGCCGAGCTGCTTTCTAGCGCGCCGAATCTTTGCCCGGACGGGGCGGTCTGGATTGAAACCGTGCGTGGGGCGCGGATCGGGATCTTCGATTTGCTTCACCTCGATGATGCACTTTCCCGAAGTGTGAGGGATTACGTAATCAGGCTTCTTCAGGCCGGGGAGCGTCTCGTACTCCCACTCGACACCGTGCCGCGTGAGGTAATCCTCAAAAACGATTTCGGCTTTGTTCTGAAGTGAGGCCGGCATAACGAACCATTTTCCCGTGCGGCATCGACAGTTTCAACTTTCCGTTGATTCCTCCGACTATTCAGTACGGCCGCGAAATGCAAAACACTGGGCAGCGTAACCATCATTTCTCCCGCTCGCATGTGTCGCTGGGCGGCTTGAAGTATATTGCCGGATCCGTGGTCACGACGATACTGGCCGCGCCGCGCACGGCGTGGGCCGGGAGCACGTTGAGCACATCCCCGGTCACGAGCCAGTCGAGCGGCATGCGCGGCGCGGGCGTCGGCGTGAATAGCGGGGCAGGCTGCAGCTCGGGGGCCGGGGAGAGGATGATTTCGGTGCTCATGCTTCGCTCCTGGTTAGGGTTTCAGGCGATCAACGATCCGCAAGAGCTGGCTCGCGAAAACGATCACCTCGGCGGCGTCTTCCGCGTGTGTCGGGACGTGGCGGTGACTTTGGGGATTTTTGTAGAGGCCGATCGCGCCGGCAAAGAGATTGGCCATCGCTTCCTGTTCAGCGATCGGCGACTGGGTATCCGTGAGCGGGCCGGGTGTAACGGCCTGGCCTTTCTTCTCGGCTGGCCTGAAGGCGTCGCGCATCAGGTCCGTACCGTAGTCATTGGGCCCGAATTTGCCGCCGTCACGGACGGCCACCTCTACCTCTCGGAACGCTTCGAAAATGGCGGTGTCATATTTCCCGCGCAGAAAGGCCGGGTACACTTCGGTGGCGATGAACGGGTGCAACTGGCCTTTGGGCAGCATGCTCGCCTTGCGGTAGGCGTCGAAGTCCTCGCGCGATTTGAGGCGCTGCGCGCGCCGCGAGACGATAAACCAGTTGCCGGTGGATGATGGATCCATCACCAAGAATCCCTCGCTCTGGAGCCATGCCCAGGCCTCCACGAGTGCGCGTTTCACCTCAGGCTGGCGGGCTCCGTATTCCGGCTCGGCACGGGGAAAGGTCGGGTTGACGGGCCGGTCGAGGGTGTCGAAGAAATTCTTATGGCCGATGCGGCCGTTCTGGTAAACCGAGTTCCCGGACACGCCTTCGTAGCTGTTCAGATGGGTGAGCAGCACGCCGGCGAGCTCCTCGACTTCGAGATCTAGAAGGTCGGCAGCGTTCGGAACGAGGGATGACAAGGATCGGTACATGGTCACTTCACCACCTGCTGAACACTGAGCCTGTTCAATTGGTCAAGAAACGGCAATAGCGGCGGGAGCCGGAACTCCTTCACAAATCCGCTCTCGCCGAGATAAAAGAGCACCTGGCCCTGCCCGAAAAACTGCCGGAACAGGCCCACGGCATTGAAGGCGTGGTGCTGCAGCTCCTTGCGGTCGTCGTTCGAGGCGATGGGGAGATCCTGGAGCAGAGATTTGAGGGTGTAGAACCATTCTGGCTCGTGGCCCGTGCGGGGATGATTGTGAAACACGACCACCTCGGCGTCCGACCTGTGGAAGTGATGCCGGCGGATTTCGCTGCGGATGTACTCAGGGACGGCGACGCGCCGTTGCTCGCCAGCGACGTGGTGGATTCGCTCGATGTCGGTGGTGTTACCGTAGCGGTATCCATAGGCGACGATCAGATGCTCTTCCGGCAAGTGCTCGGTGAAGTCGAGGCAGCCGCAAAGAAAATGTTTCCGTGTGACCGGATAGCGGAAGCCGGTTCCTTTTTCCGTGGTGGCACGCTTGATGGCGGTCTGGACCTTCTTTACTTCGGCGTCGTCAACCTTTCGAAAATCGATCGGGTTCCGTTCGAGACACGCCAGGATGATGGCCTCGATAAGCTTCGGATCGGCTGGCATCATACAGTTTCCGCGCTGGAGAGCTGCCCGACGCTGCGGGTTTCGGTGCTAAGGGAGTTTTCGTTGTTCATGGTGTTTGGACTCTTGAACCAGTCCATGCCTCGATCAGGTCCAGCAACTCGCCGATCGCGGCGAGAGCGTCTTGGTAGGTGACCTTTCTGCGATCGTGAACGCCGCGAGGCGTGTGCTTCAGATCGTTGACCTGGCTATGGACCAGATGGACGTGTCCGCTGGACCATTCGGCTTGTTTCCACTGGCGGTAGAGGTTCTCGACCTGCGTACGCAGCGTGGGCACGTCGTCGCGAGTGGTGGGCCGGCCGACGGTGATTTTCAGAGTCCTGTGATAGACCGCCGCGATGCGGAACAGGGCACTGTTGAAGTGAAACCCCGCCATCCACTTGCCGTCAGGCCGCAGGTCTCCCGCCGCCATCTGTGAGGCGCGCTTTTGGACGGCGGTGATATCGATGGAACGCGCGGTCCTGTCTGTGAAGTCGCCGCGCTTGGCGAAGAACAGGGCATAGACGGCGCCCAGGAAGTCATCGAGGGTGCCTGCAAGATTGGGGTCGGCCTGGACTGACGGTGCGTTTAGAAGCTTGGCGATCTGAGCGGCGAATCGGGCAAGGGTGGCGAAGATGGGACTGGAGAGGTCCTGTTTCACACTGCACCGCGTTCAGGCGTGATTGATGATCCGGCCAGTTGTTTAGCGGAACTCTCGATGATCTGCTGCATCACCCTGTAGTCGCTTACTTGTCGGCTTCGACATTGGACAATTGTTGCGCGAACGATTTCTCCTGCTTGGGGCATTGGAGTGTCTTTGCCTGCGGATTTCTGCTTCGCCCATTCCTGGTGAACGCGGTAGGGACCCTGTTGGATTTCAGTCAACTTCTGGTAGGCCGGTAGAACAGCAGGATTCCGAGTCTCCAGTTTGCGGCTGACGACTTCTGTGTAGAACTGAGCAATGCCTTCCACGATGTTCAGATCAGCGCGTGCAAAAGCTTCGGTCTCCCACTTCTTCCCGTCGATGTCTCGCCCCAGATGGCTGTAGGCATGAGCGAGCTCATGTGTGGCGACTACGACGGTAAGCGATTCGGCTGTGATACCCAGAACTCCGGCCACTAAGCCGATGACCATCCAGTACAGATGTACTTCAGGCACCCTGAAGAAGTAGGCACCCAGAACGTCTTCGCTGATGCCGCCCAACTTCTGGCCGACCTCGATTCGCTGGAGCACTGAGAACAGATGGCCGCAGAACGCTCTCGCATCTGCGACTGAGGGTGGCAGGAACGCTGGTACCTGATCCGGAATCGCATCGGATCGAATGCCGGAATAGATATTCATCACTGAATCCAGACCTTTAACGGCGGCCTCCAGCGCCGGAAGTCGGAGCAAGAATCGCCAGAGACCAGGCGGGATGCCTTCAAATGCGTTTTGGAATGGAGCTGGAAATCCCGGTACCACACGAACTGGCACTGCCTGAGTCTCGTCACCAATCGAAAGTCTGAGACCCATTTCGTTCCGAAGTTGATCGCGGAGGACATTGTTCCACTGCCGAAACAATCGCGAGACCCGGCGTTCGAGTTCTGGGTCGTATTCCTTTAGGAGCGCTGCGATCTCCCCGGTGGCCCCGCTACTGGCGGCAGCAGGGTCAGGTGCGGTTCGCGAGCCGTAATACCGGTGCTCGCCGCCGAAGGAAAATGGATTTTCCGCCACCAACCAAGCATAACAAAATGAAAATGGTGTATCCTTTCGTTAGCTGTTACCCAACGAAAGGATCTTTGATCAGGTGGAAGTCGAATTAAAACAAAGACTTGGACGGTACGTCCTCAAAACGTACGAAAAGGAAACTGTCCGATCCTTTGTTCCGCCGCCACTGCCGCCAGATCCACCCTTGCGTCTGGACGGACTGCAACAGCTCTTGGAGCAGGCGAATCAAGCCATCGGGCGGCTCGACGGGCTAGCCTCAATTCTCCCCGATCTGTCGTTGTTCATCTACACCTATGTCCGGAAGGAGGCTGTCCTCTCATCGCAGATTGAGGGCACCCAGTCTTCTCTATCGGATCTCCTCATGTTTGAAAACGACGAGGTCCCAGGTGTGCCGATCCAAGACGTTCGGGAGGTCTCGAACTATGTCGCCGCCATGAACCACGGTCTTCAGCGGCTGCGCTCCGGATTTCCTCTCTCGTTGCGGCTCATCTGTGAAATACACGACGTACTGCTCTCGAATGGTCGCGGTAGCGAAAAGCAGCCGGGCGAATTCAGAAAGAGTCAGAACTGGATCGGCGGAACTCGGCCAGGGAACGCTTCGTTCGTACCACCACCGCCGGAGCTAGTCCTCGACTGCATGAGCAGCCTTGAACTCTTTTTGCACGAAGACCGACCAGATCTCCCACTGCTCATCAAGGCCGGACTGGTTCACGTGCAGTTCGAGACCATCCATCCATTTCTCGATGGTAACGGGAGACTCGGACGGCTACTGATTACCTTCCTCCTGTGCGCGCAGAATGTCATCCGTGAGCCGATTCTGTATCTGAGCCTTTACTTTAAGGCTCACCGCACGGCCTATTACGATCTTCTAGATCGCGTCCGCACTAAGGGCGATTGGGAAGTTTGGCTCGACTTCTTCCTCACCGGCGTGAAAGAGACTGCAGACCAAGCTGCGAGCGCTGCGCGTCGCATCGTTGCGCTGTTCGAGGAGGACCAACGGCGGATCGAGGCTCTGGGCCGCCCGGCGGCTTCTGTGCTACGCGTGTTCCAGCACATGCAACGCAATCCAATCGTCTCAATCCCGGCAACCGCTCAGAAAATCGGGATTTCCGCACCCACGGTTGCAAAGTCACTGGTGCACATGCGGCACCTGGGCATCCTGCGTGAAATTACCGGGCGCGAGCGCCACCGGTTGTTTGTCTACGAGCCATACCTGGCGATTTTGAACGAAGGAACGGAACCGATTCGATGAGTACTCAAACCTCTGCTCAAGCACCCGTGCCCGCGCACAGGGAAATCGTGCGCTACGGCCCTCGTTCAGCGTTTCGATCAGCGTCGCCGAACCTGCAACAGGGAAGGCCGCGAGGTGCTAAAACAATAGCTTATGTCAATGTCCTCAGAGTGGTGGGAAACAGATCACTCGGTCGCAGCTCCTTTTGGAACGTGAGGCATTGGATGATGTGCGAGAGCGCCTGCCGGACTTCCGGCCACCCTCATGAACATGAAAATTGATACCTACAGCCTGTTCGGCCAAAATGACGCCAGCGACGCTGTTGCTGCGCCAGCGGCACAGCCGATCCGACGGGGCGCCGGGGCGAAGAAAACGATATCTGATCTTCACTTCCCCGAGGCTATCCTCGCTGTCAAGGAGTCGACCGCTTGCCGCAACTTAAAGGAACTGCAGACCTGCTTGGTTTCGCGTCTCGGGCAGAACAGCCAGGAGACCAGACTGCGATATGCCCGTTTTTTGATCCGCTGGTTCTTTGCGGACGGATTGGACGGGATTGCGCGTAAGGCGTGGGTCGCGTATCAAGACGAAAAAATCCTCACCGACATCCTCCGGTATCTCTACTTGGCCAACGAACCGGTAATGGGCGTTTGCATGTCAGACTGCCTGTTTCCAATTGAGTTTGGAATGAGAGTACCGCCTTCAGTCTTTGACCGTTTTCTCTCGAACCACTACGGCGGTGTCCCCACCAAGAAGACCACCCAACGGCTCAAATCGAATCTGATGCGGCTCGGCGTGCTTGAGCGCCGTCCTGGCGAGGACGATGAGCTTGTTGCCTTAAATCCAAGCAAGACGTCGTTGCTGCTCCTCACCCATCACATTTTTGCTTCAGCCGAACCGCGGACAATCGAATTGAGGAATCTGCTCGCCAATCCGTTCTGGAAGTACCTTGGCTTCAAGCGCGAAGATGAGGTGCGGGCTGTCTTCCGTGAAGCCGATGCAGCGGGATGCATCGGAAAATATGTTGTGGCTGATCAACTTGATCAGGTGACAACGTGTCTGACCCTGGATGCTTTTCTCTCCAAGAGGGTGAGGCTGTAAACAATGCAGACCCAAGACGAACTAACGAATCTCTTCCGCCAACGAACGTGGGATCGGGAACTTATTCTCTGGTTCGGACCAGAAGTCAAATTGCGGCCCTTCTTAACGAGCGTGCAGGTCGAAACTCTCGATTTGCTGGATACGTTCGACGCAGCTGCCCTACCGGTTGATGATGAAGAGGTTCGCCAGCACCTCTCTCGATCTTTACGCAAGTGCCTGCAATCGATCCCGCGTACGGCCGGCAAGCGCACGGCTCTGATTGTGCGATCCGCTGGCTTGCTCGCCAGGTACCGCGTCGGAGTGCAAGACTTTTACAACTGGTTCTGCGACGACTTTGCCATGGTCATTCTGCTCGTCGAAGGGCGTTGCGGCGAGAGCGAGTGGCCCGACGAGGTCGAGTGCGCTTCGGACGGGTTGGTGGAGTATTTCACAAAATCCGACTTGATCAAGCGGCTCATTGAAGCTTGAGGTTATTCCATGGCGCTACTAGAACTATCAAAACTTATTAGTCTGAAGCCTGAGCCGCAAACAACTCCATCGCTGGCGCTCTACATCCAGAAAGACAGAGCAAGAGAGTGCGTCTCCGAATACCATCTAACGCCAGCGTTACGGGCACACTTCAAGAAGATCCTGGAATCGGTTGTTCACCGGCAGGGACAAGGATTTTGGGTCCAGGCTGAATATGGTGCCGGAAAGACGCACTTCCTGGCCGCCTTGGTTGACCTCCTCATGTGGCGTGAGCTGGACTTGTGGAGCAGTCTCCGCGACGAAGAACTCAAGAATGAATATGCAGCTGCGCTCTCAAAGGTGAAGATGTTCCCCGTTGCGTTTTCTCTCCGCGGAATGGGCGAATCGCATGGCAACGACAGCCTCATGCGGATCTTTGAGGAGCAGATTCGGGAAAGCCTCAACCTGCATGACCCGGAGCTTGCAACGCAAGTAAAGCTAACGTCCGCTGAGATCGCAGATTCCTGGTACGCCAACGAGGCAAGCTCCGTTCTTAAGTCCGCCGTAAAGACGTTCTTTCAGGAAGAGCATAGCTGTACGCCGGAGGACTTCCGATCCAAGGATGGACCAAAGAAGTTTGGCCAGGAACTCGTTCGGTCCACTATCCCAGAGGGTCGTCTTAAAGGAAAATTCAAGGAGCGATTCACTTACATCTACGACCAAATCACAAAGATCGGGAAGTACGACGGCGTCGTTTTCGTGGTGGACGAATTCCGCTCGTGGCAGGACCGCCACGTGGCAGGCACTGCCGCCTATGCGGAAGATGAGGAGATCCTGGAGACGCTGGCGTTCGTTCTTCCCACGTCGCATCTAAACATCCTCACGATCGTCGCAAGCCAAGGTGACATGCCCCAGAAGCTCTCCGGCGGCGGACAGGGCGACCGGTTCGTCCCACTGTACCTTTTAGCTGATAAGAACAAAGGCGACTTCGGCGAGATTGTGACTTTCCGCTGCCGTGATCTGCTCAAAGGCGCTACTACAGACATCAAGGACTACTACGATTTCTGTAGGAAGGAATACAGGTTCATTAAGCAGGGTAATGTCTCGCTCGACTATTTCTCGGCGATCTTCCCATTTCAGCCGAGAACATTTGATGTGATGCGGCGCATCACCCAGAGTGCCGAGAAGCACAATCTGCCAACTGCACGTTCCGCCATCCGAATCGCATGGCAAGCACTGTCCGATGAAACTACCCTCAAAACGAAGCGGCTCATCACTATGTCGGACATTATCCGAACCGATGAATTGCTCAAGGGCCTTAGCCATGAGAGTTACAGGGATGACTTCCATAGTTTGCAAGGCGCGATCGAGCAGCTCCCGGACTTGGAGATGTCACCCGACGAACGAGAGCAAGCCCGGCGCGTTCTTGAGACGCTGTTCCTCTGGGTCATGAGTTTACCAGACAATCTCCGCGACGGCATGACTGCCCTGGATGTGGCCGAAGCAGCTTGGCTCATGGACGATGCCGTCGGCGCTGCGGCCCAGGCGGAGCACTTGCTGACGAAGCTGTTGCAAGGCGGTTTCCCCGTGCGCGCGGACAAGAAGACACGAGACGGTAAAGAAGTTGTCGTCTATTCGTATGAAACCTCCGTTGCCCAGGACAATCCGGTCAGGGTCTTCGGGCCGCTAAAGAAGAAGGCCAAGGAAGAAATCAAGATCCAGGACCTCAAGTGGACGGAATCCTTGTTCTGGCAACTGCCCGACATCACAAAGGAGGCGCAGGAGGAACTCGGGGTTAACGGTGGGATTCTTTCAGAGTTCCAGCCGCACGACCAGCGGACTCCTCAAGACCGCCAGGCCGGGAAGCCGGCTATCTATCAGTTGCCTCACACCGCTGCAACCTCCACAAAGCGGGTATATAAGGTCCAGTACGGCGGAGAAGTGATTGTCTCCGACCGTTGGCGGGCGGAGTTCGGCGAGGAGATCAAGAATGCCGATCAACACTTCCGGATCATCTATCTAACCGCCAGTCCAGATGGCGAAGATGGCGAGATCACCGCTGCATTGAAAGAGGCCCGCACGGTCGTTTGCCGCCCCGCACCCCTTTCCGCAGACACGCGCGAAGCGCTGGCTGGTTTCATGGCGGCGGAGCAAATGAAGCGGAACGCCTCCGCCCCGAACCAGACCAGCCTGCGTGAATACGCGGAAACCAAGCGCCGGGAAGCTGTGAAAGACATCTTGAAATGTCAGCTCGATGAGTTTCGACGCGGCAAGGTGCTTACGCAGAAAGGTTACGGCATCCCGGCCGCCGAGATCTTCAAGCTCTCAAAGGAGCGCGAAGCCGATCTCGGCGGCCGCCTGATCGAGAAGGCTTACGACACACCCTTATTCAGCCCCAAAGATTTCAAGAAGGACTTTACCGACGCCGATGCGAAAAAGGTCTTCGCCGGGTTGTTCCACAAAGACCGGGCCAATTCAGAAAAGGATGCTGTCCAAAACTTCGGCGTTGGACTGGAACTTGCAGTCAAGTCGCATCCGGCCGAGTTCAAGCCGGAAGCTTCGCAGGCTCTGGCCCGCATACGCGAACATATGAGTGGCCGTACGGATGCACCGATGGCGGAGCTTAAAACCGCATTCTGCAAGGCACCATTTGGCCTGACTGAATCGATGGTCGTTCTTTATGCATGCTCGCTCGTGAAGGCCGGGGGATTCGAGCTGGTGTTGAACGCTGCGTCGCCCATTACGCTCACTAATGAGAAGCCGCTCCCAGGCAACAGGCTTACGACACACGCACTGGCGTTGTGTGACTGGAACGCCAAGCTGGACAAGGCCCTTCTCGGCGCACGATTGGTTGTCTCCGTCCAGAAGGGGTGGAATGAAGTTCTTCCTTATGCCCGCGTCCTCGACGATACTTTGAAGACCGTTGCTACGCCCGATGAAGAGCCGCAGCGCAATGAGCAGCTCCTGAATATCCTCGGCAAGCTCAAGACGGAAGTGCCGGAAGTCAACAAGAGCCTGACAACATTCGCTTCCAAGCTAGGGGGCATCGTGCCCAAGTCACTGACTGAAACATGCGTTCGACTCACTGGCCTTGCTGCGTCAGCTTCCTTCCAAGAATTCGATGCGGCAGTCCGGGAAAGCTATCCGTCGCGAGAGGACTTCGCAAAGGCGTTCGATCTATACGCCAAGGGCTGTCAGCTTCGCGATCGGGCGTTCGATCTCAGCCAGGTGAGGGACTACCTTTCCGGCGCTTGCGACATTGAAGCTCCAGTCGATACTCAGCGCGACTTGATCCAGTGCTTTTTTGAATTCGACACACTCCTCGCCGATCCGGCCATCATCCCGGTCCGTCAACAGAATTTCGAGAAGTGGAAGGCCAGCTATGTTCACTCGTATCGCAAAGCCCACCGGGCCTACTATAAGAAGCTTACAGAACTGGAGACCAGCCTGGGTACCCTGAAGCCCAAGGCAAGGGCGCTTGTCAAGATGAATACCATCGTCGAGATCGGACCGCCCCTTCCCACAATGCACAGTGTGGCTGCTGATCTGGCAGCGATCGAAAAGCGGCTCTATCTTTGTCCTGACGCCGAGCAAGCCGCCGTCGAAGGCGCCGCTCCAACGTGCCCCAAATGTTCATGGACACCGCTGGATCAGCCGCCCGCCGCCGAGGTCGCAAGGCTGACAGCTCTAGTCGCGTCCGGCCTCACTGATAGATTCCAGAGGTTCAAGGACGCAGCCATCAGCACGATCTTGAAAAAGGCAGCCGAACAAGGCGGGCGTCCTGACCTGACCAAGCTGCTCGAAATTGTGCAACTGACAAATTCCGATGCACTGGCGGGCGTGCTGACCGACGACCTCGTTGATTTTCTCCGCAAGCTTCTTTATGACGAGAATCTCGTCCAAGAAGAGATTCAGCTTGGCCCCATCGTCAGCGACGTAGGTGCCATCGAAGAAGACCATATCGATGAAGCGGTGGATAAGTTTGCGAAACTGCTCACTAAGGCCGTCAAGGATGCCAAAGCGAAGCATGGCAAGTCGAAGCGTGTCAGGATTTTCCTGCGACTTCAACCCCCTGACGGGAGTGTGCAGTAATGCCGCATCAGGGAACGCCGTGCTTCGATCCCCAAGCGCAGGCAGAAACGCTGAAGACGTTTATCGTCAGGCATGTGCGTCCTTACGACCCGTCCACAGACGACTACGACCGACCGCCATTCGCCGCCGACATTAAGGAAGGCAAGAACGATCCGATTTATAACGCACACTCTTATCACACCAAGGTTCCGCCGCGTAGCATCGTCCCCTATATCCTGCACTACACGCAGCCCGGCGATGTCGTTCTTGATCCGTTCTGCGGGTCCGGGATGACCGGCGTGGCCGCCCAGATGTGCTCCCAACCGCCCGCTGATATACTCGGCTCGTTCCCCGAACTGAAAGACCGCCTTGGCCCGCGTGCGTGCATTCTCAATGACCTGTCACCAGCCGCCTGCCACATCGCATACAACTACAACACACCCGTCGATGTCGCAGCGCTCAATCGCGAATTCGAGCGCATCAAGGCTGCCGTGAAAGACGAGTTCGACTGGCTCTATAGAACGGAGCACTTCGAACCAGCGGTAGGTGTTTACGATGTTTGCAACCCGGAGGTCGCGAGCCGACTTCAGAATCCACCCGGCGGCAAGTCCAAGCACAGTCTGCTGGAAGAAGAGGAGCGCACTTGGGAACTGCTGACCAAGGCCGAGGTCGAGACGCGGCTCGGTTACTTAGTAACCGATTTGCCGCGAGACGAGCAATGGGGCGACCTCGATGTGGCCCAGATCGACCAATGGGTCTCCATACCAGCCACGATTAAAAACACTATCTGGTCGGACGTTTTCCGCTGCGAAGGCTTCGTCACTATTGAGGAACCCACGGGCAAGATGAGCACTCGGGGCAAAAACGCGGGCAAACCCATCGTGACGAAGAAGCGCGTGGCGAGAGGCTGTCACGAGAGTATCGTGCTTTGGTCGGCAGCAGTTGACCCAAAAACACGAGAGATCAAAGAGTCGTTTCGCTGCCCTCACTGCAACCAAGAATGGAAAAAGCTTCAACTCACGCGTGAAGGGGACATTCCCGTGTTAACCGTGGTTGAGTTTTTTGGAACCACCTCCAGAAAAGCGGCAGTCCGCCTCCGAAGGAGCCACAATGTCACAGCCGCAGAGCGTAGTCACCTCTCGGACCTGGAGAAGCGCCAACTCAACCGATTTTTCCCGGCTGCCCCGATTGATGCCGGGCGGGAGATGATGCGCCACGGACTGCTTGCGAGAGGGCTCACACATGAGAAGCACTTTTACAGTTCCCGATTGCTTCACGCGCTTTCGGCAATTTGGGAAGAGATTTCAGCGACGCATGACCATCGAGTGCGCAGAGCACTCCAATTTGCCTTCACAGCAGTTTTGCATCGATGCTCAAGGCTCAATCGCCTCCGACCATCCGGAGCAGGCGACCCACTCACGGGCACTCTCTATATTGGCTCGCTGTGGAGAGAGAACCATGTTCTCGAGGATTTCATTGAGCGGCAGGCGGTGCTCATCACCTTGGCGTCGAAAATTAACACCGGGCAGGTTCTCGTCCGCGAAGGGTCCGCTTCAGACTTGAGTGAGCTTCCCGACGGATCGGTTGACTACGTTTTCACAGACCCACCATTCGGATCCAACCTTTTTTACGCAGATTGCTCAATGCTCTGGGAGTCCTGGCTTGGACAGTACACGGATGAAAACTACGAGATGGTTGTGAGCGATCGGCGAGTCGGCGGCGCGTTTAAGACGCTCGACGATTATGCCACCCTGATGACAACTGCGATACGCGAGATGTATCGCGTTCTAAAGCCCGGAAGATGGGCGACGATTGAATTCAACAACTCTGACGGCAAAGTTTTCGAGGTGATCAAACGTGCCGTTCAGGAGTCGGGGTTTGAGATTGCAAACATGCTGCTTCTGGACAAGGCTCAGAAATCCTTCAAGCAAACCAAGGGCGTGACAAGCGGCGAAGACGTGGTGGATAAGGATGTTTTGTTCAACCTCCACAAACCTGCGGTTTTCCGCGCTGAAGATCGAGCTGAAGATCACGACTTGGAGCAGCAGCTCGCCGACGCCGTGCGTCAGCATCTTCAAACACTGCCGGAACGCATTAAGACCGACCCGGCGAGATACAACGACGAACACCGCACGACTGCCACGATCAACAGTATGCTGATGAACTCTCTGATTCCGCGTGGCGTCAGCGTGGAGCGGCTCAACCTGCCCTTCATCGAACGCGTCTGCGCACGATACTTCCGAAAGATAGGCCAGCACTGGTATCTGCGTGGCGAGTCCGTTGGCAGTGGTAACGGCAAACCACTGTTTGAAGAAGAAGTAGATATCAAGGACGAACTCACAGCGATTGCTTGGTTGCGGCAGAGTGTCCAGCAGAAGCCAATGCTCATTGGGGAACTAAAGCCGCTATGGATGCGGGCGACTGGTCTTTTGCCGGCAGCCATATCGCAAGAGTTGTCACTGGACATGTTGTTGTCGGAGAATTTTTGGCGCGACCCCGACAGCAACCGATGGCGCGAGCCAACCGACGAAGAGCGCGAAAAGATGAACGACGACCGGTCGATCCGCGTGCTTCACGATGCTGAGCGGTACGTGGCGGGATCGCTGCATAGGACAACCACGGATGTAGAGCGTTGCGAGTGGATTGACGTGCTCTTTAAGGCGTCCCGGCAAGTCGAGGATGGGGAAATGCAGAGCGCTCCGGCACTTCGCGGCTTTAATGCCGGCGAAGGATATCGCTTAATCACCCGATTATTCCAGAGTGTTTTACGCGAGAACGTACCTGGGACTTTGCATGTGCGGGCTCAGAAGCAGGCAGGTGCGGCGTCCAATCGAATTTCGCAAAACGTTCGAGATGACGACGAGTTGCGTAAAGCTGAAGCTGCGAAGAACGAGAACCTGTGGCTATTCGATGAGGTTGACTAACGAATGATCCACACGCCGGTGAACATCTTCTTAGGGTGGCTCAGTGGTCGCTCTGACCAAGCGCGTGTGGCAATCGCTATCGACGGGGACCGGCTGCTTGCTGATGCCGGCGTACTGGGAAAGGATGTCGTGACGGATCGCGTCGGTCGGATCTGGCGACTGGTGGTCTTTCGCGGCGATGACTTGGCGTTCCGTTTGGCATTTCGAAAGGCCAGGCTCGAGAAGAACGTGCTGATCGTGTTGGCGCGAAGCACAGCCGCCCAGAGCAAGATCGACGTGTCATATCTGACCGACATCCTCGGCACCAACGAGGGCGGGCCACCGTTTGACCTGTCAGTGCCGGCAGTGTTCCGCCAAGTTTGTCCGAAGATCAACTTCCCGGTTGCCGAGATTCGACGGGTCAAGGATGCGCTGCTGGCGCGAATTGAGGAAGTACCGAGGGCGGCTGACAAGATCGTCGAGCGATGGGGTCGACCCGACGACTGGGGGCGTGGTCAAGTGGCCGCCTTGGTTTTATTGGCCCAACATCCAGACTGGACGTTGTCTGACATCTGGCCGGACGAGATCGATCCGGCAACAGCAGTCGCGCACGGCCTGGGGGTTCTTCTTTCCGTGCCGCCCGAATCGCCAGACCTTCCGATTATGCGCCAGATGCTTCATGATGCGGTCTATCCGCAGGTGAGGGAGCATTGTTTCTGGTTCGACCTGCCGGTTGAGGATGTCGCGGCTTACCTCCTGATGAGGGCTTTCGCCCAGGATTTCAAATTACAGAACCCGATGGTGCAACTGGCCGGCCTCCACATTTTCCCGCTTGAAATGCCATTGGACAAACTGGAAGCAATATCGGGGAAGGTCGTCGCCGCCATGAGGGCGAATGCTACTGTATGGCGACTTGTGGAAAAACGAGCCGAGGAATTCATCACTCCCACGCGCTCCCAGAAGTTGGCCGCTCTCATCCCGGCAGACGTCACTGGAAGGACCATCCGTGCCTTGGCATCGCCGACGATGCTGTTCCTGTATCTGCGCCAGCGCCTGCTGGCATTCTTCACGAAATCGTCCGAAAGCAGCCTCGGGTGGACCGTGGAACTGGCCTCAAATCCAGTCCTGAAGGCCGACTTCGCAGATCAGATCGGACGCCATCGGCAGTGCCTGGCCGCGGCGCGCTTGCTCCAGAGCATTTATGAAATCGAGAGTCGACTGGCGACAACCGTGCCAACATTTGCGCATGCAGATGGCCTTCTAGATTGGTATGTGAGTTCGGGACATTACGGCATGGAACTGGAAGCCAGTCGCGCCTTGCATAACCTAAACGCTACTGGGGACGAAGACATCAGCAAAGCGGGCCAGCTGTACCTCTTTGGTCTTGGCGACGAACTGGCGCCTTCACCCGGTTCGCTGGGATTCCGTGTTCGGCAACGCCTTGATCGGCTTGACGCCGACCTTGCCGTGTTCGTCCAGTCTGATCCATCGAGGCTTGCCAATGACTCAAGGAGCGTTGTCAGTTTCTTGAAGGGCGAGTTGGATGGCGTGCTCATGCCCATTCTGTCTGGTGATTCTGATCGCCGAGTGTGGGTGCTGATCTTCGACGGGATGCGCTACGACTCTTGGGAACGTGTTGTTCAGCCTTTACTTGGAGAACATTTCTCGATTTCAGGAGGACCTCGTTTTTGCGCACTGCCGAGCTACACATTGTATGCGCGAACAAGTCTGTTAGCCGGGGCCCCGCCGTCATCATGGGCGGCAGATAAGGCTGCGACCTCTCGCGACGAGGCAGCATTGTTCGCGAAGAACATCGGCCTTGGAACGCATGAGGTGAAGGACAAGCTCCGGTTTGTTACTGATGCCGATACGACTAAAGCGAGGGCGGTGCTCGGATTCACGGATAAGTCTGCCAAGCCCGTGAATATTCTGATCTACCCGATCTCTGATGAGTGTCACGACTATAAAGGGGACCTGGCGTCTTTCAACAGCAAGATTCGCCAAGACATACTGGGCGATCCGACGACGGGCATTCGCGGCGTTTTGGACGACTTGTTGCAACGGGTGAGGCCGGGAGACTTCGTATTCGCCACCTCCGATCACGGGTTTATCGAGCTACCTCCCGATACTGCGCTGGTAGTTAACCAAGCCGAGGTAACATCCCACCAGGCGAAATTTACCGACACCGTTTTCTACCGATACGCCAAGCGATTCAAGCCGTCCGCAATGAGCCCTGCTGTCGCTGTCGAAGCGGGTAGCGAGTCGCACTACCTCTGCGTTGGGCGCCAATGGCTAAAACGAGAAGGCGTGGGTACGCCGGTCCGGTATTCACACGGCGGTCTGTCACTTTCCGAAGTTGTCATTCCCGCCTATCGCCTGGAACGTGTAACGACTAAATTCGCGGCCATTGAGTTGTCGGGACTTCCCGTAGTAATTCCTGTGGACGAAGATCAGGATGTTGACTTGGTGATCAACGTTCGCAATAAGGGGAACATGGACACGAGCTACGATTTGGTCATTCGAACGAACCTCGATGACCAACTTTTAAAGCACTCGGCTACCCTGGCTCCGGCGGCCAGCCAGCCGCTGAAATGTCGGATACATGGAAGCTATAAGGTGAAACCGACCGGCGAGATTGATCCGGCTGGTACGGTCGCTGCAATTGAACTGCGCTTGCGGCACACAGATCATGCTGGTCAGTGGCGGGACGCTGCGGATGGGACCGTCAATGT
The DNA here is from genome assembly GCA_003162425.1 of Bryobacterales bacterium. Classification (GTDB taxonomy): domain Bacteria; phylum Acidobacteriota; class Terriglobia; order Bryobacterales; family Bryobacteraceae; genus Palsa-89. The sequence continues at coordinate 6,961 of PMOK01000037.1, read as the reverse complement.
GCCGGTCAAAGTTCACGGGAAGAAAACAAAACTGGAAACAGATGCATTGGCTGGATTCGACGAAGTGTGAACGAGGATTACATGGAAACAATTGAGAATGAGGACCAGCCCACGGAATCGCAGCGGCGCGCCAACGGCAGCGGCGGACTACCGACGGATGAATTGGATCTAAAGATACTCCACAATCTAGGAGACAGGGTCATTCTTAAGCCGTTGACACGGTGGAACGAGGCCTATAAAGAGTTCCCACGTTATGTAATGGAGTATCTTGTCAGCCGTTATGTGCAGGCCGATGATCCGGTCGCTGGCCAGGCGAAGATCGATCGCATCCTGACCGAGCACTACGCCGAGAGCGCGAAAAAGGAACTTATTAAAAGCCGGATCAAGGAAAAAGGGCAGTACACGTTATTAGGGCAGTTTAGTGTTCGTCTAGACCAGACGCGAGATCATTATTGGGCAGATGTGCCGACCCTAGGAGACAACACTGTTCGCGTTGCGCCAAAAATTCTCGAGCAATACGGCGATGTACTGCTGACAAGCGGAGCATGGGGCACTCTGGAAATCGAGTATGACGGCTCGTATGAGATCAAGGGGAAGAAGTTTCCGTTCTATGTTCGAGGCTTTACCCCCCTCCAATACACGCGCCTGGACGTCGATGACTTCATCGCAAAACGCCCGCTGTTTTCCGATGAAGAGTGGCTCGATCTTCTGATCCAGTCTATTGGATTCAACCCGACGAAGTTCGACCATCGCGTTAAAATGCTGATGCTGCTCCGGCTAGTGCCCTTCGTTGAATCCAATTACAACCTTATCGAGCTGGGCCCCCGCGAGACAGGAAAGACCTACACGTTCCGCAATACATCCAACCGGGCGTTTGTGGTGTCTGGCGGCAAGGCCACGCCTGCGACTCTTTTCTACAACAAGGGCACCCGCAAACTTGGCGTGATCGGCCTTAAGCACCTCGTCTTCTTCGATGAGGTCGCCAACACGAGTTTCGATGACGCCGAGGCGAGCATCAGCGTTTTGAAGGACTACATGCAGACCGGAAAGTTCAGCCGTGGCGACCAGGAGTTTTCTGCGCAATGCTCCATCGTGCTAGGTGGAAACATCGACACGAATCTCGAGGCCAGACAACCCGAGGGACGATACCGACACCTGTTTGAGCCCCTGCCGGAGGCCCTGCAAGACCCCGCTTTCCTTGACCGCATCCACGCTTATCTTCCTGGTTGGGAAATGCCGAAGATCCGCCCTGAGAACTACGCCACTGGCTACGGCTTTTTGACGGATTATCTCGCGGAGATCTTCGCTGAACTTCGCCGTCGGAACTTCCAGACCCACGTGAACGCTTGGGTAGATATGGGGGCTATGACTGGCCGGAACCAAGACGCGATAAAGAAAACCGCAGCCGGCCTGTTGAAGCTCCTGCATCCGCACCGCACTCCGGACGATTTAAGAGAACAGGAAATCGCTCCGGTTGTCGAGATCGCGGTTGAGATGCGCAAACGCGTTACCGACCAGCTGGGCAAACTACTTCCGACAGAGTTCTCACACGTTGTCTACTCCTACGAGCTTAGGAGAAACGGGTAAATGCGCACTCCGCGTGTCAGTGTTGCCGATCCATACAGCCTTTTTGTCGCGCACGGCGCAGTATCCGAGGCCAGGTCCGATCGGGCCGCATCGTTCAACGATGTGGCGATGCTCGATGAATCGGGACGTCTGAGCTTGCTTCTCTACAATGAGTTGAGGTTCACCAACCATCGCTATGCACGCGTTCAATCAGCGCATTCTCGCTGAGGATCTCGTCCGCGTCCGCCGGCCGGACGACCGGGAGCGCTATGCTGCTGCGCAGCGCCAGGCGCGCATCGATCCCAACCCTCACCAGATTGACGCGGTAATCTTTGCGCTTAGACGTCTTCGCGAAGGCGGCTGCATTCTTGCAGACGAGGTTGGCCTGGGCAAGACGATCGAGGCCGGCTTGGTTATTGCCCAAAGTCGCGCGGAGGGTGCACAACGTATCTTGCTGATTGTGCCCAAGTCGCTGATCGGCCAGTGGCAAGGTGAGCTACTAAACCTATTTGCCATCCAGGCGCGTGAGAACGATGCGAGCTTCATCGCACCAGGTGTGTATCTGGTCGGCCGAGAATTCGCCGGCAGCGAGCGCGGCGCAACCGCTCTCGGCGCCGCCCCACCCTTCGATCTCGCCGTGATCGACGAAGCGCATGAGATTTTCGCCGGACTGCACAAGAGATACGGGCGGGACGGGATTTACGACGAAAGCTCGGATGAAGCCCTGATGGCACACCGGGTGCGCGGCCTCCTGCGTTCAACTCCGGTCCTGCTGCTCACGGCGACGCCGATGCAGAACTCGCTCGCCGAATTGTGGGGTCTGGTGCAGTACGTGGAGCCCACGGGCACTCTTCTCGGGGATATCGCGACGTTCCGCAAAGTGTTCTGTGATGAAGACGATCGAACATTGATCCCTGGCCAGGAGCACGAGCTCCAGCGGCGTCTCGCGATTGTTCTCCAGAGGACGCTACGGCGTCAAGCCCAGGAATTTCTCGACCGGCCATTCACGCAACGGCGCTGCAGATTGTACGAATACGCGATGAGCGACGCCGAGCGGTCGCTCTACGACGATGTGACCGAATACCTCCTTGAGCCGTCCCTGTATGCATTCGCCGGTCGACAACGGCGGCTGCTGTTGATCGGGTTCCACCGGCGCATGGCTTCGTCAATTCCGGCCCTGGCCGCGAGTCTGGAGAACGTCGCCGCCCGTCTGCGCCGCCTACAAGCGGGATTGGGTTCCGACGACACACTGATCAATGTGCTCCTGGACCTTGAGGAGGAGGACGAAATCGAAGAGGCTCCCGATGAACCGGCCCCACCGATCGATCGTGCCACTCTCGCGACCGAGCTGGCCCGCGTCGAGGATTTCGTCGACCGCGCGCGATCGCTTCCGAATGACGCGAAGGCGCGCTCATTCCAAGAAGCTATCAAGGTCATTCTCGATCTGGGGCGTGACGGCCGCGGCAGCGGCAAGGCCGTCGTATTCACAGAGTCGATCACCACCCAGGAGTACCTGCGCCGCCTGCTCCTCGCTATCGGCCTCGGTGAGGAAGACATCACTTTGTTCCGTGGCGTCAACGATACCGAGCGTGCGCAGCAAGCGCTCGCCCGGTGGCGAGAGGAGGAAGGCACCCGTTTTCCACAAGGAGTCAGACCGAGCCGCGAGGTCGCCATGCGCCTTGCACTCGTGCACGAATTCCGCACGCGTTCGAAGATTCTAGTGTGCACAGAGGCCGGCGCAAAAGGGCTGAACCTACAATTTTGCGAGACAGTCATCAACTACGATTTGCCGTGGAACCCTCAGCGCATCGAACAGCGTATCGGGCGGTGCCATCGGTACAGCCAGCAGCGGGATGTCACCGTGGTCAACTTCATCGCACGGGACAACGAGGCACATCGGCTCACCTTCGAGATCCTTAGCCAAAAGCTGGATCTGTTCGGCAGGGTCCTGGACGCGTCCGACCATGTCCTGCATGAACCGCGGGCGGATGCTCCCGAGATATTGGTATCGGCGCTATCGGTCGAATTCGAGAGCGACCTGCGCAGCATCTATAGCCGGTCGCGCACACTTGACGAGGTCACGCGCGAGATCGCCGCTCTGCGAGACAAGATTTCAGAGCGCAGGGACGCTTACGAAAAGGAATACGACCGGACCTCGCAGATCATCGAGTCGCGGTTCGACGAGAACGTGCGCAGAGTATTTAAGCGTTTGCGGGAGGATCTTCCCGACAGTCTTGCGGACTTCGATCGAGATCTCGCCGACCTCGTAGATGGATACCTCACCACACGCGCCGTCGCGTACCGCCGTTCTGACGAGGCTGGCCGGGTGGTGTTCGACCTGGCGCCCGTCGCCGTTTTGCCCGTTGAAGTGGGCGACGGCCGGCGATTTGCCACTGGTGACGCAAGGGGACTCCTCGACGCCGAATCGTTGAACCTCGTACATCCGCTGGTTTGCGCTGCGATCGCGCAGGCTCGAACATGGTCAGGCGACGGGTCGGTCACGCTGCAGCTTCCTCCAAACTCGTCGCCGGAACTCGCTGCACTCGCCGGCAAGGCGGGTCTTGTTCGCGTCGTGCTGGTCGATTATGTCGGCTTCGAGCCCGTTCAACGGCTCGTTGCGGCGGCTGTGGTTGACGGCGCCCCGATTGATCCGTCGCTCGCCGCCAGGATCGTGCGCTTGAAGGCAACCGACGGTCCGGTATTGAAGATTCCGGTGGACGCGCAATGGCTCGATGATGCGGTCGACGAGGCCGTATTCGTCGACCAGCGACAAGTCGAGGAAGGTGAGCAGAAGCACTTCGAGCAAGCTATCGGTCAGCTTGAGCGCTTCGTCGAGGACAAGATCCTGGTGTGCCGCCGCGAGCGGGCGAGTATTACTGAAAAACTGCGGTCCGCGCGGGCGCGACGTGACGAGATTGTCGGTTCCAGTGCGCGAGATCGGATCGAGGCGGAGATCTTAAAGCTGGCCACTAGGGAAGAGAGTCTCGAGAGCCGCATCGGCGCACTGGAATCCAGGGAGGACGAGGTTTATAAAAAATGGCGCGACGAATACCACGAGCTTCGTTATCGGGCGCCGACGGTGACCCGGCTGTTCCAGGCTGCATTCAAGATCGCCGCAGCGAGCCCGGAGACGTCGTGCTAAGGCTGCTGCACACCGCCGACTGGCACCTCGGGCGGCGATTCCCGTCGTTTCCGGACGAGGGGCAGAAAAAGTTGTCACGGGCACGTATGGATGTGATCACGAGGATCCTCGATGTCGCGCGACGCAACGCAGTGAATGCTGTGTTGTGCGTCGGGGATATATTCGACGATCCGGACCCGGCGCCTGACTTTTGGGAGGGGCTTGCAAGGACGTTCCAAGGCCACTCGGGTCCACATCCGCCTCTCTTCTTGATTCCTGGCAACCACGACCCTCTGACGCCCGAGTCAGTGTGGGCACCGGGTCACGCTTTTCGCGCAAGGCTTCCCCAGTGGGTGCATGTCGTCGACCGTGATGATTTCATGTATGAGCTCGGACCCCAGGCGGTCCTGTACGCGCGGCCGTGTCGCTCGAAGGCGGGCGAGAACGATCTGGCGATGGCGCTGCCTCTGCGCGAACCTGGTGATGAACGGCTCCGCATCGGATGCGTGCACGGCTGCACGTTTGACATTGAGGGATACCAGACGAATTTTCCCATTCGCCGGGATGCAGGCGTACAACGCGGACTGGACTATCTCGCCATAGGCGACACTCATTCGTTCCGCGACGTTACCGAAAATCTCCCGGTGCCGACGGTATATCCAGGTGCTCCGGAACCGACGAGTTTCGATGATGCCGGCGCCGGCCGCGTCGCACTCGTCGCGTTGTTCAGGCGCGGTCTGCGTCCTCGCGTCGATGCCGAGCCGGTGGCCTTCTGGCGGTGGATCGACGTGCGGTGCCGTGACATGAATGAGCTTCGCAGCCTATTGACCACCCCCGATCTCGACCGCCACGTCGTTAGACTGCATCTCGATCTTACGGTATCCCTGTCGGAAGAGAGCGAGGTCGAGCGGATACTGCGCGACCTCCAAGGGACCGACGCAACTCACGGCCGCGTAGGCGTTTTGGTAGTGGACCGCGCGGGCCTGCGGTTGCAAGTCGGATCAGGCGACGCTTTTCCCGATGATCTCCCGCCAGTGCTCAAGGACACCGTCGCCCGACTCGACCGGCTCGTCGCAGATGCAATAGACGAATCTGAGAAATCGAGGGCTACGCGGGCGCTGGCGCATCTCTACAAACTGCTGCAGAGCCACGACACGAAAGGCGGGCGCGGTTTATGAGGCTCCATCGGCTGCGCATCACGAGCTTTGCCGCGATCGGGAACGTGGACGTCGAGTTCGGCCCCGGACTCAATGTACTCTACGGGCCGAACGATCTCGGTAAATCCACGGTCGTTGCCGCCATCCGCCTGGGCTTGCTCCTGCCTCACACATCAACCCATTGTGAACAGTACGTCGGTTGGACCGGCACCGACGATCCGATTGTTGAGCTGACCTTTCAAACGGAATCGCAGCGCATCTGGCGAATACGCAAGCAGTTCGGCAAAAGCGGGTCGTCGTTTCTGCAGGAATCGAAGAATGGGCAGGATTTCGACGATGTGGAGCGCGGGAGGAGGGTGGATGCGAAGCTGCGGGAGATTCTGCGTTGGGGAATACCCGAGCCAGGCGGCACCGGCGGCGCTAAGGGACTTCCGACAAGCTTCCTCGCAACCGCACTATTGTCCCCGCAAGACGACGTGAGCGCGGTGCTTCGCGAGAGCCTGCAAGGTGATCCGACAGGCAGTGGCAAGGAACAGATCGCGGCAGCGTTGCAGGCAGTCGCACAGGACCCGCTATTCGTCGCCCTGCTTAGAAATACACAGGCGCGACGGGACGAGGCGTATACCGACAAAGGCGCAAAGAAGACGGCCAAGGGGAGTGTCTTTAAGGCCGCTGCGGAGCGGCTCAACGAAGCGAGGGATGAGAAGGAGAGGCTTCACAGGATCGTGGCCGACTCGGAAGGCGCAGAGAGGCAGGTGCGGGAGCTTAGCGACAGGCGCGTCCAGAGGCAGGAGACATTGGCTGTGGCGGCGGAGCTCGTCGCGAAACTTGAGCGGCTTGCTTCGCAGGCGACGTGTCGCTCGGTCGCTGCGGAACAGGTCCGGCTCGCACAGGAAGAGGTGCAGCGCATTCGGACGATCGGGAGCGAAGTGGAGGCGGCGGAACGCAAGGTCCCGGAGCTGGTTCGCAAGATTACTGAAGCGGAACAGGCACTGAAAGCCGCACAAGGCCAGCAAGTGGAGGCGGTTGCCACACTCGAAGCTGCGGAAGAAGCCGCCCGAGCAGAAGGATCAGATCCCGCCGTGACCGATACGGTCGTTCGTCAGCAGCTCGAACT
>PMOK01000036.1 GCA_003162425.1 Bryobacterales bacterium | reverse complement strand
ATCCAATATCAACTAAAATAAATCATATTTCCCACCCATGCCCACCCCTCAAGTCTACGAAAACGCCTCAGTGCTTTTCATGGACATTGTCTCCTACTCCAAGCAAACCGTAGACCAACAAGTCAAGCTAATTTCGCTCCTCCAGAGCGCAGTTAATCAAAGCGCCGAATTCCAGCGCGCCAATGAGACCGATTTAATCAAGCTCCCGACGGGCGATGGAATGGCGCTAGTCTTCACTCGGGATCTCGTTTCCCCGGTGCGCTGCGCCCTGGAAATCGCCGAAGCGATTCAAGTGGGCGACGGTATTAACATCGCCCAAAGAGTAATGGACAGCGGCGACGCCGGCCATATCCTTCTTTCGAGCACAATGGCCGAAAATCTTCAACGACTCTCCGCCGACTGGCCCCCGTGTCTAAAAGATCTCGGCATGCACGAAGTGAAACACGGCGTCCAGGCCCACCTATGACGCGCCCAGTCCTCCGCATCTTCATCTCCTCCACCGCGATTGACCTCCGCGATTATCGCGACAAAGTCCGCGACGCCGTCCTGCGCCTCCAAGATCTGCCCATAGCAATGGAGACCTTCTCCGCGCAATCCGGCCAGCCAGCAACCGAATGCATGCGCATGGCAGCCGAAGCAGATGCAGTAATCTGCATCGTAGCCCACCGCTACGGCTACGTCCCACCAAAGGAGCTGGGCGGCGACGGAAAACGCTCCATCACCTGGCTAGAAGTTGACGCAGCAAAGGGCGCCGGCAAGCCGGTATTTGCGTTCCTGGTCGATCCCAAAGCCCCGTGGACTGAACTAAAAGAACAGGACCGCCTAACTCAGGAGCCACCAGAGAAGACCCCGGAAATCGTCGATGCCGTGCGCAAACTGCAAGAGTTCAGAGCCTATCTTGAGCGTGAGAGCACGCGACAGTTCTTCGCCAGCCCGGAAGAGTTAGCCAAGCACGTCGCAATCGCGCTCGCCAACTTCGCTCCAAACCTGAGCCACGCCCCTGTCTCCACCACCCGAGTCTGGCAACCACTCTTCTGCCACGCCCTGCAACCGGCCCAACATTTCCGAGGCCGCGAGGCCAAACTCCAACGACTCAAGGACTGGCTCGAGTCCCCCGTCACTCCAGACCGCGTCGTCTCCGTGGTCGCCGCGGGCGGTACCGGCAAAACCGCGCTAGTCAATAAAGCGTTACACGAAGCCAAGCTCTCAGACCGCGCCGGCGTCTTCGTCTGGTCATTCTACGAAGATCCCCACACGGACGCCTTTCTGCGCGCAGCCTACCTCTACTTCACCGGCGAAAAAGACGCGCCCGCCGGCGGAATGCTGGAGCGCCTCCAAATCGCGCTCTCGGGCGACGCTCCGCACGTCCTCATCCTCGACGGACTCGAGCGCGTCCAGAGCGACGAAGGCCCGCGCCGCCGAGGCGAACTCGAAGATCTCCAGTTGAAGCGCCTGGTGCGCGCCCTAGCCGGAGGAGTGGGAAACGCCCGCTCCCTGGTAACGTCCCGCTTTCCGCTCGTTGATCTCGACGGCTGGACCGGCGCCGGGCACCGCCCCATCACTCTGGACGACCTCGAACGCCCCATAGCTCTGGAAGTGATGCGAGGCTGGGGCGTGAACCGCGACGACGCCTCACTAGGGCGCCTACTCGAACCACTGAATATCGGAGGCTTCTATCACGCTCTTTCCGTCGCTGTTCTAGGTTCGTACTTCGGCAATTTCCCGAACGCAAGGGAGTTCTCGATCGAGGACGCCGCCGACATCGACCCCAAAGCCCGACGCCTGGCCCGCATCCTGGAACAATACGCCAAAGCTCTCACACCTGTCGAGCGCGACCTCCTCGCCCGTCTGTCGCTATTTCCGCGAGGAGTCAAGGTAGAGCTTCTCGGTTGGATCGTGCAATCCGGTGGAGAGGTCGCTGGGGCTCTCATCGGTCTCACAGACCACCAACTGGTAAAGCTTCTGGAAAGGCTCAAGGCACTCGGGCTGGTGTTTCGGTACGAGACCGATCGGCAGGCCGTCTACTCCGCTCACCCCTTCCTCCGCGACTTCTTCCGGAATCTCCTGGGAACGAAGCCGGAATCCGTCCACGAGTCTGTGCGAGCGAAGTTGGAACCGAGCCTCGAAGCGCGGCCGTCGACACCGCCAAGCGACCCAGCGATTCTGGATCAATACGAGCTACTCATCGAGCAGACTTTGCTCGCCGGTCGCGTTCAGGAGGCGTTTGATCTATATTGGTTTGGGTTGGGTGGGTATGAAAACCTCGGCTGGGTCCTGGGCGAGAACACCCGTGGTCTTCGTATCTTGGAACGCTTTGTCTCCCAGAACGATTTTTCCCGGCTCGAGCTTCATCTGCCGCCACGCTGGCAGTCCAACGTAGTCAATAATCTGGGCCTGATCGCCAAGAATCTGGGCGACCTTCCCCGGGCGCGGGCGGCTTTCAGCTATTGTCGGGTATTTGACGCACGGTTCGAGTCTATCCACACCCGTAACCTCGCGGACGTCGAACTGGCCGCCGGCCACTTCCGGCAGGCCCTCGTCTACTCTGAGAACGCGGTCTCGCTCGCCTCGGAACCGAAGGATGACACTCAAATCAAGTACTCTCTCTGCTACCGAGCGACAGCACACTTCGCCTTGGGAGACCTCACCGCTGCGACAGCCGACTTTCATCGCGCCACGGAGCTTGAGTGGCAGCCTCTGGTCAGCTGGCGCGGGATCCACGAGGGAGAGTGCAAGTTCCTTCGCGGAGACCGGTCTGGAGCACTCAACCAAACACAAGCCAACCGGGAGTTCGCTGCCCGCCGCAACTATAACGACGATCTCTGCCTATGCAACGCGCTCCTCACTCGCCTCCTCCTTCCCGACGATACGGCCAAAGCGACCCAACACCTTCAGGACGCCCGCGCCTTCGCCAACCGCTCCGGTGAAGTCGAACTCCAACTCCACTGCTTCCACTCCGCCTGCGAACTCCACCGCCATCTCGGCGATCTCCCTCAATCCATCACCGAAGCCGAATCCGGCATCCTCCTCGCCGACACCTGCGGCTTCGGAAAATACTCCATCGACCTACGCCTCGCCCTCGCCGAAACCTACCTCGCCGCCGGCGACCCCCATAAAGCCCTCCAAAACGCCCGCAACGCGCTCGACCGCTCGGAAGCGCCCGACTGCCAATACGCCTGGGGAAAAGCCGACGGCCTCCATTTCTGCGGCGTCGCTCACCTCCGCCTGGGCGAGCACGAACTCGCCCGGCAGCGACTCACCGCCGCCCTCGAAATCCGCGAGCCCCTCGGCCACGGCCGCATCGAAGAAACCCGGCGTGCTCTCGAACAATGCCGACCCAAGCAGTGCGCCTACATCCGGGTGTAACGCAGCCAGGCGCAATGTAGCGGGTGTTGGATACGCTTTCTAGAACCACGTCCGTTCGCGATACTGGCGATAAGCCTCGCCGAACTTGGTTTCCAGGACGTGCGCTTCGCGGCGCGCACGGATGATTTGCATCGGAATAATGATAACCAGAACCACCGCGAGAGCGGGGTAACGAACCATAAGAATCAGACCGACGATGAAAATCACGCCGGAGACATAGATCGGATTACGAATCCGGGAATAGATGCCGGAGGTTACGAGTTCAGTGGCTTTGGCCCTCACCGAAAAAGACCGGCCTAGCGTGAAGCGTGCCAAAATGACCCCCGCGAGGCCGAGCAGACTCAGCGCCAGCCCAATCCACCGAGTCAAGTCGTGGGGACCCGGTGCGTTTACGAATATCATGTAAAGACAATACAGACCCAGCAACAAGGGGAGCCAGACCCGAAGTATGCTTCCACGATCCACCATAGTATTTTCGCAGCTTCTGGCACGCCGCACTGAGACCAACCGCTGCGGACGGCGGCGATTGGAGATGAGCGGCGGTGCGGCAGATATCCGGCACTCCTGGCTTATGCCGACTGCACTCACGATTGCTCGGCTATCCGCGCGATTGGCGACAGGCTGACGTACTATCGGCGGCTGTCCGACCGGACTGAGGTCGTAATCCCAGAGAGACGCCCCCGGCGGCCGGAGTCAAGTGCATGGCGGGCGACGCCACACCCGGAACCTGGCACCATTAAAACATGTATACTTGAAGGCCCCTCGGGAGCCAAAAGTAAATCCTGCACCGCTTACCTTGCGCCCTCCGAACAGGAATCGAGCGTGCCAGGCCAAAGGAGGGCCTTCGCATGAGCCACAGATTCGCACTGCAAATTCACGCCGGCGTTGTCTTGCTGGCGGCCGCCCTTTCCAACCCGTGTCTGGCGCAGCCATCGATGTCGCGGGTCACCATTACGCACGTTCGGCCCGATATGCTCACCGAGTGGGTCGACCTCCAAAAAAACGAAGTAGTTCCCGCATTGAAAAAAGCGGGCGAGAAGACACGGACCGTGTATGTCTCCGGACTGTTCGGAAGCTCGTACGAGTATGTCATCATCGCACCGATCGCGAGCTTCGCGCAATTTGATGGCGACAGCCCCATCCTCAAGACTCTTGGCCCCGTACCCGCTGCTCGGCTGGGCGAGAAGCTCCGCAAGTGTACGGTCAGTTCTCAAAGCTTTCTCAGTACCCGGCTCGACGATCTCAGCAATGTCATCGAAGCCGACCAGCAGCCGAAAATCCTGGTTTCCACCCGGCTCCGCCTGGTGACAGGCAAGCTGCAAGAGTTTGAGACCTTCATGAAGACCGACGTTCTTCCGGTTTACAAGAAAGCCAAAGTAGGCTATCTGGTCTCGCGACGCGGTCTCGGGGCGAATAGCAACGACTTCGTTCTTTCGACGGTTTACAGCAAGTACGCCGATCTGGATGGCGGATCCGTGCTGACCAAGGCGCTGGGCCCAGAAGGAGCGGCTAAGGTTCTGGCCAAGTTGACCGGTGTAGCCAACCTCGTCGAGCAAATCGTTCGAAGCCGCGTAGAAGATCTTAGCTTCTAGCTTTACGGGGAGATGTTCCTCGGTTCATCGGTTCTTCGGTTCGTATGGCTGCCCTGTCTCGGGCTGGCGCCTCGGAGGCTTAGGAACTTAAGAACATTGTCGAGGGGAGCCGGAGTGGCGTCATGCTTCTCCTAGATAGCTTAGGAGACAGCATGCGATCTCTCCTCCGCGTGCGCAAACCGCGAGGCTGTTACCGACGGCACGCGATCCTTAAGATCTCGATGGTTGATATCCACTTCAACAGTTAGGATTAGCCGTAAACTTTCCTCAGGCGGGCTTCGGTTGACTTGGCTGCTTAGTGCGTGGACGCACGTAGTGGAACCGAACCAGATAGATATTTTCACCTTTACCGTGTTTCGCAACCTTGAGCAGATCGATGACACCAAGGAAACCCGATTCGCGAGCCAACTCCGGAGTGATATCCGGAAAACCGATTGGCTTGATCGAATCCACTTCGATCGCACCTTCGTCCATGCAGTACCGGGCGCCCACTTTGACATGAGGACGCGTCCATATTCGGACACTGCAAGTGATTTCTCCGCGACGAACTCCCTCGCGTAATCGCTTGGTGAATACCCTGAAGAGATTTTACATGCGGCAGAGGCCGGAGTTGATGGTATCCGGCGCGTGGGACGCCCCGGCCCGCGAACCACAAGGAACGAACGGGCGTTTCGCGCTCATGTGGATTACTCCGGATGCGCCATGATCCAGGCGCGACTCTGCTTAACGGGCTGGCGAGGCCCTGATCAGAACTCGCTCCCACCGTACTCGCAGGCCGTCGGGCGTAGTTCGAATACCGCCGATTGTCAGAGTGTTACCGTCCAGATGGAATGGCCTGCGCTGATCGGTAGCGATGTAGGACGACAGGTTTCCACCGGTTACGTGATGAATAACGATGTTTTCGGATTCGAGGACGGTGTATGTGCCGAAGTATCCCGTGTACCGTGAGGCTGTTTCGAGTCCCGGGACGTCCGGCGCCGGCTTCAGATCGGCGGGGTCGTGCATTATGTGAATCGACACGTATCCATCCGCTGTGTAGATGAACTGCCCAACTGGATGCTCGCCGTACCGGTAAAGGGGAGCGCTTCCCTCAGGTGTATCCACAAAACGTACCAAATTCCAGGTGCCGACGAGTTTCTTTGCGGCACCTGATTGTCCCCAACACGTCCCAACAAGAATCAACAACAGAAGTAAAGTTTTCAGATCGCCCACGGCCCGCCCCCTTCGCCGACGATTATATCGGCTGGATGCGGCGATCTGAACCGGAGGGAGCGGCGTCCTCGAGTGTTGAAGCCGAGATTGAGGAGGGGCTTTGGCGTTGGCTCAGGAAACCTTACTCCGGCTGAAGGCATAGGGAACGGTTGGCCGGGAACCCGGAAGTTATCCACTTTGACGTGTTGTCATTGCTGACTTGTGCCCTTCGTGGTCCCAGACGGCGTTTTAGGAAACGCGCGGCACGTTCCCGAGCTGGACCGCGAGTTCCGTTGGGTGCCCGGGCGCGGATAGTGGCCGATTAGCTCACGGTGCGGCGGAAGGCGGCCCTTTCAACGCGCTCTTGACTTGGTTTCCTTTCGCTCCGGGTGACCCGTCCTTTGCTGACGAAGTCAACTTCATCTAAAACTCGGCAAGCCGACGAGGGCGTCGGNNACCAGGGGGTCCGCCCCACTATGAGTCCAGGCTTAGCAGTGAATGCAGGTGAGCTATGTTGGTTGGATGATATAGCTCGAAAGAGTTAGCACAACATCTTACCTTTCGTATGGCGGCTACGTCATTACGGTTAGAAGGTTGGGGCTATACCAACCTGGTACGGGGAAGAATACCGCTGGGATGGTATTCTAAGCCAGTTTTCAAAAGTACATGATTTAAGCAGGTTTTCAGGTAAAACCTAGGAGCGGCTCCCATGGGCGCTGCACGAAAATTCGACCTGGACCATCGGCTGGAGGGTTATTTTGCTACCGTCCGGTCATTGAAGCATAGCGCGGGGAGCTGGCAGCTCTATGCGGCCGTTACCGGCTCGGCCATGGCGATGGTGACAAACGCCTCGGCGCAGATTATTGGCAGCGGCATTCGGAATATTAATGCAGACCCCATCGCAAGTGCGCGGGCCATTGTTGGAATACCGCGATCGCTGGCGCCAGCGAGTGTGCCACTTCAGGCGCCACTCATTTCACCTGGTGGCGTGGTGCCTCTGGACGGAACGGAAAGCATCATCTCGCCAGGCGAACTGGTATCGATTTTCGGAAGCAATCTCGCCAGCGAGACCGCCAACTGGAATGGAAACTTTCCCACCACGCTGGGCGGAACGAGCGTGGAGATCAACGGTAAAGCTGCGTTCCTGATATATGTCAGTCCGGGACAGATCAATTTGCAGGCGCCGGACGATACGGCGACGGGCCCGGTATCGGTGGTGGTTAAGACTGCGGCTGGCACAGCAAAATCGACCGTGACTTTGAACAAGTTTGCGCCAGCGTTCAGCCTGGTGGATGGGAAGTTTGTATCCGGAATTATTCTCAGGATGAACGGTTCAGGAGCTTACGGCGGGGGAACCTATGATATCCTCGGCCCCACCGGGACTAAGCTTGGCTATCAAACGGTGGCGGCGCGGCCGGGCGACATTGTTGAACTTTTTGCTGTCGGGCTAGGGCCGACCACTCCCGCCGTCCCGGCTGGAAAGGCGTTCACAGGCGCAGCGCCGGTGAAGAATCCCATCAGCCTTTTCATCAATAATGTTTCGGTCACGCCGACTTTCGTCGGACTGTCAAGCGCCGGTCTTTATCAGATCAACCTGAACGTTCCGAGCGGTCTCGGCCAGGGGGCGGTTCCCATTGTGGCTGTGGCTGACGGCCTCGAGACGCAACCGCATGTGCGTTTTTCGCTGGAGATTTGTGCGAGCGGGAACCTGGTTACTGGCGGTTGTTCCAGTGGGACGGGCGTAATTGGAACAGGCGGCGGAATCGGCGGCGGATCGGGGTTCGGATCAGGATTTGGGTCAGGCGGCGGAACTACGGGCGGTGGAGGTGGGGGCGGCGGAACAGGTGGTGGTGGAGGAACAGGCGGCGGGTCGGGAGGCGGAACAGGTGGTGGAGGAGGCGGTGGATCAGGCGGTGGATCAGGTGGCGGCGGGTCAGTTGCGGCTCCGGTGGGTGGTGCGCGATATCAACCCAGGCTGCAATTTCCACCGAAGTAGTAAGGTTGGGGTTTTTGCGGGAGGGCTAATTCCATGGTCTTCAAAAGAATGTTGTGGTGGATCGCGGCCAGCGTGTCGATTGCGGCTTTTGGCCAAAACGTGCCGAAGATGGCGCCCATACCGAGCGATCCTCTCGAGATGATCACCGGTCCAATTCAGGTTGTGGATACGGCCGCGGGTAGAGAGGCCGTAGTTCAGTTGCTTGCCCGCGCACGAAGCAATTATGTTTTGCGAAGCACCGGCCAAGGGTACGATCTGAAGGTCAGCTTCACGGTGAATTCCGGCGGCGCAACGGAATATGACGGCGCCTGGCAGATGGAGGATTTGTTCGATCCTTCGCAGGGGCTGCGGTGGACGGCGACAACCGAGGCGGGATACACGGTGACGCAGATCTCAGCGAATAAGATGTATTACCGGGACGCGACGGCTAGCACGGTACCACTTCGCTTGCAAGAGGCGCGGGCGGCGTTGCTCGACCCGATTGGGTCTGTGGGGAAACGCGATGTGATCCGAACGTCGACGAATACGTTCCACGGCGCGCAAGTTACTTGTGTTTTGATCTCCGCTGCAGGAAGCGGGGCGGCTGGGCTACCATCACGGAGCTGGGAAGAGACTGAGGAGTGTATCGATCCACAGTCCGGATTGCTCGAGACGCATTCTGTCGTCCCGGGGCGCTACTACGCTTACGATTACACGAACGCGCCACAGCTCGGTGATCACATGTTGCCTCAAAAGGTGATTGTGACGGAAGCCGGCAAAACAGTATCGGTGATCTCTGTTGAGAGCTTCAAAGAGCTTCCGGCGGCTGACACGAGCCTGTTTCAACCCACCGAGCAGATGAAGTCGAAAGGACCGGTAATCGCGATGGCGGGAGCGGAGAAGATCTCGCGGTTCTTTGATCCGGGTCCGTTCACTTCTGATGAAATCATGCGGCCAGTTTGTGTATTCGGCCTGGTGACGGCGTCGGGAGAGCTGGTGGAGGCGCACTCGTTGCAGCCGACGGACGCGAACAGCGAAGCGGCTGTGGAAGCTGCAAAGCGGGTGAATTACTCGCGCCCGGCGCCACGGGGAGCACGGCCGCAGCAGCATTTTGTATTTGTGATTGAGAAGTTTGTGGCGGCGCAGTAGGTTGGCCCGTGGCGGCGCTCCCTTGAAGACGCCGATCCAATGGCAACCGAATCCCAAGCGTTCACACGAGTGTGAACGCGGCACGCAAGAGTGCGTGCGCCACGAGACAAGGGGCTGCTCGGTAACGCCGCGGCGTGTAGGTCGGAGTTGGAATGGTCGCCCGTAGAGTTTTGTTGATTGGGTGGGATGCCGCTGACTGGAAGGTGATCCATCCGTTGATGGACGCGGGCAAAATGCCTAATGTCCAGCGGCTGGTGGAACGCGGGGCGATGGCGCAGATCTCGACTCTGCATCCGCCGCTGTCGCCGATGCTGTGGACTTCCATCGCAACCGGAAAGCGGCCGTTCCAGCACGGCATCCACGGCTTCTCCGAGCCGACTCCGGATGGACGCGGCGTGCAGCCGGTGACGAACTTATCGCGAAAATCGAAAGCCCTGTGGAACATTCTCAATCAGAATGATCTCGCGAGCATCGTTATCGGTTGGTGGCCCAGCCATCCCGCCGAGCCCATCAACGGTGTGATGGTTTCCGATCATTATCATCGCGCGAGCGGGCCGCTGGATAAGGGCTGGCCGCTCCGGGCCAATGCGGTTCATCCGAGGGAATTGGCTGGGACGCTGGCCGATCTGAGAATGCATCCCGACTTGCTGACGCCGGAGATGGTGGAACCATTCATTCCGCTGGCGGCAGAGATCGATCAGGATAACGACAAGAGTTTGGCGGGCTTCCTGAGGACGCTGGCGGAATGCATGAGCGTGCAATCGGCTGCGATGTGGCTCATAGAAAACCAGCCGTGGGATTTTTTCGCGGTCTACTACGAGGCGATCGATCACTTCTGCCACGGGTTCATGAAGTACCATCCGCCGCGGCAGAGTTGGATCGGGGAACGCGACTTCGATCTGTACCACAACGTAGTGTCGATGGCGTACCAGTTCCACGATCAGATGTTGGGAACGCTGATCGAGAAAGCAGGCGATGACACCACCGTGATTCTCATGTCGGATCATGGATTCCATCCGGATCATTTGCGTCCGGCATCGATTCCCGATATCCCGGCGGGGCCTGCGATCGAGCATCGCGATTTTGGCATCCTGGCGATGAGTGGGCCGGGCATACAGAAGGACGAATTGCTGCATGGGCCGTCGGTGCTGGACATTGCGCCGACGATATTGACGCTTTACGGATTGCCGGTAGGCGAGGATATGGACGGCAAGGTGCTTACACAGGCCTTCGCGGAAACGCCGGAGGTTCGGTTCATCCCGAGCTGGGAGGAAGTTGCGGGTGTGGACGGGCGCCATCCGCCACATATGCGTCTGGATCCGGTGGCGGCGCACGAAGCGATGGAGCAGATGATCGCGCTGGGGTATATCGAGCAGCCGGATGAGAATCGCGAAGTAGCGGTTCGGAAGACCATCCGCGAGCTGCGCTATAACCTGGGCGAAGCTTATCAGGACGCCGACAGGCACCGGGAAGCGCACGAAATCTTCAGCGAGTTGCATGCGGCGGATCCGGACGAGCAGAGGTTCGCGGTGCGGCTGTTTGTTTCCTCGCAGGCGCTGGGGATGCGGGAGGAGATGCGACGCATTGTGGATGATCTGGATGGGCGGCGGCGGGCGCTGTTTGAAGAGGCGAAGCGGAAGATCGCGGAGGGCGCGCCGGAGCTGGCGCGCTGGCGGAATCTGGCGCGATACCAGCCGCCGGTGATCGATTATCTGAAGGCGCAAGTTTTGATGGCGGAGAAACGGTATCCGGAAGCGCTGGCGGCGCTGGAACGAGTGACGGAAGCGCACCTGGTACGGCCGGGCTTGTTTCTGCAGACAGCCGATCTGTACATGCGACTGGGCCGCTGGGGCGAGGCGCAGCGAGTTTACGAAAAGGCGCTCGATATTGATCCCGATAATGCGCATGCACATCTTGGCGTGTGCCGAATGGCTCTGCGGCGAAGGAAGTTCGGCATTGCGGCGCAATCGGCTCTGGATGCTCTGCAGAGGATTTATCATTATCCGCTGGCGCATTTTCTGCTGGGACAGGCGTTAACGGGAATGAAGGAATACGAGCGGGCGGCGGAGGCGTTCCGAGCGGCGATTTCTTTTAATCCGAATTTTCCGGAAGCACATGTTCGATTGGCAGCGTTGCTTGAAAAGCACTTCGGCGATGCTGGGTCTGCGCAAGAGCATCGGCAGTTGGCGCGACGGATGAGGAGTGGAAGAACGGCGCCGAGGCCGGTGGGGCCGACGGCGGTTGAAAAAGTGCAACCTGTTGCGCCGATTTCTATGCCAGCCGTTGCCGAGATGCCGCCGCTTGAGGAATCGCTGATTGTGGTGACGGGATTGCCGCGATCGGGGACATCCATGCTTATGCAGATGCTGGCGGCCGGTGGCTTGGGCGTCGTCTCAGATGGAATGCGTGCAGCGGACGAAGACAATCCGCGGGGTTATCTCGAATTTGGGCCGGTGAAGAATCTGTTGAAAGATTCGAAGTGGCTTTTCGAGGGACGAGGAAAAGCGATCAAGATTGTGGCGCCGTTACTGGCCGCGGTGCCCGAGGGTTTGGCGTGCCGGGTGATCCTGAGCGAGCGTGATCTGGATGAGGTGCTGGATTCACAGGATCGGATGCTGGTACGCCGGAATCAGCCGCTGGACGCGACGCCGGAACGCCGGCGAATGCTGAAAGACGAATACGCGCGCACGCTGGGGCGCTTGAAAGCGATGCTGGCGCGGCGGCCGGGCACGCAACTGCTGGTGATGGAGCATAGGGATGTGATTTCGGATCCGTTAGTGAGTGCTCAGAAGGTGAACGAGTTTCTGGGCGGCGGGCTGGATGTGGGGAAGATGGCGGCTGTGATTGATCCGGCGCTGCATCGGAATCGGGCGCGTGCGCCACGAGTATAATTGGTGTTGTAACTCCCGCAGCGCGGTCCCGCGTCCAAAAACCTTGAAGGATCATTTATGCGTACTGTTGTTTTGCTGCTTTTCGCGGGCCTTCCTTTGCTGGCCCAGTTTTCAGGCTTGGCGACCACTACTGACGGGTCACAGCTCTATTTTTCGTCAACGCTTCGGCTGCGTGGGTCCACTGAGTCAGACGCTCCCAAGATCTTTCGGCATGGGGCTACGTTCGATTTGGTTCAGGAAGTGCTCCGCGATGACAGCATTCCGGACCAGTTGAGCAATTACTATATGTTGATTGAGCCGCAGGTGAGCGGGGATGGGAAGGTTGTTGCTTACACGTCAACATTGGAATGCTATGCGTCGCAGAGTACCGTATGCGGGACGCAGTATCTGCCGAATGTGGTGGGCGGGAATCCTTTTCCAACGCATGCCCTCGGGTGGGGCCATGCCCGGCTCAGTCCAGATGGGAGATATCTCGCGACTTGCTGCCTGGCCGATCAGATCACGCCGCACATTGGCATTTTTGATTTTGCAACCGGCCAAAGCTTCGTTCTGCAGGATTTTCAGGGGTTGCTCGTGGGCGATGGACTGCAGGCGTTCGCCGATGGGGGGATGTTGCTCGAGTCCGGCGGGGGCGGCGATTCGGTTACGATCTTCCGGCGGACTACTTCCGGATGGGACAACGGCACTCCGGTCGCGCTGTCCGCGGCTCCGCTCCTGGCGCGCTTGAGTCGCGATGGAAGCACCATCCTTTATGTGAGTGGCACTTCTCTGGCTGCGCATAACATCGCGAGTGGACAAGAGGCTGTTCTTGATAGCGAAGCGTCCATGCCGTGGATCAGCGACGATGGGAAGCTGGCGCTGTATCTTGCTCCGATGGAATCCGGAGGGCCGCTCGAAGTATTTGTGCAGAATACCGATGGCAGCGGTCGCCGGTCGATCGCGAGCTTACCGGAAGGATTTAACGCCATCACTTTATCGGGCGATGGCACGGTCGCATATGCGGCCACGCCGCTGGGAAGGCTGCTTCGCATTGACGTGGGATCGGGAGCGACCAGCCAGCTCAACGGGCCAATTCCGTTCATCAGCGATCTTCAACCCTGCGCTCCTCCCTATCTTTTCTGTTCGCTTGGCACAGGCGCCGTCGCGCCCGGATCGGTGGTGTGGATGGATGGTTCGGCGTTCGCGGGTAGTGGCGGAGCGGTTTCAGTTTTGGTGAATGGGATCAAGGCGCCCGTTTTCGTAAGCTCGGACAGCTACGTGCGACTCCAGAATCCGTGGGAAGCGCCGGTGAATGAGCGCATATCGTTTGTCGTTGAGAATGGAAATCCACAGCCGTTCGAATCTGTGAAGACGGAGAATTCCGCTGCCATCGTTCCGAATATGCTGCTGCTGCCGAGTGCCTATGAATCAGGGATTTCAGGCTCCCCATTCCTGGAGCTCTACCACCAGAACTTTTCGACGCTGGTGAGCGATAGCCAACCTCCCGCGAGCAATGAAATCCTGCATTTGTATATGACCGGGCTTGGTCCGGTGTCGCCCGCAGTGGTCACGGGCGAAAAAGCGCCGAGCGAACCGCTGAGCCGGATAGTGAATCCTATCAGCTGCGCGACTAACATTTCACCAGGCTTGTCGCTGGACGTGCCGGTGGAATTCGCTGGGCTTGCTCCGGGGCTGGCTGGGATTTATCAGGTGGACATTAAAGCGGTGGCCGGGTTTCCGACGGACGGGAGGCTTATTTGCACCGTCACCGATTCTGCGGGGACGACGTACGTAGCGACGGGGTCTTTGCCGTGAGGGTGTGAGAGAATCGGTTGGCAGGCGAAAGCGCCCAATGCCACTTAGTTTTCCCAA
>PMOK01000310.1 GCA_003162425.1 Bryobacterales bacterium | reverse complement strand
CCACTATGATTTGAAAATCCAGGTGAGCGTCCGACAGGCTTTTGGAGATGCTTTGAAGCAAACCCGATATGTTGGCCTGCTCGTTGTATGCAGGCAGTACCACGATCACTTTGAAAGAAGATGCGCGCATGCTGGCCATCGAAAGATCCGGCTCTTTTTGGAATCCGCCCACAGGGACGAGGACGGAAAGCCACTAACTCCCCAGTATAGTCTCGCGCGAATCCTCTACTGGACGTTTTCACCAGGGGATTTGATATACTCCTTGCGATGGCCGAAGCATTTGCAGCGCTGTTTGAGAAGGCTCGGCTGGGGGATGGCATCGCTCGAGATGCCCTCTACAGACTGGCGTTTTTCAGGCTGCGCGGCATCGCCTCCGGCTTGCTGCGGCGAGAGCGCCCGGGGCATACGTTGCAGCCCACGGCGCTGGTGAGTGAACTGTTTCTTAAGCTGCGCAAGCTGGACACGCGGATACTGAGCGACGATCACTTCTTTCGTATATCGGCGCGCGCCATGCGGCAGGTTCTGATCGATCATTCGCGGCACAAGCGTCCGGTGAAGACGGTTCCGGCGGAGTTGATCCCGGAGCTGTTGCTGCCGGCCAATCAGAAGGCGATCGATCCGGAATCGGCGCTGGCGGTGAAGATGGTGTTTGAGAAGCTGCGCGCGATGGATGCGAAGGTTGCGGAGACAGTGTGGCTGCGCTCGGTGGAAGGCGTAACGATTCAAGAGCTCAGTGGCCAGCAGAATCGGGAAATGTGGCGAGTGCGGGCCGACCACGATTTTGGTCTGCAATGGATGGCCAACCGGTTGAAGCGCTACGTGTGACGGAGCGGATCGGGTGAAGGGTCAGCTTAGAGCTTCCACGCCTGCTGAATATATTGCCCAACTGGAAGAACCGCGCCGGGCCGACGTGTCCGCTCTGGACGCATAGATTCGCAAGATTGCTCCGAAGCTGGAGCCGTTTATTCATGTCGGCATGCTGGCATATGGCCGCTGGCACTACGAGTATGCCACGGGACGGGAAGGCGACTGGTTCCGGATCGGCATCGCGAGCAACAAGAATTATATTTCGCTGTATATCTCGGCCGGCGATAAGTGCGGTTACATCGCTGAACAGTATAAGGAAGCGCTTCCCAAAGCGAATATTGGGAAGGCTTGCGTGCGGTTCAAGCGGCTGGGTGATTTGGATTTGGTGGCGCTGAAGAAGATGATCCGGCATGGGGTGCGGGCGGGGGAGGAACTTTAAAGGCGTTCACAGGAGGCAAGATCGAGATCAGAGGCTCCATCGTGTCCTCAGATTTTCGATTCGCTACCAGCCAGGCCGACGGGGGCGTCGGCCGCGGACCAGGGGGTCCGCCCCACGGCCTGCAGTTCATCCCATTGATGGTGCACTACGATTCGATTGTTGATGCAACTTGGTCGGACCAGGTTGCTACTTCGGACGGACGGTCGCGGGGTTGGGGATTAAAGGCCGGGGTTAGGAGAGCGGCTAGGTGCTTTGCGGCATCTGGGTCTAGGCGGGTTTGGATGACGTTTTCCAGTTCGGGTTGGAAGGTTGGATCGGAGGACATTGCGTTCAGGGCAGCCAGGCGCTTGCCCGTTAGGATCTCGAGGATGATGACGCCGAGCGAGAAGACGTCGCTCGATGGGGAATAGTGGCCGGTTAGACGTTCGGGCGCCATGTAATGGAACGATCCGGACATGAGCGTGGTGGCGGCTAATTCGTTTTCCGCGGTGCGGAGGCCGGCGGTTCCAAAATCGATGATTACCGCCTGCTCTTCGAGCAGGATCACGTTTTCCGGTTTGAGATCGCGATGGACAATGCCGCGGCTGTGCACATCGGCTAGCGCGGAACCCAGTTGTTTGATAATGCGTGCGGCACGGGGAAGGCTGAACGGGCCTTCGTCCAAAGCGGCTCGGAGGGTCTGGCCGTTGAGGAACGGCATGGCCAGGCAGGGCTCGCCCGCCGGGCTAATCCAGGAATCCAGAATGGGGACTACGCCGGGATGCTCGACCGATCGCAGGGCGGCCACTTCGTGCGCGAAGCGATCGCGAATCCAGCCATCCTGTTTGGAGTTCCTGTTGAGAACTTTGACAGCCAGACGGGCATTACCGTCGCGAAGATCGCGCGCTTCGTAGACTACCGAAAATCCGCCGCGCGAGACGACGCGGCTGAGACGGTAACGTCCGACGAGAGTTTCGCCGGAATGATCCGGCGGGGCGGTGTGCGCGGCGGAAGGGCCAGCCGGGGCGGCGAGGCTAAAACGGCGCCGCAACAGGAATGCTGTTTTCTCGATGCGGAATCTGGCGCGATCGAGGCCCGGGGCGAAACGAACAATCAGGATTATTGCAATGGCCGCGGAGAGAAGAGCGGCCGGCCAGCGCCAATGGGACGCTGAGCGGCCAGCTCCCACGCGAAAGGCGTAGGTTGTAACCGGGGATGGCTGGTTGCCGGTGAAGCTCATTTCCAGCGAGTAATCCCCGTCGGACAAGTTGTGAAACTCGAAGGAGCCATCGCGTGATAGCTGCCACGCGCTGGAGCCGGGCGAGAAGCGATAACGGAGCGGGTAGGTGCGAAAAGGCGGTGCGTTCAGAGTGCCCACATCCACGCGGAGAACTTTAGTGGGTGCGGGTAAAGAAGCAGGAAGCGGATCGGGATAAAGGAAGCGGCGGCCATCCGCATCCATGCGTGTAATCTGAGGAAGCGCAGAGTGCGTGGCTTCGAACCAGGAGGGCTGGGGCTTCAGCCTCGTAACGCCCTCATCGCCGGTGATCCACACGGTGCCATCGGAGTCCTCGAAGAAACCATATTGGGCGATTTCGTTTGCGGCCAGGCCGTTTCCTACATCAATGTGAAGCCAATCGCTGGGCGCGACATGTTGGCCATCGGAGACGTAGACGCCCTGGTCGCAACCGCGCCAGATCCAACCGCGAGAATCGCGCTTCAAGAACTCCGTTCCTGCGGGCGCGTAGCCGCCGCTCGGAGTGAAGAGCGTAACGTTCCACCGATCGCCATTGCGGTGCAGCCGCGAAAAAGCGCCGCTACGTCGATAGGCCACCCAGATGTCGTCGCCGGCCAAAGCAAAACCGCGCACCAGGGTGACCGGCTGATCGGTTACGATCTTGTGCCACTGATCCCGATCATCAAGCCATGCCAAGCCACTCGTATAACCGACCCACAAGTGGCCGGCGGCATCAATGTCCATATCCACCGGGTCAGCACTCTCTTTGGGTGGGATTTCCGGCAGAGCTTCCTGCTTCAGCTTCAACGATCCCGGCGCGCCCTCGATGCGTAGAAGGGCGCGCTTGGTACCGACCCACAAGCGGCCTTTTCGATCCCGCAAGATTTCGCGATATTCTTCATTCGGCACGATGTTTTCGATATGTTCGACGATGGCTCCTTGGGCGGAGAGGCGGGCCAAGCCGTAGTCGCGGATGGAAGCCAGGAAGTCACCGCCATCGAGCGGAAGCAGCGCGTAGTAGCGAAAGGGCTGTTTGGTGAGGGGCAGCCAGCGATCGGCTTGCGGGTCCTGGCGATAAACATTTTTCTGAGTGGCGACGATTTTGGAACCTGCGGGATCGCGTGTTACTTGCACCGGTGTTTCCTTGCCGAAATCTTCAGGAAACCAGCGCTGCCATTCCGGATCGGGAGTCCATTCCACCAAACCTTGCCCGAGCGATGCCACCCAAAGATGACCGCGATTGTCTTCCAGGCCCGAAGTGGGTGGGAAGCGATCGTGATCGGCGCGATCGTGGAAATCGATTTTGGGAATCAGGCCGCGGATAGTTTCGCCGAGGAACCAGAGCTGGCCATTGCGGCCGGGAAGCAGGGGGCCGGCGCGGTCCATCTTCTGGCTTCGAAGTCTTTCCAGAGTTTCGACTGCGCGGCCGTTTTCCATGAGAAAGGCCCGCTCCGGATCGGCGGCCCAGATTCGTCCCAATGAATCGTGAACGACCTGCGCGTAAAGAGAGGTCGGCGGGAATTCGATGGACTGCGGCTGGTCCGGATGAGCGGGATCGTAGGAGCAGCCGGCGGTTAGTTGGCAAGCGAACCAGAGGCGGCCGGCGGAATCGACGGTGAGGTCGCGGCGCGCGGGGAGCTTGAGACGGCGCACAGAACCATCGATACCAATTTGCAACAAATCTTTCGGGACTTTTACAAAGACCTGGTCGGGGTAAGCGGCCATGCCGCTCACTTCCTCAGTCAATACAACCTCGAAGCGATTGTTGCGAACGCGCGTCAAGCCCTCGAAGTCCGCCACCCAAAGTGATCCATCGCGAGTGAAGGCGACGAAGCGGGCGGAAGCGAAGGGGAAGCTCGTGATCTTGTGGTAGTGGAATCCGTCGAAGCGGTAGAGTCCATCTTCGGCCGCGAGCCAGAGCAGGCCATCGGGGCCCTGGGCGATGGAAAAAATGGTGAGGGAGTTGGGATAGACGCGGAGACGGTGCGGCGCGGCGAAGGCCGGGAGGGCGAGGGCCAGGACGGCGCTGATGAAGAAGGCGCGCAGCATCTTTGGTTGCTGTTCAATTTTACTTCGGTATGTCGATTGCATCCTGCGCGCGGGCCAACAACCCGCGCTGCGCAAGCCGGAGGCTTACGCTACTAACCGCCTCTCGGCTGGAGCGTCCAACCATTATGGACCTACGCCGTCTGGACAGTCTTCTGCAAGATTTGCGATACACGTTCCGGACGCTCAGGCGGGATGCCGCTTTCACTACTTTTGCGGTGCTCATCATTGGATTGGGTATCGGCGCCAGCACCACGCTGTTCAGCGTCGTGAATACGCTGCTGCTGCGGCCTTTGCTTTTTCGAGATCCCGAGCGGCTGGTGTGGGTTACGAATTACAACACCGGAGGCCTATCCGGCGCGACTACGCAGGTGGGAATACTGCTGGATCTGCGCGCGCGCAATCAATCGTTCTCTGATCTAGCGGGCTACATGGCTTTCTACGGCGTTGGCGACAATGTGCTGAGCGGAAAAGGAGAGCCGGAGCGGCTAAGCGGGGTTCCGGTGTCGGAAAACTTCTTTCCGGTGCTGGGCGTGGCGCCGCAGATCGGGAGGTTGTTCACGCCTGAGGAGTGCAAATGGCACGGTCCGCAGGTGGTGCTAATGAGCCACGGATTGTGGGTGAGGCGGTTTGCTTCGGATCCAGGAATCGTGGGGCGCGCTTTGACGCTAAACAACGGGCCGGTCACGGTGGTAGGCGTGATGCCGGCCTGGTTTGATTTCGCGTCGATCTTCGCTCCGGCGAGTCATATCGATTTGTATTTTCCTTTCCCGCTCAGCCCAGAGACCAACCGGTGGGGAAACACGATGGCGATTATTGGCCGGCTGAAGCCGGGTGTTTCAGCAGCGCAGGCGCAGGCGGAAGTGAAGATACTCGGGGCCCAGCTCAACGCGGCGCACCTGGCAGACCGTAATGATTTCGAAGGATGGGTAACGCCGCTGAAGGAGCACGTAAGCGGAGGGCTGCGCCTGGCCCTGATCGTTTTGTCGTGCGGCGTGGGTGCGGTGATGCTGATTGTGTGCGCGAACCTCTCGAATCTGTTGCTGGCGCGGATGGCGGCGCGGCGCAAAGAGATCGCCATTCGAACCGCGCTGGGCGCCGGACGCGCGCGGTTGGTGCGTCAGATGCTGACCGAAGGGATCACGCTTTCGGTGTGCGGCGCGGCGCTGGGCGTACTGCTTGCCGTGGCTGGGACAAGGGCTCTCGCGCATTTGGATTCCGTCAGTATTCCGCTGCTTCAGAATGTCCACTTGGATGGGGTAGCGCTGGGCTACACGCTGGCTATGGCGTTATTGACCGGTGTGATCTTTGGATTGGGACCCGCTTTCCAAACTCCGGCCGCCGTGATGCATGACGCGCTGAAGGATTCCAGCCGCGGGTCCACCGAAGGAAAAGAGCGGAGCTGGATTCGCAGCGCGCTGGTGGTGTCGGAAATCGCTTTTGCTTCGGTGCTGCTGGTGGGCGCCGGCCTGTTGATGCGCAGTTTCCTGAGGGTTTTGGATGTGAACATGGGCTTTCAGCCGGAGCGGGCCATGTCGGTGCGCGTGGATCCGGATAGCCGGTACCGCACGCAGGCGCAGCAGAACGCATATTTCGACGAAGTGTTGCGGAGTGCGCGGGCGGTGCCCGGAGTTCAGGCGGTGGGATTGACCGATGCGCTGCCGTTGGGACGCAATCGCTCTTGGGGCGCTCCGGCGAAGGGAGTGGTGTATGGTCCAGGGGAATTTCCAGATGCGTTTGTGCGCGTGGTGAGCGACGGCTACGTGCGTGCCATGGGAATTCCATTGCATGCCGGCCGCGATTTGTCGCCGCGGGATACGCCCAAGACCGAGCCGGTGATTGTGGTGAACGAAACCATGGCGCGACGATTGTGGCCAGGGCAGGACGCCGTCGGCAAGATTATGAGTGCCTGTGGAGACCGGCGCGTGGTGGGTGTCGTCGGAGACGTGCGCCATCTGGCGCTTGAAGAAGAGGCCGGCAATGAGATGTACATTCCCATTCGGCAATGCCAAGACTGGAGCTCGGTGGATCTGGTGGTTCGCACCGCGGGCGCTCCCGAGGAAATTGCCGGCGGTGTCCGGGAGGCACTGAAACAAATTGCGCCGAATATTTCTCCCAAAGAGTTTCGACCGCTGGAACGGCTGGTGGATAAATCCGTGTCTCCGCGCCGGTTTGTGGTGACGCTGCTGGGCGGCTTTGCGGTGTTCGCGTTGATTCTGGCGTCGCTCGGGATCTACGCGTTGATCTCGTATTCGGTGACGCAGCGCACGCAGGAGATTGGGATTCGCATGGCACTGGGCGCGCAGCAAAAAGACGTGTTACGCCTCGTGCTGTGGGAGGGCACACGGCTGGCGTTGCTGGGTGTGGCAATCGGGGTCTTGGCCGCGCTTGCGCTCACGCGGCTAATGACGCGGCTGCTTTACGGTGTAAGTGCAACCGATCCGTCTACTTTTGTCTGCCTGGCAATCGTCCTGACCGCGGTCGCGATTGCGGCTTGCTGCGTCCCTGCGCGGAGAGCCATGCGCGTCGATCCGGTTGTGGCTTTGCGGTACGAGTAGTCTCAGAGAGCTTTGGAATCCAGGTGAGTGGGCATGCCGGCATAACGAATGAGGGGTTCAATTCTGGAAAACCCAAAATCCGAGCCGACGAACTTAGGGCGGCGATATTCTGCTCGGGAGAGAGCCGTAATTTGGCTCCTTCATAGAGTGTGAGGCGAGACCTTCTAATCTGCTGCAATGCATATCCATTTGCTAAAGCGCTTTTTGCAAATCGGCGAGCCCAGGTAAATTGCCTTGTTCAAAAACTAATTTCTCCTCGTTGAACCTTGGACGATTAGTTGCATGAGCAATTCAGAAGTCTAGGTCACCTCCGGCCGATTCCTTCAAGTTCAGATGAGCAACACTTCCTCAAGACAGATACTTCCCAGCGTTATAAACCACCGCTTCCAGCGGCTCCTGCCATCTCTGATCGGGAATTCCATCGATCTTCAGACGACTGATGCCACTGAGGGTCCCGTGCACCTGATGACCACGCCCAGGCGCGTCTCGGCCGTCGTGAGAAAGGCGTGCAACTGGGGATCGATGATCCTGATACGCTGCCCGAACACTTATTTATACCAACCGACAGCCAGAGCGATGAAGACTGCGGCAATTATGCTGCCGACGATTCCTACAATGAGATTCACAGTTTTCTAGCATATCGCCACTCGGGGGAGTGGTCCTTGCTTCGAGCGCAGCCGCGCAACGATAGGTCAGGGGTGAAGTCGGGCCTAGAACTTCAAGCCGTCTTCGCTTCCTGCGCAGCCGCCGCAGCTTTGCCTACAGGCTTCTTCTTGGCGCCGTTGGCCATACCCTGCGATACGGCCTTCTCGACCGCGCCCTCTGTTACGCCCTTCTTCACGGCTTTCCTGACCGCTCTTTCTACTTTCTTTGTTGCCTTCTTTTTGGCCTTGTCATTCGCCATCGTAGAAACCCTCGGACGAGACCTTGTCTCGCAATTGGGAATTGTACATGGACTCCCTTTCGTTGTTTCCCCCGCAGTACCTCCCGTCTGTCTGCCTGATCGCAGGTTCGGAAATTGGCGTTGTAGTTCACGTAAAAACGGGGTTAGCGGAAACTTCGATTTTGAACTTGCCGCAAACGTGGGACTTTTCGGGAAGTACACAACCGTAGTTTGTGGAGGCTCATAAACCGGTTCGCGCAAATGGCGATTTCACGCAAATCGAAGAACGCCCGGGGCGGGATCACAGGTTTCTAGGGCGTTTCACATTACTGATCCCTCGGAAAACCCGCAAACCGATTCTGGATGAGCGCATTGGCCTGTTATGGAGTGACCGTGTCAACTGGGCGAAATCTGTGGGTTTGTTTTGGTGATTTACGTTTTCTTTTCCCGAAGACAGAGCGAGCAGCAGTCGG
>PMOK01000330.1 GCA_003162425.1 Bryobacterales bacterium | reverse complement strand
CTCGGCGACCTGCTGACGCAGGTGCAGCGGAAGACGCCGGTCGTGCAAATCATCCTCAACAACGAATCACTCGATTTCGTGAATATCGAAATGCAGGAAGCCGGCGTCGTTCCATTCGGCGTCGATTTCAAGAACCCGAATTTCGCCAAGGTCGCCGAAGCGATGGGCGCGAAGGGCATCCGCATCGAAGAACCGGGCGACGTGAGAGAAGGGCTCGCTGTGGCACTCGCGCACCAGGGCGGGCCCGTCGTGGTCGATGTGGTGGTCGATCCTTATGCATTATCATTGCCGTCGCATCTTCCCTTTCACGCGGTCACAGGCTTCACCCTCAGCCTCGCCAAACAAGTGTTGAGCGGGAAGATGGACTCGGTGATCAAGACGATCGAACGCAATACCGGATTGGTCTGACCGACGAGCATCGCTGGACAGGCAAGCTAATCCCATCAGCATAGGCGGAACCGAAAATACTTCATCGATGGCGCGGTTCGGACTCATGTTTAAACGGTATGGCTAGGCCGCGCTGGTTTGGCGGCCACAGGTCGGTTGTGTGGTATCCCATTTGGTCGCATTGCTCGAAGCGGAGGAACGGGTATAGAAAATCCTTTGCGGGTGTAAAATCATGACACCAAGATAGTGTATTGCCCTATGTCCGCCAGAGCAGAATTGGCGCGGCGTGTCCTGGAAATGCTTACGCACGGGATGACAGCCGGTTCACGGGAACCAGTCTCGGCATGTCAGAGTTCGCCGTGTTCGCGTTCAATTTTTTTCTTGGCTCAGAATGCGACGGGCAATCTCTTCGAGTGGAAGTACGGCATCTTCGGAGACGACAGCCCCGGTTCGCAATTGAACCGCATCGTTTGGCGACGCAGGCTCGCCCTGCGCGCAGCAACAAACTGTCCACTATCCAATCGATGGCCGGCAATGGACCGCTGGCTTCGGAGTTAGTCCATTAGTTCCAAGATGCGGTCTGCAAAATGTTCCAGCTCGCTATCGCAGTCTATGGCTATATTATGGCCCGAATCGCCTGCTTTATCCCTGTCTTTGTCGTGCTCTTTGAGAGCCTGGTGTACAGCTAGAACAAACTTCTGCCGGTCAAATAACATTGGTGTCATGGCCGGATTGAATGTAGTTAGACTCATGGTTCGCACTCTCCTCCACTTGCATCGCCTTGAAAGCAGCGAGACTTCCCGTCTTTGTGACGGCAGATGTAGGTCCAACGCATTTCGAAGCAACCTAAACCCAGACGTGGCACTGCCTTCAGGCCGCGCTAGGACGCCTGAAGAAGTGCACTACCAAAGAAATCACTGCGAATATCAACAGAAGGTGAATCAGCCCACCGGCAACGTGGAACGCAAAAAACCCGAGCACCCACATTACAAGCAAAATAGCGAATAGCGTTAGAAACATTGGAATCTCCTTCGTATATCACCCACTGGCTTTGGGGACACCCTTCCGGAGGAGCACGCGTCAGGCCAATGTCATCTTCTGTTGAGCGATTCGCTCGAACGATGAGTTATGGAACCTCGTTTGGAGGAGAGGGCGCGAGGCAAGTGACCATACCTGGGCACTTGACCATATATGGTTATGGCAATCGTAACCCCACCACCTGACGAACGTTCAGTACGCCGGAATGATCCGGGGATTTGACGCGAGAAAGGGCTTCGATGAGGCTGTGAGGCGTGTGATCACGTCTGATGCTCGCTGATCCGAATCATCAAAGATCGTTGCGGGAGATCCCCAGCTTCTTCATCATGGCATTCAAGGTTGTCCGTGGCACTCCAAGACGAGCTGCCGCATCGCTGATCACGCCACCATTCTCCCGGAAAACCCCGGGCTTTGGGAATTCCGAGTGGCGAGCCGTCCCTTGACTATGGGATATGATGGGTGCTCTCTTCTACGAACGGGGGTAGTGGCTAAACGTCTTCCTTGTGGATAGGCCAATCTCATCGGAGACCGATCACAAGAAACTTAAGGAAGAGGCCACCAAGAAACTTGGGGAGGCGAATGCCCGAAGGCACACCGTCTAACTTTCACCCATTACATTAGAGTTGATCGATCCCCTTTGCCGCAATCGGGTATATACTTGTCGCCGTGGATTGCGAAGAGCGCGAGAGACTCACTGCGATTAATTGAGGCTTTTCTTGGTTCTAGCGCGGTTCGTGTATTCGATTGAGGGCACAAGAGCAAGCGCATCGCAGCCCCAGATGGCTGTAGCTCGATGGTGGCCGAAAGTGTCAAAGGCCTAAGTCGGCGGAGGTTGTAGTAGTCTCGAACCCTGGTCGGATGTTTCGTTGTGGTCGACTCGCGGTCTTGCTTGACCGGCCTTATTCAAACGGTTTCATGCGCCACACAGGATTGGGTCGGCTCGTTCGCCCGTTAGCGCCCGCACAGGAAACTTGCGTGCTATCGAGTACTCACCGCATCGTTGACATGGGTTCGCCTCGAATCCGTCGAAAGGCAATCGTGTCATTTTTGCTTGCAAATCAGAGAGATCAAGCACGTGGGAAACATACACTCTCGTCCCTCGGCCATACAGGTGGTGGCAATGCAATTCTGCGCCTCGGGCAAGGTAGTCGGCAGATTTCCAAGCGCGGGGGCGGGCGGTGCTTCGTTATCGTTGACGCTCATCGAGTGCGGTTCCTGCTTTGACGATACTTGGTCACATGACCAGATATCGTTAACAGCATGAGGGCCCCGAAGAGCACCCTGGCCGGATGTTTGGTTGGTATATCCTTAGGACGTCGCTTCCTCATTCTTTGAACCCCAGCGTGCCGGTTTCTTAGTCACAATCTCGTTCCGGGAGTGGCCGAGAACGTGCATTGGATGCAATCGGCGCTCCTCGCTCAAAACAATGACAACGAAACTTCACAAATCAGGATGGATCGTGCTTGCCGTCGGGCTGTTGATGAGCGCCCGTGCCGCGCGCTCACAAGACAACGACAAAAAGCCTTCGAGCTACGCGCCGGTCGACATTCACGAGAGCTTCTCGAACATCCGGGCCCGCATGAGCGCGGCTAAGCCAGAGATCATGAAGCGGCAGATGGCGCTGCTTGAGCAGCGCTATGATCTGAGCAATCGCCCGGCTCAGGAAGTCAAAATGTCGGGGGGCAAGGCAGTGCAACAGGGCGTGCGAGTCAAACTCGCCAGCGGCACGACCTGGGATCAGCTTTCTAAGCTGAGCCCAGAGCAAATCAAAGAACGGGACTTGTACCCGGCCGGTTTCCAGCCTCTGCCACATCCGAATCATCCCGAGGGCGGCATGCTTTTCCCCAAGCTCGAAATCGACGAGATCAAGAAACAGGAAGGGCGCGACCTGGCTCGCTTCGATCTCGACTTCGACTTTCCGGATCATCTGATACCGGAATTCCCGCCGCCAATCTATCTAACTACCCGGGTGGATCTGGGCGACGTATCGCAGGGCAAGCTGGTCACCATGGACAACTATTACGAGTTATTCAATGGCATTCTGAATCCCAAGCAGTTAGAGGGATTGCGCCTGCTGGTGGCGACGTTCCCGCAGCAACAGTTCAATGCCACCGAAGACCGGCGCTCGGAACGCGCGAGCCGGGGAGTGGCATGCTTCGACTGCCACGCGAACGGTCACACCAATCGAGCTACCCATTTGGCGGGTGACGCCCGGCCGCAGGAGTTCCGGCATCGGATCAACACGCCGTCACTGCGCGGTGTGAATATTCAACGCTTGTTCGGCTCGCAGCGAGCGCTGAAGACCGTCGAGGACTTCACCGAGTTTGAACAGCGCGCCGCGTATTTCGACGGTGACCCCGTGATCGCGCAGAAGAAGGGCGTGAACATTCTCGATCGAGGGAGCCAAGTGCACGCCATGGCGGAGTTTCAAGAACTGCTGGACTTTCCGCCGGCTCCCAAGCTCGGTGTGGATGGGAAACTCAATTCCAAGAAGGCGGACGCGGCGGAAATGCGCGGCCAGCTGCTGTTCTTTGGCAAGGCGCGGTGCGTGGAATGTCATCAAGCCCCGTATTACACCGACAACCTCATGCACAATCTCCAGACGGAGCGATTTTTCAAGCCGCATCTGGTCAATGGGATGATGGCATACGCGGATGGGCCGATTAAGACGTTTCCTCTTCGCGGGGTTAGGGATTCGCCGCCGTATCTGCATGATGGGCGTTTGCTAACTCTCGAGGACACGGTGGAATTCTTCAATTTGGTGCTAGAACTTCAGTTGGCACAATCCGAGAAAACGGATCTGGTAGCTTTTCTGCGGGTGCTATAGCGCAGGTCAAGCACCATGCTAAAGCAGGATAACCGCAAGACTAGCGAGAAAGCGTACAAGCTTCCAAGACTGGCAGTAGGTGATGTCCTGCTGGTCGGCAAGTTTAAGAATCGTAAAGCCACAATTACCGGGTTCTCTTCGGATGAAAACAATCAGCCTGTGGCACAAACCGACAAGGGCGAGCACAAGATCTTTAAACCGCGAATCGCTAAACTAATGCCTGCGAAGCGACGGTTGGTCCAAGTAGCGGTTCCGATGCGCATCGCCGGACCGAAGCCGAGTTGATCGCCATAGGGGCGGCGGGTCGCCCCTGCCACACCATCGTGAGTACGATTCGAGATGGTTACCCGCGCATCGTTGACCGATGCAATTGGCGGGATGGGATCCAACGTAAGTTTATTCAAGCTACTGGTTACGTCTGTTGATCAGATTTGTCGTGAGCCGCCTGCGATGCTTTGTGTGATTTGCAGGAGTGTTGGTGGGCGGTCGCCGAAAGCTTCTTGCCAAATATATGATCGCCCTTTTCATACCGCTCCGCTGCCATACGACGAACCCTCACGGCGTTTTCATGATGCTCGGCTGCTTTGTTATGTGCGTCTTTTGCCATGTTGGATATTCTTCGGAATCGATGTGTCGACTCGCTCACCCCGTCGAGCAAGCGATGTGACCAAGCATCGTCGTTAGCAGCATGAGGTATAAGGCACTAAGGGAAAGAAACCATCTAAAGTTAAGGTCAAGGATAGAAGAGAGCGGCCTGGCCAGCCCGCCCTCATCCGAATCGAAAAATTTAACCGCGCCCGGTTGAGCCGACCGTAGAGGGTGACGTTGCTACCGCCTCGCGATACGCCTCCTTCCCAGCGTCGACTGCCTCCGAAAAGCTCTCGACTTGATCCTGCAACGTTTTCATGCCACGCTCGACCGTCTCGGTCGCGCTGTTGACCAGCTGCTCGCCCTGGTTCTTCAGATAGCTCGTGCCTTCCTGCGTTTTGGATCGTAAATAGTTCCTGCTCTCGGCACCAGATTTTGGAGCGAAAAGCAATCCAACAGCGGTTCCCAAACCAAGACCGAGGAAGAAATAGCCGACTCTATTGTCAGTTTCCATAATCATCTCCTTTGTTCTCTGCGTTGCGCCGAGGTTGCCACGATGTGTCCCATCGGGATCCTCCCTCTCAAGCCTGCATGTGGTCTACCAACTTCTTAAACGCGTGTTCTTAGCGTGATATTATCGCGTCGGTGTAAGACATCGATTGATTGCCTGACTTAGGTTCGTCATGCTCTCGATCTACGGCGACGAGCATTCAGTGGTGAGAGCGATTCGCGCCGGTGCACAGGGCTATGTCTGAAGCAGGTCCGAAGGCGCTCCACACGGACTCAAAGGCACAGTGAAAGAAGCGCTGGGACATGCGCTACCAACGATCCTGACCTGGAAGTTAAGGGAAAGGCCAAGGGCAAAATTCAGAAGAAAGTGGGCGACCGTTGAAAAGGTCCTAGAAAAGTAGACCTCAGCACGGAGTGGGGGCGACTGTAGCCTCCTCAATTTGTGAATTCCGTCAGCCCGGCTACTCTTGCATTAAATTCCCGGAACCGATCCACTGCCTTCAGGCCGCACTAGGACGCCTGAAGAAGTGCACTACCAAAGAAATCACGGCGAATATCAACAGAAGGTGAATCAGCCCACCGGCAACGTGGAACGCAAAGAATCCGAGCACCCACATCACAAGCAAAATAGCGAATAGCGTTAGAAACATTGGAATCTCCTTCGTATGTCACCCACAGGCTTTGGGGACACCCTTCCTCAAGAGCACGCGTCAGGCCAACGTCATCTTCTGTTGAGCGATTCGCTCGAACGATGAGTAATGGAACCTGCCGCCGATCGCGCTTTGACGGCGAAGATTTTATCACCGGGGGCCCCCGGCGCCATCCGCAAGCGCCGAATCGGTGCAAGGAAGGTGCGAGCCTGATAGGGACGGCGGAGTCTTGGTGGCGATGATAGAAGAAGTGCGGCTCACCACCCAGGATCACGGATTGCGGTGCTGATGAATGAACGGTAGCGGGTGCTGGGCAGCTAAGCCGCGCCTATGCGGGAATTCACTAAGTTGATGACGAAAACCACCAATGCTGCAACCAGTAGTTAGTGAATCAGGATCTCGCTAATGCTCTGCCTACATCCCAACAGCCAAAGATCCGATTACACTGTGACAATCGTCCAAAGCATGGTTTCTCGTCTGCTCGTTGGTGAGCACCGCATATTCTGAACTTTGACGGCACCGAGTGAGCAAAAGCTGGACCGCTGTTCAGGCCGCCATGACGAGCGATGTGTCGATATCGCTCCAGGGCGCTTTCTCGCGTTCCAAAGCTTGTTGGCAGACGATACAGAATGAAGCCCAACGGGACTGCAGCAAGGCGCTTCGGATTGATTTTCTCTGCGCAGCCAACGCAGAATCCAAATGCGCCTGCATTGACGCGGCGAAGTGCGATTCGTACTTCTGCAAACTGGCTGGAATCGCGCTCGACATTGTCGATCGCCAGATCACGAATCGCTGGCGTGCTGGATTCGGTCCAGCTCATCCGGACTCGTCTCGATGGCCAAAGCCTCGCGGCTTCTGCTGCCGTTTCGTAAATCAGTCTGTCGGCTCTCCAAGACACTTCTGAATGCGTTTCAGTTCGATTTTTGTCACGGGGTCGTACTCTGGTCTTTCCTAATTTGCTCTGGTCTTTCCTGATTTGCCAAATCGCGCTTAGCTTCGACGAGCCAACCTGAAGTCGTTCGCCAGCGCGGAGACATGGCCAGCGGGCGTTACCGGCGGTAACGAGAATATCCCCAGCCCCCGCCACCGAGTAGAAACAACACTAGAAGAACAATCAATATCGTCGACATTTGTTTACCTCTCCTCCATGTGGAGGATGCAGATTGGCGGCCAAACTGATGTTTGCGACCGCACAAAGCAGAAGCTGGAGGTTTACGGAAGTTAGAGCAGCCTCGTCCTACGAGGGAAAGAGTGCTACAGTGTCAGGCGACCGGCTACTCCAAAGGGGCTGTACCGTGCTCCGAGAGGGTTCTTCACGCACGACGATATAAGGTCAAATGACCGTGGATGGTCAAAGTGGGCACCTTCGGCGGGAGAGTCGATGAGACCGAAGCGCTGCCGTTCTGAAGACACATCAGAATACCCGTGCGCCTGGTTCACACCTGATTACCTGTACCGCTGGCTCAGACCTCGATGATGCCAGCATCGTTGCCAGGGTGTCTCAGCCAGCGGCAGTTGCGTTCGGCTCGCCATCACGGAGCTGGAGGTATGGTCAGAATGAAGTGCGCTCTCTGTTCTGAACGAGTCGGCGGCGGTTCCCAATACGCGGGGCGAGCGTTGTGTCCGTCTGCCTGCGGACTGGGCCTTCACATGCTTATGAGAGAGCGTTATGCATCTCTTCCATCTCACAAAATCCAACGTACTCACATTCGCTCTGTTGCTGCCGTCCTTGTTGCTCCCGGTCTATGCTCAATCGACGGACCCTAAGCCGCAACCTGACAATACAGCTGTCAACAAGCGCGATCAGAATCCGGGGGAAGCAACCGCGGATAAACAAAAGATGAATGCCGCCGATCGCGCTTTGACGGCCAAGATCCGCAAGGCTGTCATTGCAGACAAGAGTCTCTCCACCTACGCTCATAACGTCAAAATCATCAGTCAAAACGGGACGGTGACCTTAAAAGGCCCGGTGCATTCTGACGATGAGGTGAAGTCGATCATGGCAAAGGCGACCGAATTGGCTGGCAGCCCGGACAAGGTCGTTAATCAAATGTCAGTGAAGCCGTAAGGCCTCACCCGAAGTTCCACGTTCGTTCACAGTCAAAAGGAGATCAATCATGGCAGGAAAAAAGACAGCAGTGTTTGGTATCTATCACAACGCAAATCAAGCGGAACGGGTCGTCGACCGCCTCCGGGAGGAAGGTTTCTCCAATGACGACATTTCTGTTCTGCTCCAGGACAACCAGGGGTCGAAAGACTTTGCCCACGAGAAGAACACAAAAGCGCCAGAAGGGACCACCACCGGCGTTACGACCGGCGGGGTGATCGGCGGAACGCTGGGGTT
This sequence comes from Bryobacterales bacterium, assembly GCA_003162425.1. Taxonomy (GTDB): domain Bacteria; phylum Acidobacteriota; class Terriglobia; order Bryobacterales; family Bryobacteraceae; genus Palsa-89. The sequence continues at coordinate 1,654 of PMOK01000330.1, read as the reverse complement.
ACTGGCCGGGATCGGCGCTCTTGCGATTCCGGGAGTCGGTCCATTTATCGCGGCCGGCCCGATCATGGGCGCTCTTGCCGGGCTCGGAGTCGGCGGCGCCGTCGGCGGTCTGATTGGCGCTCTCGTGGGGATGGGTATCCCCGAGTATGAAGCGAAGCGCTATGAAGGACACATCAAAGAAGGCGGCGTTCTTCTTTCGGTGCACTGCGACACGTCAGACCAGATAACCCGGGCCAAAGATTTGCTGAAGCATACGGGCGCCCAGGATATCTCGACGTCTGGCGAAGCCAGCGCGGACTATCCCGCGACCAGCAAGGTCGCGGCGCACCGGTAGAGTGGTGTCGGGGCGGGTGGCGGAGGCTCCGCCTGCCCCCGGTCGTTCGGGTACGGATAAAAGCGCTAACTGCACCCAGCGGAGAACAGCCCACGCCCAGAAGCATACTCCGCAGGGCAGGCTATCAATATCTAAAAGGAGAGCACAAATGAAACCGAGTACGAAGGACGAGTTGGAAGGCAAGCTTCATGAGACCAAAGGAAAAGTAAAAGAGAAGGTCGGCCANNGCAATCAACAATCCAGACATGGAGACGAAAGGTCAGGATGAAAAGCTGGCAGGCAAGGTCCAAAAGAAGGTCGGCCAGGTCGAAAAGGTGTTAGGGAAGTAAACGAACCGACTTTCCGGGGCATGTACGTTTTTCCTTGTGAGGACCTACGCACCTCGGTGTGAGAATCCGCCGTCATTCAGAACACCCAAAACAGGGGAAGCTCCGCGCTCCAACTTAAGATCGATGAATTGCTTCGGGCGGCTCGAGGTGCCCACAACACATTCATAAATCTCGAAGAGTTGAGCGAAGAAGATCTGAATGAGCTAAAGGACAAATCCGCCGCGCTGGCTGAGAGCGCACGGCGGAAAGCGGGCCAAGCCGGGACGCCCGCTAAAGCAACTTCCCGAACCAAAAAGCTTGTAGCTGGATCACATCCAGATTCAGGGGAAGCACGTCGGCTAGTCACGCAGGTTAAATCTGGGTGAAACCTCCGAAGGAGACCGCCGAAACAAAATCACTCTCCTCCCACCTGTTGAAACGCCGACTCCGGAAGATATACGCGAGAAGGAGAACTTATGTCGAATACCACAGCTTCGCCAGTCACTATGGCCAAACTCTTGAGCAGGCATGAGGTCGCGGAAAGTACGACCGCATTCCGGTTTGAAAAGCCATCGAACTGGACATTCAAGTCGGGCCAGTATCTCGATATGACTTTGCTTGATCCTTCAGAGATGGATGCTGAAGGAAACGTGCGGTCGTTTTCCATCGCGAGCGCTCCTCACGAAGACACCCTGATGGTGGCCACCCGGATGCGCGATACGGCATTCAAGCGTGTGTTGAATACCATGCCGCTAAGCTCCGCAGTTAAGATCGAAGGACCGTCCGGCAGCCTGACTCTCCATAACAATGTGAAGCGAACGGCGGTGTTTCTAGCGGGCGGTATCGGAATCACGCCTTTTCGAAGCATTGTGTTCCGCGCCGCGAAAGAGAAGCTGCCTCACCGAATCTTCCTTTTCTACTCGAACCGCCGTCCAGAGGATGCTCCGTTTCTGGATGAGCTCCAGGCTCTGGAACGAGAGAATCCGAATTACAAGCTGATCGCCAGCATGAC
>PMOK01000214.1 GCA_003162425.1 Bryobacterales bacterium | reverse complement strand
TCCCACCACCGCCGCCGCCCATTCCGCCGCCGTACATCCCGCCGATGCCGCTCTGTGCCATGCAGGCGCCCATTCCTCCGCCATACTGTTGTCCAGATGAGTTGAACTGGATGTACAAGGCATTGATGGAACAGCCAATGGATTGCGCGTCGCCATAGCGCACTCGATAGACATAGCTTTGGACAGCTCCCGCGCGCGTCTTGACCGGAACGTCCAACTTCTCCAACCATTTCCCAACTTCGATGAACGCTCCCGGATTGGGAGCCACTGCCATGATGGTATTAATGCGGTCGATCGGAAGAAATTTAATGGGGGACGACTTGTCGGACAGCGAGATCGATTTGACAATGGCTTCCAATTCCCTGGCCAGATCCGAAGGCCTCCCGTTCTTCACTTCGAATACGTGGACTCGCTGATTGGCGAGTTCATCGCTGTCGAACATCGCCACCAGATCCATCAGCCGGCGCATGTTTCTCCGGCTGTCCAGTATTAGCAAAAGATTGGCGGGGGGGTATTCGTATATCGACGCGTTCTCGCCGATGAACGGCTGCAGCACCTTCATCAGCTCGCCGGATGTTACAAACTTGAGAAACACCAGGTTCAGCATGATCTGGTCGTCATCCGGGATGGTGCTGGAATCGGTGGCCTTTTCAGGCTGCAGAGCATGATGGGAAATATCGGCCAAAGGTAGAATGCGGTAGAGCTCGCCTTCCTTCACCATGCCCGCGCCGTTGATGCGCAGAATGGCTTCCAGCAGCGACTTGGGCTCAATGTTCTTGGTTTCGCCGTAGGTATTGAGAATCACGCCGCCCTTCACGCGCGGATCGAGAATGTAGTTTATCTTCAGTTGACGCGCCAACATGTCGATGACTTGCGTCAGCGAGACGTTGTCAAGGTTCACCCCGCCGTAGGTAGTCGGAGGCCCCGTGGGGGCGGGCAAAGCCGTAGTTGGAGTTGTAGTTGAAGAAGGGCCCGGTTGCTGCGGGTTGGGATTCGCCGGACGCGCCTCAGGAGTCGGGTGCGATCTCGGAATCTGCGGAAATGCAACCGCCGACAAGGCTAACGCCAGTAAACCGCCGCGAAACCAGTTAGAGGCGCGCACTTTAATGTTGCTCCGGAGGTTTTGCGGCATCCGCCGGCTTGGTTCCAAGAACGGATTGTCTGGCGTGTTCCTGAGTGGCGAAGGCAGACTTTTCGTCCTCGGTCAGTTCCGATTTTTTGCGGGTCCATTTTTGAGGACCGAAGGGCGTCGGGCGTTGAAACTGGACGCTGTCGCCCAGGTCCGTCATGATAGTCCCGGCTTGGGCTGAGGCTGGAGATTCCGCGCGAGGCTCCTGCTCGCCGGGTTTTTCTTCCCATTTGCTGACGCCGAAGGGTGTCTTGCGGTACATCCAGCGCTTGCCTTGCGCATCGGTGGAACTGAACAGATTGGGGCCCACTTCCTTGGCTCCCGGGGGAACCTGCGGCAGCGCGGCGGCGGCTTGCTGTGCGGGCGTCAGCTTGATTTCGGCCGGCGCAACGGCGGGCTGATGCAGCTTACGTTTGGCGGGCTGGCTAGCTACCGCAGCCGCCGGATGCCCCGGCTTCGCCGGCGTGGCCGCGGTGCTCGAGGGTTTTGATTCGGGCTTCTTATTGTCTTGATCCGAGGCGAGCGCGAGCGCCGCGCCGATCGCCAACAGTGCAATGGTTTTCATAAATTTGGTTGTCCTCTCATTTCACCTGTTCCCAACGGCAGGCACTGCCGAAGGGTGTTACGCTAACCACTTTCTTGAATCCCTCTACTACGGTGCCGGCCGCCGTATCATCGCCCGACTTGCAGCCGCGCATATCCGGGCTGTTGACGTCCACCCAGCGGTCCGATTTGGTGGAATCCGACAAGCTTTGCGCCTTGGCTGCGGGCTGGGCGTTAGCACTTGCGGATGCCGCCGGCGTCGAGGCGGTTTCCGCTGCCTGTGCGGCCGACCGGTCCATCAGCTCGTCGATCCGTTTCTTGAATTCCTTGCCGTCCCATTCGAAGACGACATATTGGCTGTCCACCGAGACTATCATCCAATCGCCGATTCGCTCGCCGACGCCGTAACCCTTCTGCGCGCCGCCCGGACGAAGGCTGAGCACCACCACCGGCGGGGTGCCTGGCCACAGCAGAACGCCGCGCGCCACTGGAAACGCCGGAACTGGTTTCACTTTCGGCGGCTCCACATCGATGATCACTTGCGGGTTGCGGTCCTTCGAAAACAGATTCAACTGCGCCACTTCGGCGAACGCAATGGCCGCCAGCGGCGAAACTTTAGGGAGTGCGGCCAGACGCGGGGCCGGCGCCTGCTTGACTTTTGCCGACAAAAACGCCTGCGCCCGCGCGTGCGCTTCCACCCACTCGCGACGCATCTCGAACACCAGGAAGCAAACCACCGCGGCCAGCGCCAGATCCAGCAGTATCAACTTACGTGTCACAGCGCCGGTATTCCCTTCTTTTCGGGAACCAGCCGGCGCGGCACCAAGCCGGACACTGTCAAACGTACCGGCATCAATTTCGATTTCGGATTCGCCGCCGTGCAGCGGATCTCGTCGGTGGCTATGATCTCCGGTTGTGCGCTTAATGCCGCCAGCAGATTCACCAATTCGTCAATGCGGCAGTCCAAGCTCACTGAAACCGTGACCCGTGCATAAGATTCCCCATAAGATCGCGGCTGCCCAAGCTCGGATTGACGGATGTCGAGGGGAGGAACTTGCGCTTTGGCCAGGCGGCGCATGATCTGCAGCAGTTGCGCCTGAGCTTGTTCAGCCGTATCGCCCGGAATTAAACCTTTCTCGCGCTCGGCCAGTTCGCTGGAGACTTGCTTCAGAACGGCCTCCTTGCCATCCACGGTGGCGAGGGCTGTTCTCAGCACGGAGATACGCTTTTCATCCCGGCCCACAGTCTCCGACGGCGCCACTACTTTGACGCTGCCGGCGGATGAGGAACCGCTCGTCCAATAAATCAGCGCCGCAATCGGCAGCAGCACGGCCAGAATCAGCAGCGCCCGTTTGTCGCGATCCTGCAGTGTCATGGCGACACTCCTTGCCGCGTGGCGCGGATCGTGAATAGATCGCCGTTTTGGCCGCGCGCGATCGGAATCACAAACGCGGAGCCGCGAAACTGACGCGAGCTGTCCAGCACCTTCAGCAACGCGGCCGCTTGTTCCGTCTCGCCCGAAACCGTTACCGAATCGCGGCTCAGTTGCAACGAAGTGAGCCAGGTAGGCGGCGTCAGCAGCTTGGTGATTTCACTGGTTGCCTCCAGGTCTTCCCTGGTGCGGGCGCGAAAGGTGTCCAGCGTCTGAGCGCGATTGCGCGCAATGGCGATCTGATGGTCCAAATCCACCGCCTTGCGGGCTTGGGGTTCGAGCTTGTGAATCTCGGCCCGAAGCAGCGCTAGGTATTGCCCGTCGGCATACTTCGGATATGCCAACACCGCTCCCAACAACAACAACGCTATGCTCGCGAATGCGATGGCCGGAACAAAACGCAGCCGTGCAGTGGATTGCCGCTGCTCGCGCGGCAGCAGATTCACAGCCAGCGGGCGTAGCCAGCAGGCGCCGGCCAGCGCCGTTGCATAAGCCAGCGAAGCACGTGGAAGATCGTAATCCGCCGGAGCGGCCAGCGGTTGCGGGAGTTTGTCGTGCAGAGCCACAGGTTCTGTGTCGGGCGCGAGCCGCAGTTCCGAAATCGCAAGCGTACAAGCGCTGGCGGCAGATCGCTCTACCCGGGCCGAAAATATCGGACGCGCCGGACTTTCACCATAAACCTCCAGCTCATCGCCGGTTTCCTCCAATACCAAAAACCCTTCAGGCGGCGGAGTAGAATATACCCGCACCGCCGAATAGATCGACGGCGCCGAAAAAGTGAAGGATGCTACTTTAACGCCCGCTTCGGCAAACCGCGTCGTGTAGCGCTCCAGCACGGTACGGCGAGTGATGCCCACCAGGATGGACGAGGTTTTCGCAATACGCGCCCAGTCGAAAACAGCTTCTTCCTCTGAATACGGATTGAGCGAATCGATTTCGAATCGTATGGCGGCCGCCAGATCTTTATCCGAGACACCTGGAAGCATTACCTGCCGCACAATCACTTCATCGCGCGGCAACAACACACCGGCGGACAGATGCGCCACACCCAATTTTTTCAAGAAATTGGCGTAGTTGGCGCCCCATTCGCTAGCCGGCTGTTCGGAGAAACGCGGAATCGTCAACTCGCCCAGCACTCTAACGCCGGACGGACGGACGCGAACCACGGTGACCGTCAGGTCCTCACCGGCGATCTCGATCCCGACGCCCGTCCCGATGGCGAGCCATTTCTTGAAGTCAGCGGCCGTCATTGTAATGTCACCGCTTGGTCATACCAGCGCATGATGTGGAATGGGGGAGTCCATTCGGGTCCGAGAAATTTCACCAGCGCCTCTACGGAACGGCGTAAATCGGAGAATTGCCCGTTGGCCAGTCGCACTCTAGCCGTGGCGCGGAGAGTGGCCATAGTAGTCTGGGATCGTTGCAGCCTTGAGAATCCCTGCGAGCCATCCGAAAAGCCGGAGATCTGATCGGCCGACGAAATGGGCGTTGTTTGGCGAAGCGCCACGATGGCAGCCACCGATCCAGGACTCACTCCGATAGCCTCCATCACCGCCGGTTCGGCCGTATTCACGTCGATCAATGACACCGATCCATAAACCGACAGACAGTCCCGCAATCCCGCGCGGCGCACCAATTGCCCTTGTGGATCGTGTATGTAGCTTCCGTAGAACAAATCCCGTGTTACCCCGCGCACCAGCAGTAATTCCTCAATCTCCTGAAAAGACGCATGCCGGGCTCGAAAAGACGGCGTGAGCGTCAGATAATACTGGTCGAACGCGGTGAAGGACCCGCCGGGCGAGCCGGACCGCCAGTCCACGATTCCCTGGGTGATAGCCTGTGCCTGCTCGGGTGTCGTTCCCAGCACCACTAGCAGGTTCATCAACTGCTGGGGCGGCGCCTGGTTCACGTTCAGCTTGGCTGTCTCCGGGATCAGCTTCACGACTGCCGAGCCGGACGGAAATTCGAATTGCATTATCGTCACGGGGCCCTGGCCTTGGCCGCCGAACATAGAAGTACCATCCGCATTGCGATATCCCGGCCCCCACTCGATATGAAGGATCGCGCGATTGATGGCGCCCGTCGCCAGGTAGTAGGCTCGGAGCGAGTCCACTGCCGTGGATGTGCGTTCGGTCTCCGCGCGAACCGTATTGGCCACTGAAAAAGCAATCGCCGACAAGGCCGCTGTAAGCCAGAGGACCGCGAGCAACGCGCTGCCCCTGTGGGGCAGGTTGGTAACCTGCGCGCCGATTGGCAATCGGCGCCAGCTTGGGCGGGTTAACAACCCGTCGCAGGATGACATCCCAATGTCACTTAGTTTTGCCGGGACTGAACGATCTGAAGTGGTGGTGGGGCGGACCCCTGGGCGGACCCCCTGGTCCNNCCCACGACTGCATCTGGATCCCCGGCTTTGGGAAAACTAAGTGACATTGGGATGACATCCTGCCCCACATGCCTCGCCGATCAGTACGCATAGTCTTCCATGGGCAGACGCGTGACATGGACGGGCATGGTGAGCGTCACGGGTTCCAGGCGCGCCGCACTGGGGTCGATGGGCGCCATCTCGATGCGGATGGCATTCGGGAGCAGCCGTTGCTGCGTCCAGATCGGCACCCACCGGGCGGATTCCGGTGGCGGCAGCAGCTCGCGAAAGCTGAAGCGGCAATAGGCCAGCTTGTCGGCCAGCACGAACGAAGTGGGTCCGGTCTGAATGGGAATGAAAGCCGCCCCAGGGCCGCTGGCAGCGCAGAACTGTCCGGCACCGCGCGGTCCGGTATATAAATGCTCGTTCACCACCAGCCGCACGCCCACGTTATTTTCACCGGGAATCACCAGGTATTCCAGAATCATCGGCAGACCGCGCGAGCCCTCCTGCAGGGAGTAACTGGAAGCCAGGCGCATCGCCTGCGGCTCGCCTTGAAAAAATGCGATCCGAGCCGGGGGACCATCTCCGTTGTTCTGGCAGTCCGCGGTGACCGGCATAATGCCTGCCACCTCTTGCTCCAGAACACGCTCCACGCCGACCACGCGCCGGTTGCTCATCAGGCGAGAGTCAACCTTGTTCATCGCGCTCAGCCCGACCCGCAACGAGATCACAATCGCCACCGACAGCATGCTAAACAAGGTAATCGCGACCAGCAATTCCAGTAAAGTAAAACCCGTTTCTCGTTTCTCGTTTCTCGTTTCTCGTTCGGGGGACCGCCCTGCCGCCTGCCGCCTGCCGCCTGCCGCCTGGCGTCTCATCGCCCTATCCCCAACGCGCGATCCTCCGGCGTGATCACGGATCTTCGGAAGCCTTCCAGCGCAAGGGTCCGGCGCTTTTCGCCGTTCATCCACCAGATCTCGAGTTCCACTCGCTCCAGATAAGGCGTGCCCGGTCCCGCGGTAGGAGGCATTTCAAATGGCGCAATGCGCGCGCGCCATCCGGCCCGAAGGTCGCCAGCTACTTCCGGCGCCCAGGTTCCTTCAAACGGCGTTAGTTTCGGCAGCTTGTTGGCAATCAGCAACTCGTCCATCTTCTGGCGTCCCAGCAGGGCTGCACGGTCGTAATCGGTAAGCCGCGCGGCGCTTCCTAACGAAGTGGAGAGAGCGGAGAGCAATCCTGTGATCGCGACCGCCATGATGAGCGTTGCCACCAGCACTTCCAGCAGAGTGAAGCCGCGCTGTTTCATTGCGGCTGCTCCACGCGCGGTACTCCGGTGATCGGATCCACGCGCACGATACGCTCCACGTTTCTGCGGTTCATAAGCTGGACTCCGAAGCGTGGTGGGGCGCCACCCGGATACAGCATAAAGATGCGCGGCGCGTCGGTATTCTCGAGCGACTCCGGAAGAACGTGGGTAATGGTGACGCCGTCAGGCAATTCCAATTTGCGGAAGAATCCTGGCTCGGTGGAACGCATCGAGAGCGCGTTTTCGTTCTTCGAAATAGTGATCTCCACAACCTGCTGCCGCCGCTCCGCTCGATTGAGCCCCGAATTCACAAAGCTCACGACGCTAGTAGTGGCCGCGTTGAGTCGAAGCGAATCGATGCCGGAGGTAACAGCCGGCAAGCTGACGCCGACGATCAAAGAAATGATGCCCACTACGACCACCATCTCGATGAGGGTCATCCCCGAACACGTTTCTAGTTTCTGGTTTCTGGTTTCTGGTTCCGCAACGAGAAACGAGAAACGAGAAACGAGAAACGTTCTAGTTTTTCCAACTGACGATGTCGCCATTCACTCCGTCCCCGCCGGGCTGCCCATCGGCGCCGTAAGAGATAATGTCGGGGGAATCACCGTGCTCTCCGGGAAAGCGGTAGACATAAGGGTTGTGCCAGGGATCATTGCCGATCTCCTTGTCCGTATACGGTCCCTGCCAGTTGGTGGCGTTCTCGGGCTTCTCGCGCAGCGCTTGCAAGCCTTGCTCGGTGGTGGGGTACACGCCGTTGTCCAGTTTGTATGAGCCCAACGCGGTCATGTAAGCATTGATTTGCGCACGGGCCGCGGTTACCTTGGCCCGGTCCGCTTGCCCCAGCATTCTAGGCAGCACCAGCGCCGCGAACAGCGCGATGATCACCACCACCACCATCATTTCGATTAGCGTTACGCCCGCTTCTCTTCGATTTCGTTTTCTCATTGCGCTACCTCCTGCAAACCTTCTATACCGCGACATCGTTAATACTGACGATCGCAACCAGAATACTTAGGATCAACGTGCCCACGATTAGCCCCATGGTCAGAATGATCAACGGTTCGAACAAGGATGTGAAACGGCGGATGGCGGTGCGCGTGTCGGCGTCGTAGATGTCGGCCATGCGAACGAACATCGTATCCAGCCTCCCGGTTTCTTCACCCACGCTCAACAGATGGCCGGCCAGCGGTGGAAATTGCCCGGCGCGCTTCAATGGAGCCGCAATGCCCTCGCCCCGCTTCACGCCGGTGGCAACCGTTTCCAGGGACCTGGCAATTTTCTGGTTGTTCAACGTCGCGCCCGCGATTCCGATGGATTGCACCAGAGGAACGCTGTTCGAGACCAGCGTGCCCATGGCTCGCGCAAAACGCGCCGTTTCCGCTTTCCGCAGCGCATCGCCGAGCACTGGAATCCGTAGCCGCAACGTGTCCCACCACAATCTTCCACCTGGCGTGCGGACGAAGCCATACAATCCTATGGCTGTGAGTATCAGCACCGATAAGCCGATCCATCCGTAGCTTCGCAAAAAGTAGCTCACGTCGATTAGAACCTTGGTCGGTCCAGGGATCGGGATGTGCGATTGCTCGAATACCATGGCGAAGCGCGGGACCACGAAATTCATGAGCACCAGGATAGATGAGATTCCCACCACCACCAGCAAACTGGGATAAGCCAGGGACGACATTATGTAGCTGCGCAGATCGTCGCGAGTACGCTCGAACTCCGACAGGCGCTCGAAGACGACTGCCAGCGATCCGCTGGCCTCGCCTGCCCGCACCATGTTGATAAACAGTTCGGAAAAATATTCCGGATGTGTCCCGACGCTGTCGGCCAGCGACTTCCCGCCCTTCACCACGCGCAGAATGTCCAGCACCAGCAGCTTGAAGCTGGCGCGTTCGGTCAGCTCGCTGGTGATAGTGAGCGCGCGATCCAGCGGAACGCCCGCATTCAGCAGCGTCGATAACTCCTGCGTAAAAAAAAGAACATCCTTGCGCTTGCCGCCCTTGAAGCCAGGCAGCTTTAGCTCGAATCCCTTTTTCGGCTCGCTGCCCACATATACCGGCGTCAGGCCCTGCCGGCGCAATTCCTGCGCCACCCAGCGCTCGGTCTCGGCATGAATGGTGCCGGTGCGAAGTTGCCCGTCCGAAGCCACGGCTCTGAAATAGAAATTATTCATGCCTGTGTATTACTAACCCAACATGCCTTCTCGGATTCTGACGAATTGACGTGGCGTACGCACTCCTGCGTGCCGCGTTCACACTCGTGTGAACGCCTGGACGTTTTCCAAAAGCTTGTGTTCGCAAGAGTGCGAACACGGCACGCACGAGTGCGTGCGCTACGGAGATTTTTGCCGATGAAATCACACTAGCGATTGCGTGAACTCTCAACGCAGGCTTCCACATATCTATCCTGAAGGCCGCTGGCTGTTCGTCACGTGGCACCTGCACGGCAGCCTGCCAACCTCGCGATTCGCGCCGCCCAACAAAAGCACCGCCGGCGAAGCGTTTGTTTGGATGGACCGGTACTTGGATTCGGCTCGCTCCGGCCCAACGTTCCTCAAGCAGGACGCGATCGCCCAAGCGGTGGTTGATTCGCTCTTCAAGGGGAGAGAACTCAGTCACTACCAGCTTGGGTCGTTTGCGATCATGACAAACCACGTCCACGTATTGCTGCTTCCTCTGATATCGCCGAGCAAATTGATGCAGTCGCTCAAAGGATTTACGGCGAGGGAAGCGAATAAGTTGCTGGGACGCACTGGAGAGCAGTTCTGGCGAAGCAAATCGTATGATCACTGGGTACGGGACGAAAATGAATGGAACCGGATCGCTCGATATATTGAGAGGAACCCAGTCAAGGCAGGATTGGTGGCGCAGATGGAGGACTATCCCTGGTCGAGCGCTAATGCAAAATGGCGTGAACGCCTGACCGCTTGGACGCCTTGCGTTCACACGAGTGTGAACGCGGCACGCACGAGTGCGTGCGCCACGGTTAGAACTCTTGCGTGACACGCATCACCTCATCCGGCGTCGTCAACCCGTGCGAGATCTTCAGCCAGCCATCTTCCCGCAAGCTGCGCATCCCGTTGCGGCGCGCCACAGCCGTGATGGCCAGCGCGTCGTCGCCGCGCATGATCTGCTTGCGGATCTCGTCGTTCAGCTCCATCAGCTCGAAGATCCCCACCCGTCCCGTATAACCGGACCCGAAGCAAGTCTCGCAGCCGCGCCCTCGAAAGCATGGCACGGTTTCTCCATCCGGCGCGATGCGCGTGCCGTCCGGCGCTTTGCAACGGTCGCAGATCAAACGGACCAGACGCTGCGCCAACACTGCAACCAGCGACGAGCTGATGAGGTAGTTTTCCACGCCCATGTCCGTGAGCCGCGTAACGGCGCTGGGGGCATCGTTGGTGTGCAGCGTCGAATAAACGAAGTGGCCCGTGAGCGAGGAACGGATCGCGATGTCGGCGGTCTCCCGGTCGCGAATCTCGCCCACCATAATCACGTCCGGGTCCTGGCGCACAATGTGCCGCAAGCCGGAAGCGAACGTCAATCCGATCTGCGTATTCACATGGATCTGGTTGATGCCGTCCATTTGATATTCCACCGGGTCCTCGATGGTGATGATCTTCTTGTCGCTCAAATTAATGCGCTTGAGCGCCGAATAGAGCGTGGTGGATTTTCCGCTGCCAGTGGGCCCGGTGACCAGAAAAATGCCGTGCGGCATGGAGGTGAAATGCTCCATGCGGCTGAACATGTGCTTGTCGAAGCCCAGCCGGCCCAGATCGTAGAAATCGCCGGCCGAGCGGTCCAGCAGACGCATCACGACACTTTCGCCGTACAGCGTCGGCAGCGTGGAAACGCGCAGATCCACTTCGCGGCCCAGCGTCTTGATTTTGATTCGTCCGTCTTGTGGAAGGCGGCGCTCGGCGATGTTGAGCTTGGCCATCAACTTCACGCGCGAGATCATGGCGGCCTTCATTTCGCGGGGCGGCGGATCCTGGTTGTAGAGTATGCCGTCCACGCGGTAGCGGATGCGAAACTCCTTTTCGAACGGCTCCAGGTGGATGTCGCTGGCGCGCTTCTCCACTGCCTGGGCGATGATGGCATTCACCTGGCGGATGACCGGCGCCTCGCTGGCCATGTCGCGCAGATGTTCCAGGTCCTCGGATGCTTCCGATCCGTCAGCCAGCAGATCCGTTTCTCCGCGCGCGGACTGGCCGTAATACTTGTCGATGGCGTCCAGGATTTCCTGCTCGGCCGCTAGCACCGTACTTATCTTGAGACCAGTGCAATTGCGGACGGCAGCGATAGTTTCTACGTCCAGCGGATCGGCCATCGCGAGCGTGACGGTATGATCGTCGCGGCCCACCGGAAGGCAACGGGACTGACGCAAAAATCGCGGCGAGAGCGCTTCGGTCTCGGTGGAAACAGAGGGCGGCCCATCGATCGCCACCAGCGGCACGCCCAACTGATCGGCCAGCGCCGCCAGCACGTCGCGCATGGCCACGAAGCCCATGTCGACCAGCGTTTTCCCTATCTTGTCGCCGCGTTCTTTTTGGAGCTCGAGCGCACGCTCCAGATCTTCATCGGAGATCAGCTTACGCTCAATCAGGATTTCGCCCAGACGCATGGATCAGAACTCTTGGACGGTGAGGGCGCTCGCTAGCGTCGCCTTGTCGGCCCGTCCCGTTCTTATGTCCAACAACGCCCGCTTCGGTCCGTGCATCACAATCTGAGCCGGAAGACCCTCGGTGTTTTCGCCGACCCAATAGAAGAGCGTTATTCCCAGCGCGATCTGCTCTTCGGGTGGCACCGGGGCCAGCGAGTCGGATGAGTTGAGTAGCCATTCCTGCATGGCGGCCTTCAATTTTGGAAGACGGGATAGCTTCTTTTCATGAATACGTTTCAGCTCGTCGGGGGTGATGGTCTTGTGGAACGGGCTGATTCCGGCCGAGGGCGCCAGATTCACTTCGCTCACGAAAACCACGCCGGATCCGCTGACGTAAGCGCCCTGAGTTACCCCGATCATCTCAACCGGATCATCCGGCCAGAGTCGCAGCAAGTGATTATCGACGCTGTCCTCCATAGCTTTGATCATGGCGACGTTCACCTTCGGCTTGTCCGCCATCGATCCAAACGGAAGGGCGCACAGCAGAAGAATTACCGCTGTCAGTCTCATTGCCCTCGCGTCTCCTGCCTGTTCGCGGCCACCGTCAGCCGGGCCGTCTGATTCTGGTAGTATCGGGTCGCCTGCCGAACCTCCGCCAAATCATTCTGGCGTTTCGATTCGAAGCGTTTCTCGGCAGCATCCAGCATGCTCGCCATCTGCTGGGTTTGCTTGGCCTCGGTTGCGAACACTGCTTTCGCCACCGCCGTATCCAGCCGGGCATTTACGTCATTCTCGATGCGCTGTTCTATTTGAGCAGTGTTTACCGTGGGTGTTGTGCCAGGTCCGGCTGGGCGTGCGAAGCCATGCACCAGGATGGCCATCGCCAGCAGCACTGCCGACGCAAAACCCATGGCAGGACCCGAGCGCCAGATGGTTTCATACCAGCGCGGCTCGAAAACTTTGTCGGAAACGAACGCGATCCGTTGCGGCGCTTCTTCTTCCGGGAGCGAGCGCAGCGCGGCCTCCGTCAGCTTCAAACGGTCCAGCTCTTCGCGGCAGCTCTGGCATGCACGCACGTGATCTTCCACTGAACTTTTTTCAGCCCGGGCCGTTTCGCCCAAAAAATACGCTTTCAAATCCACAGACGAACAACTCATTCGGTCCCTCCCATGTTCACGGGAGCTAAAGTTTGTTTCAGAAGGTCGAGCGCGGTGTACAGGCGGGATTTCACGGTGGAGACCGGACAGGACAGTATCTCAGCCATCTCCTCAAACTTGAACCCCTGGTATACCTTCAGCAGAACGGCTTCGCGTTGATCGTCCGACAGCCGGCCAAGAGCGCTCTGGACAGCCAGGTTCAGCTCGATGGGAAACATGCGGCCGCTGGATTCCCCGCTTCGTAGCTCGCCCGCGATTTCGCCCTCCGGCCGGTTCTTCCGCAGCAACGAGTACGCCTCATTATGCGCGATGCGAAACAGCCAGCCCGGAAATTTGGCCGGATCTTCCAGCTTTTTCAAATTTTGATAGGCTTTCAAAAATACGTCCTGACTGAGATCCATCGCGTCCTCGCGATTCGAAACCAACCGCAGGAGGTAGTTGAACACACGTTTCTCCCAGCGAGACACGAGTACGTTGTAGGCGTCCACGTGACCCCGTCGCGCCTTAGCGATCAGGTCGCGGTCCTCAACCTCCCGAAATATCAAACTTCGGCTCCATTCACAAAGACGGGCCCCGGGGCGAAAAAGTCGGGCCTACCTACCGGATTTCGACGCATGCTGATTCACCCCTCCCATTGCCTCTCGCAAAATACCGTTGATTTTTGTCTGGTACCCCTTCCCCTGGCCCTTGAGCCAGGCCAGAACGTCGGCATCAATGCGAATCGTGAGCGACTTCTTGATTGGACGGTAGAACTTTCCAACCACTGCTTTGCTCCAATCCGTCACCTCTCGAATATCCGACAAGTCGATGTCCTGGCTCTTCTTATGCACCAAAGCAAGAACCCCTTTACCTTTGGCCTTTGCGGCCTTGTTCATATGCTCTCCCTTCTAGCGGCGTCGCCTTCCGAGCCGAGATTATACGGACCACCTCTTCGCCTCCTTCTTCCTCATGCGTGTGGGCAACCAACACGACAACCACGCCACCGATTGCTCCGAGAGTCTGCCATCGCTCCTCGTCCTCGACAACCCGGTCTTGAAGGCTGAGTGCGTAGGTGTCCTCGAACACCGACTTCGCGATCTCGAAGTTGATCCCATGTTTCGCCAGATTGCGACGGTTCTTGGTCTCATCCCGCCCGAAGTGCATAACATGTAATTACCGAATCGTAACTACATTGTAGTACGTATCGTGCCTGAAAGCAGGCCGTTTCGCGTAACATATGATTCGAGCGATGGCGCACGACGGCGAATTGATCAATCACGCGAGGATTTCTACGTAATCGACCGCAACGCGTGGCTCAGGGATCGGTTCGCCAATCTCACGCATCGCCTCGAAGTGAGCACCCAGCGCGTCCTGGAAATTCTGGCGCGCTTCTTCGGTGGTATCTCCGACAGACGCACAGCCTAGCACGTCCGGCGAGAACGCCGAGTAGCCCGTACTCGTTGGTTCAATCACTAGTGGGTACCGCTTGAGGGCCATGGTTTCAGTCTAACGTCAACCCCAAACCCTGCCCGCCCGGACCTTCCGCATAATCCCCCGCATGATCCGTTCCGTCGCCGTTCCGAATGGCTGATCGGTCGTCAGATACGTCCACGTGGCGCCGCGCTCAGTCGGATCCGGGCCTCCGCCTGCTTCGGCTTCCACCACACGCATTTGGATTTCCTCATCGATCCGAGTCTCAAGCTGCTGGAACATTGAATCCACGGCCGTCAGATATTCGTGCAGCGGATCGCGTCCGCCCCAGGAAAGCCACTGCACACCCTCGCGCATGTCCGTGACGCCGGCTAGATATTCGGACCACAGGTCATCAATCGTCCTGAGGGAAATCACGCGCTCCAGGTCCGGAGCAGGGCCAGTCAGAATATCCTGACGCCTGCGCTGGATGGCCTGCCGTTGGCCCTCCAACACACCCTCGTACTTGCGAAGAAACATTCGGATCTCGATGTTTTGGCCCTCAACCGTGCGCTGCATGCTCTCCGGATCGCGATCGAGTGAATCCGTTTCGGCGCTGAATTTTACAAACAGGTCATCTTGAAGCGAAACAAAAAATCGCGAGCTGCCCGGATCGCCCTGCCGTCCGGCGCGTCCGCGAAGTTGATTGTCGATGCGCCGGCTTTCGTGCCGATTGGTCCCGATAATGTGCAGGCCTCCGAGCTCCGCCACTCCTTCGCCCAGCTTGATATCAGTCCCGCGGCCGGCCATGTTGGTCGAAATAGTCACCGCGCCTCGCTCGCCCGCACGCGCGATCATCCCCGCCTCGTACTCTTCGTTACGCGCGTTTAGCACCTGATGAGCTATGTCGCGAATCCGAGAGCTGAGACCTTCGGACTCCTCTACGCTGCGTGTCCCAACCACAACAGGACGCCCGGTCAGGTGCACGAGCCGGATCTCCTCGATCACCGCGCGCTCCTTGTCCCGTCTAGTCGGGAAAATCACGTCCGGATGGTCGATACGAATCACCGGCCGGTTGGGCGGAATCACTTCGATGTCCAGCCCATAAACCACGCGAAACTCTTCAGCCTGCGTGGCCGCGGTCCCTGTCATACCGCAAGCCTCGGGATACAGTGCGATCAAGTTCTGCAGCGTGATCGATCCTAGAATCCGGCCTTGCGTCTTTAGCGCCACGCCCTCCTTGGCTTCGATGGCCGTGTGCAGTCCAGCCGGCCAGCGGCGATCCTGCGCGATGCGCCCCTTGAATTCATCCACGGATTCGATCACGCCGTCTTTCACCAGATAATCTACATCGCGCCGCAGCAGCGCGTGGGCATGAACGGAATCCTGGGCGGCGGTAAGCAGCGCGAGATTCTCTTCGTTAAAAAGATTCCCGCATCCAAACCGGCTCTCAATAGCGTGGATTCCCGCGTCGGTAAGCGCGATATTTCTGCCGTACTCGTCGAGCGTGTAGTGCTGACTGCGCCGGAAAAACTGCGTCAGGCGATCCATGCGAACTGCCAGCGGTTCTTCGACTACCGTGCCTCCGGCAATCACCAGTGGAATGCGCGCTTCATCGATCAGGATGGAGTCCACCTCGTCGATTACTGCGATTGCGAACGGCCGGTGAACCTGATCGGCCGGATAAAGCGCCAGCCCGTCGCGTAGAAGATCGAATCCAATTTCGTTCGGTGTAGCGTAGGTGATGTCGCACGCATACGCCCGCCGACGCTCCTCGCTCGACATCCCCTGCTGGATACATCCCACCGAGAATCCCAGGAACTCATAGATTCCGCCCATCCATTGAGAATCGCGGCGCGCCAGGTAATCGTTCACGGTCATCACGTGGACTCCGCGACCCTGCCTCGCGTACCAGATCACGGCAGGCACCGCGGCCAGCGTCTTCCCTTCGCCGGTCTGCATTTCAGCGATCCTGCCGTTCGCCATGGCCAGCGCGCCCCGCAACTGCACGTCGAACATTTCCAGACCAAGAACCCGGGCTGCCACCACGGCCGTCACCGCGACAACTTCTACCAGGCTGGTCGCGCGCCGGCCAGCCCCTTTCAATTCGTCGTCGCTCAGCGCCGCAAGCTCCGCGCGCCTGAGATTAATGGATTGAAGTTCTGACTCAGTCCGAGCCGAGTCAGGAAATAAATATTGAAATAAACGCTTCCATAACCGGCGCATGATTAACGCCCTCCTTTCTTTCTTCGAACCGAATTAAGAAAGAAGGACCGGAGGGGGACGTTGATAGAGGGATTTCGAAAAAAGAGAGCTACTCGCTCGTGGATCGTCGGCCAGTGCGATAACCAGCGCAGCGTGCGATCGCCGCACAGCTCGCCGGACAGCGGCCGGTTGCTCGGAGCGAGCCCGCGCCACCCAAACAATTGGGCAGTTCGCGCTGGTTCGCTCCACCCTGGCAATCGGCACTGCCTGCGCCGCGCATAACGCCATCAGCGCCGCAAGAAGCCAAGATGTAGCTCGTCGGTTCACTAATTCCGAGTATTGCACAAACGACCCCCACTCAATCCCAGTTTCGGACAATGCGCGATCCCAGCCTGAGGCTAACTTTATTGCTTGCCGCGCTTCTTTGGCTGGCATTCGAGTTGCTTATCCCGTCCGTCAAGGGAGGTCGGCCATGCTATCGGACATCCAATATGCAGTCCGGGTACTGCGAAAAACTCCGGGCTTCACCACGGTCGCTATCCTCTCGCTCGCGCTCGGCATTGGGGCGAACTCGGCGATGTTCAGCCTGGCGGATGCACTGCTATTCCGTCCGTTACCGGTCCCGAGCCCGAGCCAGGTCGTCACCGTCAGCGACTCCGCGCCCGATCTTCCCGTCGGCGCCTTCGGCTTCATCTCCTATCCGGATTACGTCGACCTGCGCGACAAGAACAAATCCTTTGCGAGTTTGACTGCCGCTACCTACACCTTCGCCGGCGTAGCCGAGCAACGAGATGCCCTGCCGCAGGTACGCATCGCCCTGACCGTGAGCGGGAACTTTTTCCGGGCGTTGCAAATAGAACCCGCGCTCGGCCGCACCTTCACAGCGGAAGAAGACCGCGTCCCCGGCCGCGATGCGGTAGCTGTTCTTTCCTACGACACCTGGGAGCAGCGCTTCGCCGCGGATCCCAATGTAGTGGGCCGCGCCATCCGCGTGAACGACGTCGAGTTTACAGTTATCGGCGTAGCGCCCAAGAAATTCACCGGCATTCAGCCGCTTGTGCATCCGGATCTTTACCTTCCGGTCATGATGCTACCGCGCCTCTCGGCCGACCCCAACGTGAACCCGCTCGAGCACCGCGTCAGTCGGATGTTCATCGTCAAAGGCCGATTGAAGCCTGGGGTCAGCCAGGCGCAAGCCAACGCCGAGATGGCAACCATCGCCAGCGGACTGGCGGCTTCTTATCCCGATACCAACCACAGCCATGGAGTGCTGGTCCGCACGGAAATACAGGCGCGCATGGCTCAATCACCGCTCAACGCCAACTTCGCCGCCATGCTGTTGTGCGTTGCCGGCCTGGTGCTCATCATCGCCTGCGCCAATGTGGCTAACTTGCTGTTGAGCCGTGCGCAAGCCCGCTCCCGTGAGATGGCTGTCCGGCTGGCTATTGGAGCCACTCGCCGCCGGCTGCTCCGCCAATTGCTCACCGAGAGCCTGATCCTATCGGTGGCCGGAGCTGCCCTGGGTCTCTTCTTTGCGGAATATGGCGCCGACTATTTTAATAGACTCAAGCTTTCCGGCGACCTTCCGGTCTCCCTCGACGTCCAGCTCGACACCCGCGTATTGATCTTCAGTTTGATCGCGGCTGTGCTGAGCGCCCTATTATTCGGGCTCGCCCCCGCCATCCGTAGCGCGAAAACCGATCTCGTGCCAGCTCTCAAGAGCGGCGAAACCTCCGGCATGCGCAGCCGGACCTGGGGCAGGAATTCGCTGGTCATCGCGCAGGTCGCGCTGTCGCTGGTGTTGCTCTCGGCCACCTCCCTTTTCGTCCAAACCCTTCGTGCCGTGGTGAGATCGAATCCCGGTTTCCGCACCGATCACCTGATGATGATGTCGTTTAATCCCTCGCTGGTGCACTATTCGCCGGAACAGACGCGCAACTTCTTTCGAACTCTGGCCGAACGCGCACGTGAGCTGCCGGGCGTCGAAAGCGCGGCTCTGACACAGACCGTCCCCTTCGATGGCGCGAGCGTCGCAACCAACAACATCGCGCCGGAGGCGTATCAATTCCCAAAGGGCAAGGAAAGCGATCCCGTACTGTGCAACATCGTGGACGAACATTACTTCGAGACGATTGGCACCCCGGTGGTGCGTGGCCGCGCCATCCAGGCCACTGACACGGACACATCGGCGCACGTCGCCGTGATCAACCAGTTCATGGCCGAACACTACTGGCCGCACCAGGATCCGATCGGGAAACGCTTTCGCAGCCTGGGCCGCGATGCCTCTTGGATTCAGGTAGTCGGTGTGGCGAAAGACTCCACGTATTTGGCCTTCGGCGAGCCGCGTTTGTCGTTCCTCTATCTGCCGGTCGCCCAGCAGCCGCTCACGGGACTGACACTGCTGGTCGAAACCCCGGGCGACGACGCCGCGCTTGCCGAACCGCTCCGCAATCTGGTGCGCTCCGTGGACGCCCGTCAACCCATCTACAATGTGCGAACCATGCGCGAATATTTTCGGACGCAGGGTCTCCAGACGATGCATCTGGTGGTAAACCTGGTGGGCACGATGGGCCTTCTCGGACTCAGTATGGCGCTGGTCGGACTCTACGGCCTGATTTCTTATTCGGTCAGCCGGCGTACTCGCGAAATCGGCATTCGCATTGCGATTGGGGCTCAACAACTGGATGTGCTCCGTATTGTATTGCGCCAAGGTATGCTGCTAGCGATCATCGGCGTGGGGCTGGGTTTGGCAGGCGGCTTCGGCGTGCTGCGCATAATTCGAGCGGCCTTCACCCGGCTGCAAGAGGGCAGCATGTTCGACCCGTGGACCTTCATCGTGCTTCCGATCACCTTACTGGCCATCACGCTGCTGGCTAGCTACATTCCAGCCCGCCGCGCCGCAGCCATTGATCCAAATCAAGCGCTACGCTACGAATAGCCGAAGCGGCCATTTGTAGCGCAGCGCGGTTATTCGGTTATTCAGTTCTTCGGTTCATCGGTTCGAGGAACAACAAACCTTCTTAACTGAAGAACCGAATAACCGAGCAACCGAAGAACTGACGACCGGCTAGCGAAGCAGCCGGAGGAATTTTACGCCTTCAAAAGCGATCGATTCCGGCGTCGGCGCCAGATCGCGCCAGATGGATGCTGCCGCTGAGAGTTCCCCCAGCGCAAACCCGAAACTTTCGATGGTGAGCCAGCCGTCGTATTTCATTTCCCGCAGAGCAGCGAATACGCCCGGCCAATCCACGTGGCCGGTGCCGGGTGTTCCACGATCGTTTTCACACGTGTGTACGTGTTTCAAGTGCCGGCCCACGCGGCGGCAGGCGCTAGCAACATCTTTTTCCTCGATATTCGCGTGGAACGTATCGAACAACACTCCGACGCGTGGATTGCCTACTGCTTCGCACAAAGCCGCCGCATCCTCCGCTGTATTCAGAAAGTACGTCTCGAAACGATTCAGCGGTTCGATAGCGAGCGTCACATCGTTCCGCGCCAACGCGTCACCCAACGATTGATAGCATTCCTCAGCGCGATTCCATTCGTCCGAATTTCGCCGTCTTCCCGGCAAATACCCCACCGGCGAGTAAATAGGACCGGCAATCAGTTTACCGCCCGCTTCAGCCGCTACTTGGATGCAGGTTTGCAGATGTTCGCGAGTCTTACCTCGCACCGTGGACTCATCTGAGATCGCGCTCAGTCCGGCAGGGATCACCGAACAGAAGGTGCATTCCAGTTCGTTCTGCTCCAGCGCTCGACGGATCGCACCGGCGTCCACCTGATCCGGATTAATCAGCGGCAGCTCCACACCGTCGAACCCGGCTTCTTTAATGCGCGGCAGAAGCGCGAAGTGAGATTGGTCGAAGGTCGCGGTCCATATAAACGTGTTGACTCCGAACTTCATCTCGCCCCCGGCCGGTTCTCAAACAGGAACAAACCGTTCTTTCCAGCCACTGCGAAATCCAGGCCGCCATCGCCGTACAGATCGGCCACGGGAATGTGCATTCCCGCACCGGTGCGCGAGCTGTAATCGATCACGTGCTTCACCCACGCGACCTTGCCTTGTTCAACCAGGAACTCGTACCAATAAATTCCGAGCGGCTCGCGAGCCCCCGGATCGTGATCGTGCGCCATGTAGCGTTTCCCGGTGAGAAAATCGGGCCGCCCGTCGCGATTGATGTCCACCATGGTCAGCGCATGACTTTGCGACCACGTGTCGTCAATCATGTGCTTGGTCCAGTGGGAATCCGCACCTTGCTCCATCCAGAAGATTCCGTAATCGTGCGCGGCGGAGGCCACCAGGTCCTTGCGGCCGTCGCCATTAACATCCACGGCGTAAATAAATCCGGTCTCGCCGAGATCGAAATCGGGATGCCAGATCCATTGGCCCGTTCGCGGATCGGGCGGCGCTTCAAACCAGCCCTTCGGCGTAATAATATCGGTCCGCCCGTCGCCGTTGATATCACCCGCACCGATTCCGTGACCATACGACTTCGTGCTCACCACATGCTTCACGAACTCGCCGTTCTTCACCTCGTACCAGGCCGTGGGCGCTGTATCGCCCAGATAGTCCGGCAACAGTTCCTCGGCTTTCCCGTCATTATCAAGATCAACCAGAAATGCGAACTCGACGAATTGGCCTTGATCGATGGGGTGCTCCCGCCAAGCGCCGCCTTTTTTGCCGGGATTCTCCATCCAAACAATCCGGTGCTCAAAACCAAGGCAACTGATGATGTCCGGGTAGCCATCTTTGTTGATATCCAAAGCAAGGTCACAGAAGTTGGCGATGTAGCCGTCCTGGAATTTCAAATCCCGGAAGCGGTGCGGCGTCCACGCGGGCGCTTCATACCAGTACTCTCCCGAAACGATATCCAACTTCCCGTCTTTGTTGATGTCGGCGAACGCAACAGTCTCGGCCGCCCCGCCGTCGATCATTATCTTCTTGAAGGGAACTTCAGCAGGCCGCGTAACGCTCCACAATGTGAAAACAAAAATGCCGGCCGGCAGCAATCGTAGTATGTGTGTCATGCCGGGATGTATCATGCCAGGATGTCTCAACGAGTATACTCTCGCTCAGTGCGGAAGCGTGCTGGCGGCCGCTTCGATTTTGGTCAGCTCCTCGCGCACGATGGCGGCGTCCTTCGCATTGGGCGCCAATTCCAGATAGGCTCGAAGGTATTTGGCCGACTCGCCGTATTCATGCTTCTGCATGAGTAGAAGGCCCAGCACATAACTCAACCGCGCGAACTTCCGCTCTTTGTCGAGCCGTATTCCTTCGCGTGCCGCGTGCTCGGCCTCCGCCACTTTATCCAGCCTGGCGTTCGCTACAGCGTTATAGAGATATGCCGGCGGGAAATCCTCGGGATCGAGTTGGATCCAATCGTGCGAGTATTTTTCGACGTCCACCCAATTTTGTTGGCGTTCGGCTAGCGCGGTTAATCCTTCATAGGGTCTAACGTACTTCACATCGCTCTTCAAAGCTTCCGTCCAAGCTTCTGCAGCGCCGGCCAAGTCACTCTGGCTCTGCCGCAACACGCCAAGCTCGAACCATGCAGCCGCGAATTTTGGGTAGGCGACGACGGCCTTGGTGAATTCACCCACGGCGGCGTCCAACTTCTGCTCGTGCATTGCCACCATGCCTTTGTCGTAGGCCTTCCTGGCATTCGCGGGCGCGGCCAGCGTGGTGGCGCTCACGGTGAGAGCCTGGCCCGGACTCATTGGATGCAAAACCAGCCGGCCGATCCTGGTGTCGTCCAGCTTGTTTTTCACCGCGATACTGACGCGCTCAGACCAAAATCCGGCCAGCACCGCCTGCACCTCGCAATCTCTGAGCTCGGCCGTGATTGGACTCGAATAGTATGTGGAGTTGCCGATGGGCCTGCTTAGATCCTTGTCGGGAGTGGCTTGTGCTGAGTCCGCCGTGTTCGTATCGGTGCCGTGGGCCGTCACCTTAAAACTGAACCGGCCTTTCGAGTCCGTCCAGGTTTCATCTCGCGCGATACCTTTGCAAACTCGCTGGATGAGCACCGCTTCGGGTGGCTTCGACCCGTCGTCCAACGCCACTTCGCCCGAGAAATAAATTTGCTTCTCAGTAGTGTGCATGTCGGGCGGGATCTGAGCGCCGGCTCCCAAGCTGGCAGC
This sequence comes from Bryobacterales bacterium, assembly GCA_003162425.1. Taxonomy (GTDB): domain Bacteria; phylum Acidobacteriota; class Terriglobia; order Bryobacterales; family Bryobacteraceae; genus Palsa-89. The sequence goes on along the minus strand of PMOK01000214.1, from coordinate 30,372 downwards.
CAGTAGTGTGCCGACGATTCGTGACGTTCGGAAGTCCATAACGCCTGTCGTTATTATGCACTTGCGCGGCTCAGTTTGGGTAGGGCTCGCCCGCATGAACGATGCGAATCTGATGATCGGTAAAAATGCTGTGGCCTCCAGGCAGTTCCACTTTCGGCATGTGGCAACTGACGCACTTCGTGCTGGAGACCGGACAGGGTTTTTGCATTGCCGCGCCGTCTGAACCCGATGACTTTCCGTGGCACGCGAGACAATTGTGATCGTAGCTCGCATCGTCGCGCACCAAATTGGTGTGCGGATTGTGGCAGGCCGTGCAGCTAATCCGACGGTCATTGCCGAGGAAGCACTTGCTGTTCGCCAGACGGTAGGGCTGGAACCTCACATTCACCTGGCCCCACGACTTCATGCGCAGCACCGCATCCCAGGTGCGATGGCACGTCCCGCAGAAGTTCGACATGTCCTCAGCCGGCATTTCGCCCAACTTTTTGGGCGTGGCCGCTGGCTTGCCCTGCGCGAGAGCCTCCTGGTGCACGTTGGCTCCCTGGTGGCAATGCTCGCAGTCGAGACCCGGCCGCATGGAATCCAGCGTTAGCCTGCCCTGGCTTACGCCGCCTGAACTGTGGCATCCAAAGCAGGATACGATCTCCTGCATGGGCGTCTCCCGCCCCATCGCTTCCACCAGATTGTGCGGCCGCAGCCGCTCGCTCCCCATGGTGACGGCTATACCGCCGGCGTTCGGATAGTAGCTCACCATGCTTTCATAAAAGTGGCCACCATATTCGAACACGAACGTTTGGGAAGAAACTCCGAACACATAGCGAATCGGCAGCGCCAGCGATCCTGATCCATCGCTCACTGTGTAGATGCTCACGCCGTCTTTGCGTTCGATGACGTACTTGTAGCCATTACTTTCCGAGCTCAAGTGGGGATGGTCTTTCAGCACAGCTTGATCGTCCGCCAGCTCAATGGCGATTCCCATGGCGGACTTCGGCAGCAATCGCGCTTCTTCCTGGTGGCAGGTGGCACAGCCGGTTTTGCCGGCAGGCGGCGCAGCAAACACCGCGAGCGGCAAAATGAGACAAACGGCCAGGACGTGGGGCGGACGCCCTCGTCNNCCTCGTCCGCGCCGGACCCCCAGGTCCGGCTCTGCCATGCCATGGGAAACCGAGCCGCGACCGTCAGGGAGCTGGTGACTAACTCGGACCACGAGAATCGCTCTCCTTCGCGATGGCGATCGAGGTCCGGCGTTCGCGCCTCGCGTCTTCATGCCGGCCGGCCTTGGAGTACGCTCCTGCCAGCCCCATATGATATTCGACATTGGCCGGATCCAATCGTTCGGCTGTTTCCAGATGTTCGATAGCTTGTCGCAGATCTCCCGAACTCGCCAGGAGCAACCCATATGCGTACTGCGCCATCGGACACGTAGGCCCATCCTGAACTGCCTGCCGCGCAATTGGCAGCGCGGCGGATTCCGAGCCGGCTCGCATCGCGATCAGTGCGATCATGGCGCGGGCATCGGCGCTGTGCGGATTCAATTCCAGCTCGCGCTTCAATTCCGCCAGCGCTTCCTCGGCGGGCCGGAACGAAAGCAAGTACGTGGCATATAAATAGTGAACGCCCGGCGCCGTGGGATAGCGGTCCAGCAGCGCCTGGAAAGCCGGCCCGGTCTTGGTGGTGTCCGCGGACATCCAAAGGTAAACTGTCTCGCCCACCGCCGCGATCAATTCCCGGCGTTCGGCCGGTATTTCTTTTGGCAGAAGAGGCTCGTTAAGGGACGTCAGACCGATGCCCGCGATCAACGTGGGATCGTGAACTCCGCGGCGCACAAACGGCATGAACCGGGGCGATGCCTGATCGAACAAACCTGTCCGGGTTAGCAGCAGCGCTTCATGGAATCGAAACACCTGTTCGGTTGCGGGCTCAATACCGGCGCCAATCTCGAGTCCGCGCCGGATGTGTTCCAGCGCATGCGCGTAGTCTCCGGTTTCGGACTCGCAAAGACCCAGAAAAGCCCACCCCGGGGCGGCCTTCGCTTCCAGCTTGACGAATTCGGCAAAAGCCTTCCGCCCGCTCTCGTATTGATCGCCGTCATAAAAAAGAGTGCCGAGATACCACCAGCCATCCGGCCATGCGGGCTTCAATTGAAGAGCTTCTTTATAGAGCTGGATGGCCTGCGGGATTTTGTCGGCCTCCCGCGCTCGGTTGGCCTGCGCGGCCAATTGCTCAAAGGTGGCAGCACTCGCGTCGGACGCACCGCTGAGAGCCATCGCGGACACAAATACTCGGGCCAAAAACGTCATTGCAACGCGTTCAACTCGCACTATAACACTGTGGCAATCGGACGTCTTTCGCGCAATACCATGTCGCCGAACTCGTCAACGGCAAAGAATATACAGACCCGGCCCTCATAAACTATAATATTTTCGGTTGCTCTGCCGGGCCGGCTGGCACTATTCCACATGTCGATTGGGTACGGACGCACAAGAAAAATTGCGGTGATCGTGCTGCTTGTGTCCAGCTGCGTGGTCGAGAACGCCCTCGGCCAGGACGCCCCCGCTCCGGCGAACACCAAATCCGACCCACAGCCCCAGCATCCAAAGAATTGCCGCTTCCGGCAACTTCGTTTCAGTCCCGACGGCAAGTACATCCTTGCTCAACACGCTTCCGGGATCGCGGTGCTGACGGTACAGCCGTTGAGTGTCTTGTTCTCCCGATACGCGGAAAACGTCAGCAGCGCGGGATTCACTCCGGACTCTGAGCAGGTTTGGTTTGTCAGCAGGCCGGCCCACGTGGTTGCGCCTCAGATCGCGTTCGCCGGCTCGTCTGCTTATGTGGAGCGGTGGAACATTGCGAGCGCCACACGCATCGATATGAAGGAGACCCGGCTGCGGAAGTGTGAGAGTTCAGGGCTGTCGCCGGACACCCGTGTCCTCGGGTGTGTAGACACCGCCGGCACGCTACGGATCATCGACGTGGATTCCGGCGACACCATCTTCGAGAAAAGAAATTTCGGCAGCATTGGCGTTCGCGGGGCTGCCGACCTCAACTTCTCGCCCGATGGCCGATACCTGGCAGCCGTACCGAAACATGCAGAGGGCGCTCCGCTGGCCTGGGATCTGCGCGCGAAAGAACAGGTCAAGCTCGCTGGCCGGCTAAGAAAGCTTGAGACGGGATATCACATCGCGTTTGTCGCGCCAGACCAGGTGATGATTTCATCCACCTGGTTGGGAACCACGACCGTGAACGCGACGCTGGTGGAGTTTCCCTCCGGAAAAGTGCTGTCCAAGACCAAGCTCCCTCCCGGCCAGTTGTTCCGCGCGGCAGACCCGGCCTTTGTTCTAATCCGTCCCTTTGGCTGGAGGGTTCGCGACTCTGAGCCTGTACCCAGGTCTTCCGCCGTTGAATTTCGTACCGGCCAGGTAATCATGAGCGACGCTGAAGCGCTGGACGTTTTCGGGGACCACTTCATCATCGAACTCCCGGACGGCAAACTGGGCCTCTGTGAAAGAGGCAAGGGCGTTCAGGCCACCGTCGCAATAGACGGGCGCTAAATTCTGTTTCTCGGCCCTAATGCGGCTGCCGCAGCATCGCCTTCAACTGCCGGAACCAGATGTTCTGCGGATTCCACTTCAGATAACGATCCAGGAGCGCGATCTTCTCAGTCTGGCGTCCCTGCTTCTCATACAGAAACACCAGGTTGACCCAGGCCGGCTGGAGCGACGGGTCAAGATCGATGGTGTGCAGCAACTGGCGGTCAGCGCCGGCGTCGTCACCACTGTTTTGAAGCGCGAGCGCGAGGTTCAGCGACGCGAAACCACTGTCGGGCTGCACTTCGGTGGCGCGCCGCGCGAACTCACGAGCTTGTTCCAGCTCACGGCTCTGCAATCGGATGGAGACTAATGACGAGAGCACCTCCGGATCGTGGTCTTTTTCGGGCTGCGGAAGCGCCTCCAGCAACTGAACGCCAGTGTCGCGCAGTGGCCCTAGTCCGTGCGTTCCACCAATCACCAGCGCCGCCACCGCCAGATCGCGCGCGCGAAATTGAGATGGCGGATCTTGCCAGGCGGCGATCTCGGCGCCGGCGTTCTCGACATTTGGCAGCGGCGCAGGCCGGCGCAGAATGCGGTGATCGGTGGAAGCGGTGTGCGGAATATCGTCCGGCGTGAGCCGCGGCATGTGACAGCTCACGCACTCAGTTACCGCCGCGTGGGCCGCCTTTGACAAAGTGGAGTGACAGGACTGGCAGACATCGCGGATCTGACTTACGCGGTCCGCGGCCTGTCCATGTGGATTGTGGCAGGTTGCGCACCAAAGCTTGCCGCCGCTCGATCGCACGCACTGGCTGAGCGCCAGTTGCTCAGCCTGTTCCACCGCTTTCACTTCCCTATTTTTTTGCGTAAGCAGATAAATAGCCGCGGTCCGCTCCAGCTCATCACCCGGATGAAAATCCTGCCAGGTTTTGCCTGGGTTCAGCAAGCGGGTTTCGCCTTCCAGATGGCACTGCTCGCAGATACTGTTGCGGGCGCGCGGAGGGAGCTTGGACGGGTTAATAATATTTTTCGCGGATGGCTGCCGCGCGTGCTCCTCACCCGGTCCGTGGCAACGGTCGCAGCCAATGGGATTCAACGCCACTCCGGAAAAACGCCGGCCATCGCTCCCCACAAACTTGCCATTGTCCGCGTGGCAAAACAGGCATTGGGAATCAATCAGCCGGTCGAAATCGGGACTCGCCATGCGTTCATAGCCGGGCGATGTGTCCCAACCATGCTGCCGATACCAGGATGCGGGGGATTCGTACAGGTAGTCCTTGACCCGCACCATGTAGGTATAGCCGATCTTTCCCGCGCCGATCTGGTAGGCAACCGGATATTCCGCCGTGAGGCCGTTCGAGGAGAGGGAATGGATCATCCGGCCCTCCCGGTCACTGATGGAGATTTCAATTCCGGAATTCTTCCGCGCAACGTGTCCACCCGCGAGCGGCGAGGGCGGAGCGAGGGAATTGCCCATCGGCGATTTCAGAAACGCAGCCGTCTCCTTCGCGTGACACGGGGCACAGACTTGAGTGTTCTCGCCGGGAGCGGCGGCCAGAAAAGGAGCCGCTACTGTCCAGACCGTCAGACTGATGCGGAAGATGAAACAGCCTGGATTCATGAACCTACCCGAGCATTATAAACGCTAGCGTGGAAATCAACGTTATGGCGTGTAGAAAATAGGCGCTACTTGGGTCCCACGGTGATAAAATTTAGTTGCTATGAAAAATATCCTGGGTTCGTTTTGCACGGTTGTTTTGTGCCTTGCGCCCGTGGCGTTTGGTCAGACTCAGGGACCCGCTGCCCAGGAGCCGGGAGTAACTATCCGCCAGACCGTCCAGGAAGTGGTGTTGGAGGTTATGGTGCGCGATGCGCGCGGACGGGTGGTGAAGAATCTGAAACCCAGCGACCTGGAGGTCTACGAGGACGGCGTCCGCCAGCAGGTCCAAAGTTTCAAGTTTATCGAGGGCCGCGAAGTGATGAGCCAGACCAGCAAGGCTCCCGCTCCTCTGAAGCAAGCCACTGGCCCCAATCCGCTGAAGGCCGTCAACCTGGTCTGCATTGTATTTTCCAACTTGGACGCATTCAACAAGAAGTATGCCGTGGATGCTGTGCGTGAGTTTCTGAAAAGCCAGCTCGACCCGGACACCTGGGTAGCTGTGTTTAATCTGGATTCCATTCTCACAGTGCTGCATCCATTCACGAATAATCGGAACGAAATCATGGAAGCGGCCAATAGAGCTTCCACTGGTACGGGCGTGGATTTCGCGTCAGTGGCCTCATCCGTTCTTAGCGCTGCGCCGCTGATCGAATACATCGAAGTCACCACCACCGGAGACCCGTCGAAGGGCGGGAGCGTGACTTCCGGGCAGAAAATCGCGGGAGGGGAATTGAATCCAACCGCCATCACCGGCGCGGACATTTCCAATAGCCAGAGCGCCAATATCCAACGTGGCGATTTGGCCCAACAGCATCGTCAGTTCGGTCACCTCGAAGGGATGCGCCAGATGGAACAGATCCTGGCGATGATCCGGCAGCTTGGAACATTACCCGGCCGTAAGTCCGTGCTGTTGCTCAGTCCGGGACTCGCCACCACCGGTGACGCTGATCTTTTCAAATCCATGGTGGACAAAGCCAACAAGGCGAACGTCACGGTCTACGCGATCGATGTGAATGGCCTCAGCGCCGAGCTGGACCAAAGCCAGGCTTCGGCTGCGGCTCTGAGCCATGCCGCGTCGCTGAGCTCGACGCAGGGTACTCGCACAACCAGCGCATCCGGCGCATCCAGCACAACCGGCGCGCAAAGCATGGAGCAGATGCGCCAGGACGATTACGTCAATGACGCCGTGCGCACCACGGACACACAGGCCACTCTGCGCGCCTTGTCCGAAAGCACCGGCGGATTTCTAATCGGCAATACCAACGATCTGCGAAAACCTTTTCAACGCCTGGTGGAGGAAGTGGAGACACACTATGAGGTCATCTACAAGCCTTCGTTGGACCGTTACGACGGCCGCTTGCGAACCATCAACGTCAAAACATTGCGCGCCGATCTAAATGTCGAGAGCCGGAAAGGGTACTTCGCGCTGCCCTTTCTGGGCCCGTCACCCGACCTGACTGCCTCGGAAGTAGCTGGCTTGGGCGCGCTCAGTCTGAAGCCAGCGCCGCACACGTTTGAGTTCAAGTCTGCTGCTTATCAATTTCGGCCCAGCGCTGCAAATTCTCAAAACGACATGGTGTTTGAGATCCCCGCCGCGAATCTGACCGCTACGCCCGAGCCCGCCGTGAAGCGTCACCGCATGCACGTAGCTCTGCTGGCTCTGGTGAAAGACTCGAGCGGCCAAGTGGTGGACAAATTCAGCCAGGATTCGCCCTACGAAATTCCAGATGAGAATCTGACCAAGGCTCAAGCCACCAGCATCACGTTTACACATCCAGTCTCACTTCCGCCCGGCCACTACACCGTGGAAACGGCTGCGCTCGATCGGGAATCGAATCGGGCCACCACCAGCACGGTGGCATTTGAAAGTCCTGAACAAAAGGGCGTGGGCCTGAGCAGTGTCATGTTGGTGCAACACATGGAGCCAGTGAATGGGAAGGTTGAACAAATTGACCCGCTGCAATTTCAGCCCGATCCCAAGCAGGGCCAGCGCGTAATCCCGGAGTTGGCTACTGACCTGACCGCAAGCGCAACGCCTTATGTGTTCTTCGTGGTCTATCCGGACAAGTCCATCGCGGACAAGCCGAAAATCCAGGTCGAGTTTTTGGTAGGTGGCCAAGTGCTGGCCAAGCAAACGACCGACCTGCCGGCGCCTGACGCAACCGGCGCCATCCCGATGGTGATCAATACGGCAGCGAAGCCCGGCAACTGCGAGCTCCGGGTCACCGCTCTGCAAGGCAATTCGTCCACAAAGCAGAGTTTGACGTACTCGATCGCGGCGGCGAAGTAAAATGTAGCGCACGCACCTCCTGCGTGCCGTGTTCGCAACGTCGAAAACACTTGGTCCCGGATGGACGAATGCCAAGTGGGGCGGACCCCCGGGCGGACCCCCTGGTCCGCGGCCGACGCCCACGTCGGCTTGTTGCTGGTATTTGTCGATGCTTGAGGTAGCGGGTCCAGGNNTCCGCCCCACCCGCTGGTCGAAGGTTTTCATTCCATTGGATGGGCTGCAAGCCCATGAGATACACTCTTGCAAACACACGTGTACGGAGAGAATAAGACGTTCGCAGGAGTGCGCGCGCTACATGTAAACTGGATACTCATGCTCGCTCGACGCCTGTTGCCGTTCCTGCCGGTCGCGATGCTGGCTGCCGTCTCGCTGACAGCGCCCATCACGTTCGACGAAATTTCCGACCGCGCCGGAGTGACTTTCACCAGTAATAGTTCCCCGACGCCTCAGAAACACCAGCCGGAACCAATGGTGGGTGGAGTGGCCATATTCGATTTCGATGGCGACGGATATCCGGATATTTACTTCGTGAACGGCGCCGGCATGCCCTCGCTCGAAAAGACTGGACCGCAATATAAGAACCGGCTGTTCCGCAATAATCACGACCTCACATTTACCGACGTCACCGACAAAGCCGGCGTCGCTGGATCGGGCTACGGAATGGGGGTAGCAGTGGGCGACTACGACAACGACGGACGGCCGGATCTATTCGTCACCAGCGTCAACCAGAACCAGTTGTTCCATAACAATGGCGACGGTACCTTCACGGACGTAACAGCGAAGGCAGGCGTCTCCGGCGGAATATTTGCAGGCAAAAAGATGTGGTCCGTAGGCGCGGCTTGGATAGATTACAATAACGACGGATTACTCGATTTATTTGTGGCGAATTACTGCCAATGGGACCCGAATACCGAGCCGCCTTGCGCCTTGAATGGAAACCGCGTCTTTTGCAATCCGCGTCTGTACAAGCCTCTGCCCAATACGTTGTACCGGAACAATGGCGATGGCACCTTCACGGATGTGTCGGTCGAGGCCGGCATCGCAGCCCACCCGGGCCGAGGAATGGGTGTGGCCGTGGCCGATTTCGATAACGACGGCTTCCCCGACATTGTCGTCGCCAATGACGATCTTCCCAATCAGCTCTTTCACAATATCGGCGGCAAACGTTTTGAAGAGATCGCCGATGATGCTGGCGTGGCATTAGCCGAGGGCGGCAATGTGATCTCCGGAATGGGCGTCGACTTTAAGGATCTGTTCAACCGCGGCCTTCCGGATATATGGATCACCGCTATAGAAAAGCAGACATTTCCACTGTTCAAAAACCTGGGTCACGGCCAGTTTGCCGAAGACACGGCCATGGCGGGATTGGGGCTGGCCACGGCCGACATGTCGGGCTGGTCGAATGCCATGGTGGATCTGGACAACGACGGTTGGAAGGATTTGTATGTCGCGCGCTCCAATGTGATCGACAATGTTGCGCTCTTCATGCAACGCCAGTATGGAGAGCCCAACACCGTATTCCGTAATCTCGGGACTGGCCGATTTCAGGATGTCACTTCCACCACCGGGCCGTCTTTTCAAATCCCCTCCGTGAACCGGGGCGCCGCATTCGGCGATCTTGACAACGACGGCCGCATGGACCTGGTGGTGAACGTTCTGAATGGCAAAGCCAAGGTGTTTCACAACACCACCCGCAACGAAAATCATTGGATGCTGCTGAAACTGACCGGCGTGGCGAGCAACCGCATGGGAATCGGCGCGCAGATTCGGCTCACGAAGCCGGACGGTTCCATGGAATACAACCACGCCACCACCAGCAGCGGATACGCAAGTTCCAGCGACCCGCGAGTCCACTTTGGTCTGGGAGCGTCGAAAGTGGCCAAGGAAATTCAGATCCTGTGGCCCAGCGGTATTAAGCAAGTACTGCGGGACGTGGCTGGCGACCGGATAGTCGAAATCACCGAACCGGTGCCCGGCCGGTGACGGAAATGCATTTTCGCCCAATCTTACCGAGCTTGATCAGCGTCATGCTTTGCGCTTCGATCCTGCTCGCCCAGCAGCCAGCGGCAGTTCCAACCCCAGTCCCCGAAGTCGTCTTTAGCGTGACGACCACCCGCGTGCAGGTGGACGCCGTAGTCACCGACTCCAAAGGTCACTACGTAACCGATCTCACGGCGGATGATTTCGCGATTTATGATGACGGTAAACCGCAAAAGATCACAAATTTCTCGTATATCAGCGTGAGCTCCCCTACCCCGCCACAGTCGAGGTCTGAGCGGAAAGCCGCGTCGAAGCCCTCCCCGTTGCTCCCGCCCGCGCCTTCCGCGCCGGCGCGCCAGGAAGATGTCCGGCGGACCATCGTACTGATGGTGGACGATCTGGGTATTTCGTTCGAGGACATGGCGTACGTGCGCTACGCGCTGCGGAAGTTCGTCGAGCAGCAGATGCAGCCTGGCGATCTGGTGGCGATCTGCCGGACGGGGGCCGGGTCTGGAGCTGTGCAGCAGTTCACAACGGACAAGCGGATTCTTTTGTCGGTGGCCGATGGTCTGCGATGGAATCCTAATGGACGTGCTGGGCTGAGCTTCTTCGAGCCCTACGGAAAGTACTCGAGCCTCGCGCAGCAGATCGGCGCACCGGGCGCCGGGAATCAAGGAAGCGGCATCCCCGACAGACTCGACGTTAATTACAACGTTCAGCGGAACACAAATTTCACGATAGGAACCCTGGGAGCCATCAGCTATATTGTAGGCGCGCTGCGCGAGATGCCGGGCCGCAAGTCCATCGTGCTTTTCTCCGACGGTCTCCAGTTATTCACGCCCGGCGAAGGCCCAATCATGCACAGCGGCATGGATAGCGTACAGAATAGTGAGAACAACGCAGACATCCAGGAAGCGCTGCACAAACTGCTGGACCGCGCCAACCGGGCCGGGACGGTGATCTACACCATCCACACGGCAGGTTTACAGACTCAACAGCTTGATGCTCAGGATCGCGTCGACCTTACTGGGATGAACCAACAGCAAGTCATGGATACGTTGCAACAGATTACAGGGATCGGGCTGCCGGGCCAGAGCCGCATTGGAGGCAGGGACCTCCAGTTCAACAGCTCGCAACAGGGTCTCGCTTACCTTGCCCTTGAGACAGGCGGAATTGCGTATCAGAACGGAAACGATTTCAACTACGGACTCGATAAAGTGCTACAGGATCAGTCGGGGTATTATTTGATTGGATTCAAACCTCCCAGCGACACTTTTGAAGAGAAGCATGGCGCGCGCAGCTATCACCATGTCGCGGTGAAAGTGACGCGGCCGGGATTGCATGTCAGATCGCGGTCGGGATTCTTCGGCGAAACCGACGACGAGACATCGCCAAAATACAAAACGCCTTTGGAACAGATGCGCGCAGCCATGCTTTCGCCGTTCCGATCTTCGGACGTGCGCTTGCGCCTGACGGCGCTTTATGCCGAGGTCCCCAAGCGCGGGCCAGTGGTCCGCAATCTGCTGCATATCGACGCGCAGGACCTGACGTTCCAGACCGTTTTAGACTCCACCACTCATACAGCCGATTCGTCAGCTCAAGTAGAGATCGTCGCTGTCGCCACCAGCATGGGCTATCTACCGGTGAGGGCGGTGGCCCAATCGTATAAGGTGCAAGCGTCGGCGGACCGGCTTCCAGAGGCGCTCAAGGAAGGCGTAGTTTATACGCTCGACGTTCCAGTCAAGAAACCGGGCGCGTACCAGATTCAGGTTGCGGTGCGTGACACGGCCACCGGGAAGGTGGGATCGGCCAGCCAGTTCCTGGAGATCCCGGAGCTGAAGAAGGGACGAGTGGCGCTTACCAGCGTCCTGCTGCAAAGCGCAGAGCGGGCGGCGGGCACTCCGGCATGGACCGGAATGTCGCCGGCGACACGCCAATTCCATCCCGGCGGTGAGATCGAATATCTCTGCCTGTTAGAGAATCCCGGCAAGAAAGTGCCTGCCGAAGATTTGGATACCGAGATCCGGATTGTTCGCGACGGCAAAGACTTGTATGCCGGGACGGCGAAGTTGGTCGCTATCGAGGGCGGCGGCTTGGCTGTCACCGGAGGGCTGAAGCTCAGCGAGAAGATGACGCCAGGCGATTACTATCTGGGCGTCATCGTACGAGATCGCACGGCCAAGAATCGCATGACGGCGCAGTGGACCGATTTCGAGATCCTGCAGTAGTTCAGCGGCTGGTGCTGTTCACCACGCCGGGCAAGGCGAGCGGATCCTGCAGCGATTTCAAACGCACGAACTCGGCTTTCTCGCGCTGCGCATCACTCTTCCGACCCACGCGCCGGTAGGCTTGCTCCAGATAAAAATGAGTCTGCGCGTTGTCCGGTTGTAGTTTCACGGATTCTTCAAACAGTGGGACGGCTTTCGCCGGCTGGTCTTGGGCCAGTAGCGCGCGGCCCATTTCCGCGTCGCACAACCAGTGGTAAGTGGCAGGCACAAGCTTCCGCGCCCGTTCAGCCAAGTGCAGAGCCACCTCGGGCGCGCCTTGCCGAGTCTTGAGAAACGCCGCCACCAGCAGCGTCGGCCAATGAGAAGGATTCGAGCTCAATTCCTTCTCAAACTCCTCCAACGCCGCGTGCTGATCAGTATCCATCAGGTAAAGCCCCATGGCATAGTGCACACCAGGCTGGTTCGGATATGCGGCCAGAAGCTGCCGGAAGCCTTCCGCCGCGTCGTTCCCCCTTTGGCTGGTAGCGGCCCACATGGCTTGGCCGGCCATTTCCACGGCCTTTCGCGTTCTTTCCGGCAACTTGGATGGTTCCTCGGCAATTGCCAACGAGCAGAGCCCCACTGCCTCCACCACGGCAGGCGAATTCTCCTGGCGCTTCGAGAGCGGCTGCAATTGGGCCATGGCCTGATCGAAAAGAGACGAACGAATCAGGATCATGGCGGCTCGCTGGCGCACCGCAGTTTCAAATCCTTCATTGGTGCCGAGCCCGATTTGTTCTCCCTTCCCGATGGCGGAAAGCGCGCTCTCGAGATGGCCGAGCTCGTACTCCGCAAGACCCACGAAAGCCCAGGCGGTGCCGTTCTTGGGCGAGAGGTCGAGTCCTTTGTGGAAGGCGTCTACAGCCTCGGGGTAGCGGCCCAGCCGATACAGGGCACCACCCAGGTAGAACCAGCCTTCCGGCCAAGAGGGACGCTGCTGCAGCGCCTCTTTGTAGAGCGAGGCGGCCTCGGCCGGATTACTGTCCAAGGCGGCTTCCGCGCGGCGCGCCAGGTCATCGAAATTATCAGTGGTCTGCGCGGCGGCGAGGCCTGCCAACAGCAGACCAGCCAAGAAAAGCTTCATGCTTCGAGGAGCTCCTTTCCATAGCGTAGCGCGGCTATGATGAAAGTTGATGCGTTCGGTCTGGCTCGCGATCCTGGTCTTCTGCGGCATGCTGCCGGCCGAAGAGCGCAACGCCGAACAGATTTTCCGCGAGGCCGTTCGGGCGCAGCAGAGCGGCGATGACAAAACGGCCATTGCGAAGTACCAGGAGTTGCTCAAGCTTCACCCGGAGGCGGTGGAAGTGCGCGCGAATCTGGGCGCTGCTTTGTCCCATGCCGGCCACTACGACGAAGCTATCGAGCAATACAAGGCCGCTCTAGCTAAGCTGCCGGATAATACGGGCCTCCGTCTCAACCTGGCGCTGGCTTATTACAAAAAGGGCGATCTCGTGCACGCAGCCGAAGGGCTGGACGCTCTACGCCAAGCTGCACCTGGCGATGTGCAAGTGACGACACTGTTGGGAGATTGTTATTCCAGGCTGGGGCGCGACCAGGATGCGATCGCGGTACTAAAGCCGGCCGAAGCCGCGCATCCGGGCGATTTGAACGTCGCGTGGGCGCTAGGCTCGGCGCTGATCCACAACGGCCAGCGTGCGGAAGGGTTGAAGCGCGTGGTAATGGTCGCTGAGCAAGGGCACAGCGCGGAGGCGAATCTGCTGGCCGCGGACACCTACCTGGCGATGAGCGATTTCGAGCAGGCGCACGTCTTCGCGGAGGCTGCGCTGAAGCAGAATCCAGAGCTCAAAGGTTTGCACAGCCTGAGCGGACGCATTAAACAATACCTGGGCGATTTTCCCGGATCGAAGGCGGATCTGGAAAAGGCGCTCGCAGAAAATCCCGATGATTTCGATGCACACGTCACCATGGCGGCAGTTCTCAACCTGGAGCGCGATGTGGATGGCGCCCAAAAGCACGCCGAACGCGCTCTCGAATTAAGACCAACGTCGGCCATGGCGCGCTATGAGGTGGCGCGCGTCCAGCGTTCGCGAGGGGATATCGAGGGAGCCGTTCGAAACTTCGAAAAAGTGATCGCCGCTGAGCCGGATTGGCTGCGCCCGCATATTGAATTGGCCGCGCTTTACTACCGCCTCAACCGTCCGGAGGACGGCCAAAAGGAACGCGCCATCGTGGACAAAATGTATATGCAGGGCAAGAAAGCGGGGCCGGACGCGGATCGTTGACGTCCCCTTGCTGACGTGCGGGGCTGCAAATCGCGGAACATCCGACCCGAGTGCGCCATTGTAGCCCCGCACGTCAGTGAGGGGACGGTTCCTTCGCCTGAATCACGCGGTCAGCGGCCACGTTTTGCAAATTCTGGACGATACCGGAGGGCCAGCGGATTTCCACCGACAAGGCTTTGTCGTCCGCACCCAGGCCGAAATGCACCGGACCGTCGCTGGAGGACGCATAGCAGAAGCTGGTGGTCATGTGATTGTACTGGATGCCACTCTTGGTAGTGACTTTCACCACCGCGCCAATTCCGTCGCGGTTGCTTTTGGTTCCCTCCAGCGCGATGTCCAGCCAGTGTCCAGTGCCCTCGCTGCGGTTCATCCAGATTTGCGCCGGTTTGCTCAAGGCGGTAGCCACGACGTCGACGCGGCCGTCGCCATCCAGGTCGCCAAACGCGCACCCGCGATTGCGCGCCGGTCCAGCAGCTTGCAGCCCGGCCTCTTCGGTCAATGCCTGCCATTTTCCGCCCGGCCCCGGATTTCGGAAGACGGTATTGGGCTGATCGACGATGGTCCCGGGCAGGTTGTGCGAGACGGCGTCCCCGCGGGTGACGAACAAATCCTTCCAGCCGTCGTTGTCGAAGTCATAAAACGCTGCGCCGAAGGCCGCCATGGGCAATGTCAGGGCACGCAGGCCGGTTTCGGCTGTCACTTCGCGGAATTCGCGCCCGTTTAGGTTCTTGAGCAGCGGGAAGGTTTGTTTGCTCAGCGCCACGTAAGCAATGTCCGGGTAGCCGTCGTTATCGAAATCGCGGAAATCCGCACCCATTCCTCCGACGAAGTTCCCGTCCTCCGGTAAGGCTACTCCGGCCGGGAAAGCTACTTCCTCGAATTTTGTACCCAGATTGTGAAAAAGGAACGTGTAGAACGTGTCGTTAGCGATGAAGATATCGGGACGGCCATCACGGTCGTAATCCGCCACGCCAATGCCCATTCCCTTCCCGATATGGCTGCGGATGCCCCATTTTTCCGAGACGTCTTCGAATGTGCCATCGCCTTTGTTGAGATAAAGCTCATTGGGAAGGCCCTGGTAGGACCTGGGGTTGCAATATTCCGAGAGGTCTTCGTGCCAGCATTTGGGTTCGTTTTGAAAATTCCAGCGAACGTAGTTGACTACGAACAGATCCAGAAGGCCGTCGTTATTCACATCCACCCAGGCGGCGGTTACGGCCCAGTGGGGCCCATATTCCGGATCGGGCCGGTTAAGGCCTGCTTTTGCCGTGACATCCGTAAAGGTACCGTTCCCATTGTTGTGATAAAGCGTATTGTGGTGGACTCCGGCGACGAACAGGTCGGGATACCCGTCATTATCGAAGTCGCCGACCGCAACCCCCATGTCGTATCCGGTTCCGGCGAGCCCGGATTGGCTTGTAACGTCAGTAAACGTACCGTTACCATCGTTACGAAAAAGGCGATTGTAAAATTTAACGTCGTCCTTTTTCAAGGTGGCGAGGTTGGCGCCGTTAGTGAAGAAGATATCCGGGCGGCCGTCTTTGTTGAAATCAAAGACTGCGACACCTCCTGCCATGGTGGCTGGTAAGTGGCGGGACTCGGTCTCCGCGTTCTCGAGCCGAAAGGGTAACGACTTGAGGGCGAAGAAAATCGGTGAGCGAGGGGAGTTTCCTGAAAGAGCAATCACGGCGCAGCCGAGCGCCAGCAACACGCCACCCGCTGTCGCGACCGATGATTTGCGCCTCATAAGCCTAAGAATACCTTGTGTGCGGTGTGTAGGAACGCAAAAAAAGGGGCGGCAACTTGGCCGCCCCGTTCCTGATTGTGCTTGCTGAGGTTGATCGAAATTAGAAGTTGTACTTTAGCGCGAATTCAATCACGCGGCGATTGACCGTATACAACGGCGATCCCGTTGTATTGGCGTTCTGATTGGTTTGCGTCAGGTTGCCGGCGGCATTCGAGAACTTGAGTTGAATATCCGCGTTGTTACCGAGGGCGTTGAACTCGGGCAGCGGGTGGTTCAGGAAGTTGAAGGCTTCAAAGCGCAATTGAATCTTCTGTTTCTCCCTGATGGCGAAGTTTTTATACAGCGACAGATCGCTGTTGAACAACGCGGGACCCTTGATATACGGCCAGATGATGTTTCCAATCTGGCCCGGCGCCGGCGGAGCAAAGCAGGCCGGATTAAAGTATTGTCCGGACTTGAGGTTTGATCCCGGGTTGCAGGTCAACACAGGGAGCAGCGGCATGGAAGTGGTTCCCAGATAAGTCTGAGCGCTGACCGGACCGGCCGCGACGTTGCCATACGTGGCATTCAGAGCGGCATTGCTATTCGCGCCCGTAAGGGGCTGAAGCGGCGGGCCGCTCTGAAATTGGGTGATACCGGATAACTCCCATCCGTTTACGACGCCGTTGAGGAACGCGTTGCTATGCGATGGACTTGGCAGGTTGATGACATACGCAGCGTTGAAGATATGCGACCGGTCATACGCCAGGACACCGTAGTTGGCCCCCAAGCTGTATGGGTACTCGGCCGCGCCAGCCTGATTCCCGTTGAAGGTTTGGCCATCGCGCGTTCCCAGCACCTTGCTGAAAGTGTAGTTGGTGGTGAATGTCATTCGTCCGGTCTGCTTCTGCCAGGTGGTGATGAGCGCGTTGTAGTTGGAGTAGCCGCCATGCGTGAACAACTGGATGCCGGCGTAGTGTTGGAGCGGATAGTAGTCGTTGGTCGGGAAACTGCTGCTGAACGGACTATTGATTTTGCCGGTTAGCGGATCGGGCTTAAAGAACGCGCCGATCCGAATGAGATCCTGGTCCGAAAGAGTACCGTCCAGAATCTGGTCGCGGCTGGCGCTTCCGTTATATCCGATTTCCACCAGGGATCTCCAGGGCGCCCGTTGAGAAATGGTGAAGTTATACGTGGTGGCGTACGGAACTCTGGAGTCGCCTTGCTGATCGACGCCGTTGATATTGCCGCCCAAGCCGGCGGGACCCTGGGACGGGGAAAACTGGTTAAACGAGTTGTAACCGATGCAGCAACTCCAGGTGGTGGCCTGAGACTGAACGCCCAGGGGAGCATTATAGTTGGCGCTACCCATATTGTTGGCGGAAGCCTGGTAGCGGAAGACTCCAAAACCGCCGCGCAGGACGGTGTTTCCGGTTCCGAAGACGTCGTAAGCTACGCCAAGCCGAGGCTCATAGAAGAACGCTTTGGACGGAACCCCCGAGATCGGAATGCTGGGATCGATGCCGTGCCATAAGAGGCCGGTCCAAGCGCCGGCGGCGGACGTTGGGTTATAGGTGGAAGGATTCCAAACCGCCATGCCCTGTTTTCCGGTGGTGAACCAGTTGCCGACGTGATCGGCCCGGACGCCCAAGGTAAGAGTCAGCCTGCGATTCACCTTCCATTGGTCATTCAGGAACCAGGAGTATTGGTAGTATCTGACATCCTGAACCAGGGCCTGGTCGGACTGATAGAAGCCAGCGATGCGGCCCGTGACAAAATCAGCAGCGCCATTATTGGTGGTGTTGGCGCCGTAGGTCTCAAACTCCAGGGTGCCCTGCGGAGCGTACTGGAAATTGCTGGCAGCTTGCTGGTTGCGTGCAAAATCCCAGTAAAAGCCGACCTTGAAAGTGTGCGTCTTCCAGACTTTGGTGATGTTGTCGGAAATATTGGGTGACGCTGAGTACTTGCCGAAATCGGTGCCCTGGAAACCTTGTCCAAAGGTCGGTGTGAAGTAGCCCGGTGCGGCCTTGCTCCAACTGATTGTATTGGGGATCTGCGGCGTGTACTTATCGGCGAACAGGCCGGTCATGCTGAAACCCACAGTGGAGGGACTCACGGCGGAGGCCTTAGCCAGCGCAATAGGGTTAAGGAAGGTTGCTTCCGCGAATACAAACTCGTTGGTCAGCGTGGGAGAGAATACGTGTGTCACGTTGGCGCTATAGACTTCGGATACCTGGTTGGCAGGCATTTGCGATGGGTACGGGAGATCGTTGCCAGTGCCCCACCAGATGTTGTTTGGATTCAGATCAAGTTCATCCTGACGGTTCCAGGAGAAAAATATCTTCGTTTTGTCGCTGAGATTGTAATCGCCGCGCACACGCAATTCCCAGCGGTTGACCGGCAGGTTCAAGACTTGCTGATAGTTTGCGCCGATGGGGTTCCCGGTCGGGCTGATGTTCGCCGCGGGGAACGTTTTGGCGAGCGCCAAGGAATCCTGATTGATCAAGCTGGCGGGAATTATTCCACCCGGAAAAGTCACGCCGTTGGTGCAGGCTTTGGCGCAAGGTGCGACGGCATTATTGGCAAAAGTGCCCTTGGCGAAAGTGGACCCGAGGCTGGCCAGATAGGACGGGCTGAAGTTGCCCTGCAACATTTGTTGAGTTGGAATGAAGCGCTCGTTGACCGTTCCGGACGGGCTCTGGTCCATGTACTCATAGGCCGCGTAGAAGAACAGTTTGTCGTGATTGCGGTTAAAGTTGGTGTGGGGTATGATCACCGGTCCGCCGAAATCGCCGCCGGGGTAATAATAAGAATCCTGGGGCTTGGTCGGTACGGCGGTGGCTTTAAAGAGCGAGTCTTCCGAGTTGAAAACACCATTGCGGGCGTACAGATACGCCTGGCCGTGGAATGCGCTGGAGCCGCTCTTGCCGATAGCCTGGAAAGTGACTGGTCCCTTCGCGAATTCCGCGCCATACGCGTTGGTCAATATCGAGACTTCCGCAATCTGATTCTGATTGATGTTGGAGGTCTGAGTTCCACCGTTGCCGGGGTCGAGCAGGTTCGCGCCGTCCACCGTCATGGTCATAGCGCCATAGGGCTGCGTGCCCTGCGCCGAGAAGTTCCCGATGGGGCCGGTATTGCTCTGAGTGGTCAAGCTGCTGAACATCGATTGGCCCAGTTGACCTGCTAGCCCTCCCCCGCCACCGGTGGCAGCCATGCCAGGCATGATCTTTATCAGCTCGGCGGCGTCGCGGCCCTGGATGGCCAGCTCCGTAATCATATGTTCGTTCAGCGTAGTGGTGACAGCACCGGTGTCGGTGGGCACTATTACCTCACCCGACGCTACCACGTCGATTTCCTGTTTGGCCGTGCCGACCTGCAACGAAATATTGGGGATGCTGAGGTTGCCTCCCTGCGTCAGAACGATCTGGCGTTCCTCCCAGGTTCTGAACCCGTCGGCGGAGATCGTCAACGTGTAGGAACCAGGGTAGATGGACGGGAAATTGAAGATCCCAGCGTTGTTCGATACTGAATCGCGCTTGCCCTTGGTGGCCTCATCGGTGAGTACTACGGTCGCCTTGGGAATAACGGCACCGCTCGAGTCGGCTACTGTGCCGCTGATGGATCCTGTGGCGCTCTGGCCCAGCAAAGACAAGCTGCTGAACAGGAAGGTGAGCAATAAGCCTACTACAAGATAGGCTTTGGAACTGAGGATCCGCGTGGATCTTGAATCAGACATGTGATTTCCCCCAAAACAAGTTGTACTAACCCAAACCGAGGACTCCATTCTAGATTGATGTCAATAGTATTTATAGGTTATTCCCGTTACCGCAACGCGCTGTATCCCCGTTACCCTGTAGTTTCAATAACGTACAAGAAAATCTATGGCGTTACATGTTGATTCTGTGCTACTATTGTTGCCAATGTTTGAGGTTAAGGTCGCGCCCTCCACGGGGGAGGCGAGGGCGGAGCTGGAATCCGTTCTCGCGTCGACTCTGTTTGTCCGATCGCCCAGATTGTCGCGGTTGCTCGAATATTTGTGTACCAAATATCTGGAAGGCGCCACCGAAGAGGTAAAGGAGTATCAGATCGGCGTGGAGGTGTTGGGCCGGCCGCCCTCGTTCGATCCCGCCGAAGACGCCGCCGCGCGAGTGGAAGCGCACAGGCTGCGGAAACGGCTGCGCGAGTATTACGAAACGGAAGGCCGAACGCACTCGCTGAGGATTGAAGTGCCTTTGGGCCACTATGCGGTGGTCTTCCAGCCTATGACGGCAGCCCCCCCGCCGGAAGAAAAAGAAGAGGAAATACAGCCCCCTGCGGCGCCGATTCCGCCGGTCGTTTCGGGAACTGCAACAGTTAATCCGCCGGAACGCTGGCGCTTTAACAATCGAATCGCCGGGCTGGCATTACTAGCGGTAGTGCTGCTGGGCGCCACCGCGGTGGCTCTTGGTTGGCATCGCGTTATAAACCCGCCGATTCCGGCCAAAGCTCCGGCGCAGGGCAGTGCTTCAGCTCCGAGTTTGGCAAAGACTCTGCCTTCCGCCCTGGCAGTCCAAGGATCGGTTCGCATCGCCTGTGGACGAACCAAGACCCATACCGACCGAGGTGGTGAGGTATGGGATGCGGACCGCGACTATGAGGGAGGAACACCTTTCGAGGTGCACCGGCAGTTCATCGCCCGCGCGTATGACCCCAGGCTCTTTCAAACTGGGCGTAGCGGCAACTTCATGTACAAGATTCCACTTGCCTCGGGCGTTTACGAGATGCACCTGTACTTCAACGAAAGCACTTACGGGCCGGCCATGCCTGCGGGTGGCGGCGAAATCAGCCGGCTTTTTGAAGTGCGTGCGAATGGCAAGCCGATTCTTCCGCGCTTTGATATCTATGCCGACGCGGGCGGATCGAACATCGCCGATGTTCGGGTGTTCAAAGATATCACTCCCGGTCCCGGGCAGGTCTTAACGCTAGCGTTTCAAGGTTGGACCGGAGTCGCGCTGGTGAACGCCATCGAACTTATACCGGCCAGCCCGCACCATTTGAATCCAATCCGCATGACGGCGCAGGACGGCTTCTACACGGACTCGGCCGGGGCAGTATGGAAACCGGATCGCTACTACAATGGCGGACAGTCCGCCAGCCACGCGGTTGAGGTCCGGGGGACCCGGGATCCCGACCTTTTCACGCGAGAACGCTATGGGCGGTTCGATTATGCAATCCCGGTGGATAAAGGAACCTACCGGTTGTCGCTGTATTTCGCCGAGGAGTATTTTGGCCCCGGCGGCACGCTGGGCGGCCAGCCGGGAACCCGCGTTTTTGACGTAAGCTGCAACGGCGTGGCCCTGCTACGAGAGTTTGACCTGTTGAAAGAAGCCGGCTTGGGCCAGGCGGTGGTGAAGACCTTCCATGGATTGACGCCCAACGGCCAAGGAACCTTGCTGGTGTCTTTCTCTCCGATTCACGACTATGCATCACTCTACGCGCTGGAAGTGATCGACGAATCGAACTGAGTAAATCAGTGTCCCTTTGCTAAAGGCACCGACTCCCTCACGGTCGCGGTTCGGTACCCGCGAGCGTAGCGACCGGTTGCTGCTTTTTTCACAAATCGTCTCGGCCTAGGGCGATCACGAAATATTCGGCAGGACCATCGCCGGGATTCTTCCAACCGTGTTCGTGGTTGGAAGCCACATAGGCAACCGAACCGGGGGTGAGCCGGGTGGTCTTACCGTCCATGGTTACATTTAACGTCCCTCGCACGAGTAACAGCATCTCTTCATGAATATGTTTGTGGGGAGGGTGCGGTTCCTGGCCGGGACCCAGTTCGGTTAAATGGACCTCAATCGGGAATGCCGTGTGCGTTTCACCGTTCATTACCGCGCGTGCCTTGTTCAGTCCGTTGACGCGTACGGGGAGATCTTCATAACGGAAAACACCGGCCGGTAGGATTTTCTGCTGCTGAGCGACAGCCGTTGCTGAGGCGAGAGCTGGAAGCAGTAAACGCAAGTCCCGGCGAGAATATTTCAAGATCGGTTACCTCCTGGGTCAAGTCTACTACCCACGTCGGCTATAATACAGCCGGCGCCTTGTGAAATTGGCGGCCGTTGCGGCTCACAGATGATTACTCCAGCGCAAGCCGCGCGCTCTGCAGGGACATTTCTCCTGAATGTCATTGTGGCATGCGTGGTGACGAACATAATCACATCCCCGTTCAGCCACGCCTCGGGAGCCACGAACATCCCGCAAATGATGTGGAAGCAGGAGTGGCTCAACGCCGCGGCGTCATTTGGCTTGGGTTATTCAGTTTATCGTTGGTGGCAGCCCGCTACGTCCAAATGGGTGTGGATGGCCGGACTCTGCTGGTTCGCGCAGCGAGCGGCGAGATTTTGGCTTGAGCAGCGGGCATTCAGTGTCGTGGTGAGTGGCCACACAATTTATTGGGAGATGTCCGGATTTGGGTGCGGCATCGAGCTCGAAAGCTGCAGAGATTGGTCGCTATACACGCTACAATTCCTGCGGACCGTTTTCTACTCAGTTGGCGCGCTCTGTTGCTCGTATGTTGGAGGACGTGAGCTTGTGCTGATCAAGAGTGCATTTTTGGGAACTAAGCCGGAAAGCGAACCGAAGTTCAAATAGCAATTACGCTGCTGGAGACAGGCATTAAATCTTTTTTGCCGAAGTTCGCCGAAAGCGTAAAACGCTGCTCCCGCCGATGAGGACGATGGCGGTGGCCACCCCGGCCAGCGGCCACGGGCTGAATGGTCCCTGTGTCGGCGCCGTAGAGGCTTCGGGACTCGCGACCATCAGTTCTCCATCCGACGGCTGCGGCTGAACTAATACTGGGACGACAACGAGCTCTCCCGTAAGGCCTCCGTCTGCGGAGAAGCTCGCATTCTGGCCGGATGTGCCGGCTTCGCAATCCGTGGAGTTTGTTGGAGGAGGCCCGGCAAGCGAGTCTGATTGAGGGAACGGAACATATGCAACGGGCGTGCACGAGCCGCCGGTTTCCGAAAACGCCGCGCCAGTAGCATGCACCTCGGTATCCGCCAAGAAATCGTTCGGGGGCGACTGGGCATCGTACAGAGAACCGGTGTTCGCGTCGGCGTTGGCACGCGGAAGAAATGTGACGAAGAGCAGACCGGCGAGCGCCAAGCGTAGAGAAATTAACAAGCGAGTCATGACTGCCTTCCAGGAGAATAGGATCTCAGCTGATCTGATTTTTGGGTTGGCGAGAGACTGGCTCGTCGGATGCCCTTCCGGCACGGCCGCCAGCGAGGCGGCGCTAGAAACGAGTATGCGGCCCAGCGGTACAGCCTGTCAATCACCGAGCCATAGAAATTATTGATGGGGTCGAGTAAGCGGATGTATCGCGCGTGCTGAACAGTTACGGTAGAATCACACTCAATCGGCCACGTCGCCCGAGTTCGCCTGGGTTGCCAGGATGGTTGCGATGTTGCTGCCTCAATTGAATATCAGCTTGGATGATCTGACGCTCCCTTCCGGGCGCGGCTCGGTTACGCTGGCGAAACGAGGAACATGCTTCCGTTCGGCGGCGAGCATTGCACTCGCGATCGGGTTGATGGCCTCCACGCCGGTGCGTGCCGCCACGCCTTCGTTCACGGTGGGCTGGTCCGTTTACGTGGGCTGGAATCCGTATTACTACATGGCCAAGTCGGGAATTCTGCGCAAGTGGGCCGCGAAATATGGAATCAATATCCGCGTGCAGCGTTTCGATTATGCGCCTTCACTGGACGCGTTCGTCGCGAAAAACATTGACGCTTGTGCGATGACGAACATGGAGGCGCTGGACATGCCGGCCGCGGCGGGCGTCGACACTACGGCCATCATCATCGGCGACTATTCGAACGGTAATGATGCGGTGATCGTGCGTCACAATTTGACTCTCGCCCAGATTCCCGGCAAGCAGGTGATGCTGGTGGAAAAGACCGTATCGCAATACCTGTTCGAGCGCGCCATGGCCATTAACGGGCTGGAGCAGCAGATCAGGCAGGTCCACTATTTGAACACGTCCGATTCGGATATCGCGTCCGCGTTCCTGACCAATCAGAGCAAGCCGGTAGTGGTGACGTGGAAGCCGCTGGTGTCACAAATCCTCAAAGCCAAGGACGTCAAAGTGGTTTTCAATTCTTCGCAGATCCCTGGAGAGATTTTGGATCTGTTGGTGGTCCCAAGCGAAGTTCTGAACCGCGCGGATGGTTCCGGACAGAAGTTTGCCAAAGCGATTACCGGCGCGTGGTATGAAGTGCTGAAGCTCATGTCCGTGCCCGGCCCAGCCTCCAACAAGGTATTGACCGATATCGCGGAAGCGTCCCAGGACTCGCTCGCATCCTACCGGGAACAACTCGCTACCACGCATATGTTTTACACACCGCAATCCGCGGTCGATATGGCGTCCTCGGCCGGCGTCAAAAAGACCATGGACCTGGTGCGCCGGTTCTGTTTCCAACACGGGCTGTTGGGAGAAAAAACAAAATCGGTGGACGATGTAGCCGTGCAGTTTCCCGACGGCGCCGTGCTCGGCAAGCCCGAACGCATCCGGTTTCGATTCAGCACCGCTTACATGCAGCTTGCAGCGCAAGGAAAATTGTGAGCTTTCTGCGAATTCACGCGCAGCCCGGCCGCACAGCAATCTGGACGTTGTCCTGGTCGCTGTTCGCTGCGGGAATCGTGCTTTACTTCTATGTCGCGCAACAGCGCCATCGCGAGAATCCCGACGATCGCGTGATGCCCACCATCGCGCAAATGGTTCGGGGCTTTTCGGACGCCGCACTCAAGCCTGCCGCGGAAGAAGAGGTGCAGGCCGCCAGTGGATCGTCATTATTGGCGCGGTTTCGGACCAGCATGCTGTGGACGGATACGCTGGCCAGCGGGCGGCGCTTCCTGATCAGCGTGGCGCTGCTATTCCCGGCCGTGCTGCTGGGCCTGCACATGGCGATGTTCCCGGTGATCGGGGCGTTCTTCCTGCGGTTCATTCTCTTCTTTGACAAAATTGTCGCACTCTCGCTGCTGCCGATCTTGTTTATCGCTTTTGGCATTGACGAGCTTTCGAAAATCATGCTGATCGTGATCGGCGTGACGCCGACCATCATTCTGGATACCTTCAACCTCACGAAGAGCGTGCCTCGCGAGCAAATCGTCAAAGGATTCACGCTGGGCGCGAGCGATTTCTCCATCACCTATCGCATCGTCTTCAAACAAATCTGGCCGAGGGTGCTCAACAGCATCCGGCTCAACTTGAAGGCGGTGATGCTGTTTTTGTTCGCGGGAGAAATGATCGCTTCCACCGACGGACTGGCCTACCGGATCGCCTTGCTACGGCGGCACATGGGCATGGATACGATTATTCCTTACGTATTGTGGGTGGCCCTGTTGTTGTTTCTGGTGGATTTCGCGATGAACAAGCTCAACCATAAGCTGCATCCCTGGTTTCAGGAGAGGTGATTCAGGAGAGGTGATTCAGGAGACGTGATGCTGGAGCGGGCCATTCAGATCGATAACGTGCATGTCGATTATCCGGTTGCCGGGCAGGCCTCGCGCTCCGTGCTGAATGGTATTTCACTCCAGATCGAGAGCGGCGAATTCGTCGCCATCGTGGGCGAAACTGGCTGCGGAAAATCCACGCTGCTGCGGCTGATTCTCGGCGAGGAAAAGCCAACACGAGGCCGCCTGTTGTTAAACGGTTGTGAGCGGTGGCAGCCGGACCGGCATTGCGGTTATGTGCCGCAGAAGTATTCGCTGTTTCCCGACAAGACCGTGTTAGACAATGTCACGTTCGGTCCGGAAGTAACGGCGTTCGGCGCGTGGTCCGGGTTGCGCTGGATACGTCCGCTGCAAATGCGCCTCTTCCGCGAAGAAGCGCTACGGTACTTGCGGCACACCGGATTGGACGAATCCGACGCGCGCAAGTATCCATACCAGCTCTCGGGCGGAATGCAGCAGCGCGTGGCAATCGCACAGGCGTTGATCATGAAGCCGCCGATCCTGCTTATGGACGAAGCTTTCTCCGCGCTGGATTCGGCCACGCGGACCGGAATGCAGAGATTGATCAAGAAGCTGTGGCGTGAGAGCGGCACCACCGTCGTGTTCGTTACGCACAACACGCGCGAAGCAGTGTGCCTGGGAACGCGTGTCATCGCGCTGGCGAAGAACGGTGACGGAAATCGCGGGTCCTCCATCGCGTTGGATCTGGGAGTTCCGGATCTCGATTTTGATTCGGAAGAAATCGATATCGGTAAACTGGTTCGCGAAGTGGACCGAGCGACAGCGCGGGAAAGACCTCTCGTTTACAATTAACCAATGTCATTTTATAAGCGTCACGCGCCGCATCATCGCGGCCATCAGCGTCCCCTGCCGGATTTCAGCGAGATGGAAGGCATGCGGGCGTTGAAACAGGAAACATCAATTCCATCGCGCCAGTGGGAGGAAGAAGTTCGGCGCGGCAAAGAGTTCGGCCTGGAGTGCGTCGATTCCATTGAGGACAAAACCGAAATCAGTTGTTTCCAGCGCGGAGAATTGCCGCACTGGTCCGGCATCAACACATTCTTGAAGACGCATTATCTTGAGGATGTGCGAAAGGTCGGCGAGTATGACGTCGCCTTCCTGGGCGTGCCTTTCGATATCGGGACCACCTATCGCGCAGGCACTCGCTTCGGTCCACAGGGAATTCGCCGCATCTCCTCGCTCTACACAACCTATAACTTCGAGTTGGGCGTGGATCTGCGCGAATCTCTGAAGATGTGCGACGTCGGCGACGTCTTCTGTCCTGCCAATATCACCAAGAGCCACGACCAGATCACGAAAGCGGTGGCGCACGTTCTATCGGAGGGAACCTTGCCGATGATCATGGGCGGCGATCACTCCATCGGATATCCTTGCGCGCGCGGCGTAGCGCAGTGCATTGAGGGCAATGTCGGCATCATCCATCTGGATCGTCACATCGATACGCAGGAAAAGGACATGGACGAGATTATGCATACCTGCCCGTGGTTCCATGCGACAAACATTCCAAATTGTCCGCCAACCAATCTTGTGCAAGTGGGAATTGGCGGATGGCAAGTGCCTCGGCCGGGCGTGAAGAAGGGACGCGAGCGCGGGTCAACGGTGCTGACTATTCAGGATATCGAGCGCATCGGAATCGACAAGACGGTGGAGATAGCGCTAGAAGTTGCGTGGAAAGGCGCTTCGGCGGTTTATCTTTCATTCGATGTGGATTCGGTGGACGCCGGTTTCGTTCCCGGCACTGGCTGGCCGGAGCCCGGCGGATTTCTGCCGCGTGAAGCTCTGGCGATTCTCAAAGGCGTCGCAAAGGAAGGAGTGGCCGCGATGGAGGCGGTGGAAGTATCGCCGCCTTACGACATTTCCGATATCACCGCTTTGATGGCCGTGCGCGCGATGGTGGATGTGTTGGCCATGATGGTGAAACACGGCCGCATTGGTGGAAGGTTGGTTTGATGGGAGCAGCGTGCCGCGATTCATAATCGCAAGTGATCTGGGCGCGTTGTCGTCCCAGATCGAAGATGTCCGTCAGGCTTGCGCCCGCGTTCTGGGTTTCGATCCGGACGTGCGGCTGGCTCCGATCGAAGATTTGCCAATCGAAGGCGGGACGGAAACCTTCGTTATCCCGGCGGCTCTGGACTTCAGCTTGTGCCAACGCGAGGCACTTGGCCGGTTGTTGGCGGAAGTGCGGCGGAAGCATTCCGATGCGGTGATTCATCACGATGATGTCGATCCAGGACACCCGTTGGTGGTCGGTGCTTTCGTGGACCAGGTTGGTCGAGCAATTCAGGCACTCGGTGCGCAGCCACAACGTTGCGGCTTGGTCTTGGCGCCGAGCGGTCACGGAGATTCTGCCAGCCGCGCGCAAAGCTACCGTCTCGCGCGGCTCATTTGGGAGGAGCTGGGGTTGGCGAGCGCCGAAGTCGGATTTGTTCGGCATGCACAGCCTTTTCTTGCGACTGTGCTGGAGGGGTGCGCGAAGGAACCGCTGGCGTGGCTGGTGCTGCCGCAGTCCCAGTGGGAAACCGAGCATGTTCAGTACGCGCGTGTGATGATTGAAAACCTGCCGGACAATGCGAACTTGACCATGGTGGATCCACCGGGGGCGCATCCCATGTTTACGGCGTGGTACGCACAGCGGATCACTCATCTGTGGCAGGAGAAACGGGCTCGCGACACCGTCCGCGTCGCGTCGCCCAGGCACGCTTCCACCTCACCCGCGCTTTGGAAGCAGGGCTGCGGCACGATTGCGCGCATCGCGGACCAATCGTCTTTCGTTGGAGCCTTGGCCGCGATTCTGCCCGCTGCGGCGCCGGAGCGAGTCTTGGTGAAGGTGACCTGGCATGGTTACGCTACAGGAACGTATACCGATCCAGCGGCGCTCGATTTGTTACTCAGCGCGCTGCCTGCGCCGGCCATCATTCTGGAAGGGCACACCACCAGCCGCAACCTGGGCGGCGCGCAATTCGATTGGGAGACCGATGCGAAGGAGAATCGCGCGTGGATACGGCAACAGGAAGCGGAATATCTGCGGCGGACCGGCTTGGCGGACGTTATGGCGCGCCACCGCGCTCAATACGTGAACGTAACCGAAGCGTTTTGGGACGAGGAGCCCGAAGCAGAAGCGATCCGATTCATTCCCAAAACACTGCTCGAATTCAGCGGCTGTCCGCTGATCAGCTTCGCAAAATTCAAGGGGCCGACCAGGCTCGGAATTTCCAACCTGTTTGGTCTGATTCCGCAGCCGCTGCGCGACGCCTGGCACGGACCGAACATCACCTGGTTTGCGCGCGCCTGTTGCGATGTGGCAAAACTATATGGATCGCACTTCGAGCTGTGTGGCGTGGTGGAGGGTCTGTTTTCCGCGGTGCGCTGGAATCGGAACGGTCTCTATCGGAGCCGCTGGGGGAATTACGATCTGATCCGTGATTCCGGATTGATTACCGCCAGTCGTGGCCTGGTTTCAGCCGATATCCTGGCTTCGCGGTTGCAGGGGCAGGACGTGGCGCACAGCGCTTTTTTCGATGTGGTCCGTCAGGAGCTGGGGTGGGACGCCGCTGCGGCGGCGGGCCCGTTGCCGCAGGAGTTGGAGACCGTTCTTGCCTGACATGATGGCGCTTCTGCGCCTACAGCAATTCGCTGATAGCGCACTCCCGATCGGCGGTGCGGCGCACTCCTTCGGATTGGAGTCGCTCGCCGACGCGGGGCTGCTCAATACGGAAAATCTCGAGGCGTTCCTTGGGGACTACATCCAGGAAGTCGGTGTATTAGAAGCAGCGTACTGCGCTCGAAGCGCAACCCAACCGGATCTCCCGACATGGTTCGGCTGGAATCTGGAACTTGCGGCTCGGAAGCCGGCGAGGGAATCGCGCGAGGCATCGGCGGCGATGGGCAAGCGCTTTCTCGATCTCGCTGCCCGGCTCTCAAATAGCGACCTCCTGCGGGAGGCGGCGGAGCGCGGAAGCGAGGTCCATCTCGCGCTTTGCTTTGGGCTCACTGCCGGAGTGATGGGCGTTGATCCGGAATTGGCGGCAGCCTTTTTCCTGCAGCAGTCCCTGACAACCCTTATATCCTGTTGCCAACGGCTGCTACCGCTCGGACAGACGCGTGCACACGAAATTCTGTGGCGACTGAAGCCGGCTATCGTGGAAGCGGCGCGACGTGGTGCGGATACACCGCCCCGTGACGTCTTCTGCTTCACACCCTTGCTCGACATCGCTTCCGCACGCCACCCCAGCTTGCACACCCGCTTGTTCATAAGCTGAAAATGCAACGGCCCGCCCAACTGCACTTGTCCTTTGAGCTGGACACGCGCGGCTCAACCATCCTTCGTGTCAAGACGCAGCAGCCGCCCTGGCGAGTGGTGCGCGGTTTCGATGCGCCATCCGGCGAGAAGCTGGCTCATGTGCACAATGTATCTGGCGGCATTCTGGACACTGATTCTCTGGAATGGCGCGTCGACGTGGGACCGCGCGCACAGGCGCAGCTAACC
Organism: Bryobacterales bacterium; assembly: GCA_003162425.1. Classification (GTDB taxonomy): domain Bacteria; phylum Acidobacteriota; class Terriglobia; order Bryobacterales; family Bryobacteraceae; genus Palsa-89. The sequence continues at coordinate 674 of PMOK01000214.1, read as the reverse complement.
TCAACCGGCGCCACTCGCGTGTATCGCAGCCGGTCGCACGATCGTGTCGCAACGCAGAGAGCACTGATCACTCTAGGCGAAGATGCGTATTTCGAATATTTGCCGGACCAGTTGATACCATTCGCGGGTTCGCGATTCGAACAGAGCACTCGAATCGATCTGGCGCGGGGAGCTTCCATGATCTGGTGGGAGCTGATCGCACCTGGACGCGATGCTTCGGGCGAGCTGTTTGGTTATGAATCGCTGTCTTCAACTTTTGAGGTTTGCGCGTGCGGAGAACCAATGGCGACGGAGCGCTGGAACATCGCACCTCGGACCCAACGGCTGGATTCGATCGCCCGGCTTGGCCCGTTCCGCTACTTCGCATCTTGCTACGTTTGCCGTGCGGGCGAAGGCTCGGATTACTGGCGGAAGCTGGAGAATGACTTGCAAGTAATCGCGGATCGCAGCACCACCGCCGATGTATCATGGGGAGTTACTTCGCTGCGGAGGCACGGTCTCGTGGTCCGCGGCGTCGCGATGAGCGGGCGCTCCCTGTCGGATGGCTTGGTGGAATTCTGGAGGGCCGCTAAATGGATTCTGTGTGGCCGCGCCGCCGCGCTTCCTCGAAAAGTACATTAATCGAAGGGGGTCGAATTGCATCTCACGCCGCGTGAACAGGAAAAGCTGATGAT
>PMOK01000128.1 GCA_003162425.1 Bryobacterales bacterium | reverse complement strand
AGTGCGTGCGCCACAAGCGGGTTGCGTGGAATTAATAATTTGGACCGCGTCTTCAAGCCCCCATACCGCCAGCGCTCCCTCCCGTCGGGGCGCGGTTGATAAGATGGTGGTTTCGCACATTCGCTAACAGGAGAAATCAATTGAGCTCTCGCTTCCTCAAAATTCTCGCTACCGTGTCGATGCTGATTCCCCTGCTATGCGCCCAGGGTCAGGGCCGGCGTCCGGGAGGTCAAGCTCCCGCCGCCGCGGCCTCCACGTCCGATTCAGCCGCTAAGCCCGCCGCCGGAGCCGAACAGTTCCCGGCTCCTCCGGCCGTGGAAACAACTTCCAAAACAAAACATGAGATCACGGTCAACGGTAAGAAGATCCCTTACACCGCGACTGCGGGAACATTGGTTCTGAAGAAGGACGACGGCAAACCTTGGGCGAACATTTTCTATGTCGCCTATACGCGTGACGATGTCACCGATGCCGCGAAGCGCCCTCTGACGTTCACCTTCAACGGCGGACCGGGTTCCTCTTCGGTTTGGCTGCACATGGGCGCGCTGGGGCCGAAACGCGTCGCTATGGGACCGGATGGCGAACAGCCGGCGCCGCCGTATCATCTGGTGGATAACGAGGACACCGCGCTCGCCTTCACCGACCTGGTTTTCATCGATCCGGTGACTACAGGCTTCAGCCGCGAGGCGCCCGGCGAGAACCCGGCGCAATTCCACAGCTTCGACGGCGATCTGGAGTCGGTGGGCGAGTTCATCCGTCTTTGGACCACCCGATCTCAACGTTGGGATTCGCCGAAATTCCTGGCTGGCGAAAGTTATGGCACCACGCGCGCCTCCGCGCTGTCCCAATACCTGTTACAACATCACGGAATTTATCTGAACGGCATCACGCTGATTTCTTCCGTTCTGAATTTCGCAACCATCTTGTTTGCGCCGGGAAATGACTTGCCTTATATCCTCTATCTGCCCAGCTATACGGCCACGGCGTGGTATCACAAGAAGCTTCCCAAGGATTTGGGCGATCTGGAGAAAGCTCTCGGCGAATCCCGCCGCTTCGCCAGCAATGAGTACACGGTGGCGTTGATGAAAGGCGATAAGCTCACGGCCGCTGAACGAACCACAGTTGCACGCCAACTCGCGCGTCTCACGGGACTCTCGGAGGAATTTGTGGACGAAGCCAACTTGCGCATCTCTATTTCACGCTTCACCAAAGAGCTGATGCGCAAGGAGCGCCGCACCGTGGGACGTTACGACAGCCGGTTGGAAGGCGTGGATTTCGATGCCGCTGGCGAGAATCCCGACTACGATCCCAGCTACGCTTCCGTGCAAGGCGCCTATACGGCCGCATTCAACGAGTACTTGAGCCAGGAGCTGAAGTATGAAAGCGATCTGCCCTACGAGATCCTCACGGGAAAAGTACGTCCCTGGAGCTATAAGAGATTCGAGAACCAATACGTGAACACAGCAGAGATGATGCGCGAGGCGATGAGTCAGGAGCCGAATCTGAAAGTGATGATCGCCAACGGCTACTACGACCTGGCCACTCCGTTCTTCGCCACTGAATACACTGTGAACCATCTTGGCCTGGATCCGTCACTCAGCGGTCACATCAGCCTGACTTATTGCGAAGCCGGTCACATGCTCTACACCAAGAAGAGCTGCCTGGACGGGCTGAGCAAGTCGATGACGGATTTCTACCAGCAAGCGAACGGTACACCGTAGGGCAAGTCTCCGACTTGCCAGGGACAAGCCCGAGGCTTGTCCTACTGACCCACATATTTAACGATCACCGATACGCGACGATTGCGGCTGTCGGCAGGATTAGCGGGGATGAGTGTGTGGTGATCGGCGTAGCCACGAATCTCTGTTACCTGCTCGCCACGTAGACCGGCTGCAAGCATGATGCGGCGCGCGGCGTTAGCGCGGTCGCAGGAGAGTTCCCAGTTGCCGTACGCCTCCAGGTTTTGAGAGCGGAACCCTTGCGAATCGGTGTGGCCTTCAATTGCGATGGTGTTCGGCAGGCCGGAGATCTGTTCTGCCAGTAAGTTGAAAAGCCGTTGACCGTTCTGCGTGGGCTTAGAGTTTCCGGTTTCAAAAAATAGCCCCTTGTCCTTCTCCATGAGCTCGATGCGGAGCCCTTCCCCGGTTACGGTAAATTGCACATTTTGCGCGAAACTCTTAAATCCCGGCAGCCTCCGCATGGCCTCTTCCAAGCTTTGCTTGAGCCTGTCAATGTTGTTCTTGCTCACCTCCAGGGCTTCTCCGGAACCGGCCTGCGCCGATCCGCTCAATTTCTGATAGCCCTTGGGATCCTTGAAATAGCCTGCCACCGCTTCACGCACTTCGCGCCCGGAGCTCATCAGCCACAGCACGATGAATAGCGCCATGAGAGCGGTGACGAAATCGGCATAAGCCACTTTCCACGCTCCGCCGCGGTGCCCGGTGTCGTCCTCGCGGGAATTAAAAGAATCCATTCGGTCAGCCGTCCGCACCTTCCGCGGCGACACTTTCTTGCCCAGCCATGGCCTGCAGTTGATCCCGTGTGAGAGGAATGCGTTCGCGCCGCAGTTCGGTTTCCATTTCCTCCAATGTTGGCCGCAGGTCCAGCGGTATGGAGCGCCGTGCGGATTCCGCGGACACCAACGGGGATGCGCCATGGAAGTAGGACCCAATGGCCACGCGCAGCACCTGCAGATATTCTGTACGCGCCTTGCCCAGAGACTCCAGACGGCTGGAAAGCGGGCTCACCACCCCATAGCACGCCAGGATGCCGAAGAAGGTGCCCACTAGTGCGGCGGCAACCTTCTGGCCGATGGCCTGTGCCGGGCCTCCCAGCGCTTGCATGGTTACCACCACGCCCAGAACCGCAGCGATGATCCCCAGCCCGGGCAGGGAATCCGCTACGTTCATGATTACTCGTAAGGGCTGCTGCCGGCCGGAGCGTTGAACTTCCATATCCAGCACCATCAAGCGCTCCACTTCCTGCTCGCCGAGCCCAGCCGAGATGGCCATACGCAACGAGTCACAAATGAAACTAGTGGCTTCGGCGTCGGAAAGCACGCTGGAATGCGCCTGGAATACATCACTCTCGTAGGGGTCCTCGACGTGCTTTTCCAGGTCAAGTCTTCCCGTGCCCCGTCCGAGACTGAACAGCACGTAAAGAAGTTTGAGAGCGTCGAGGTAACTGTCCCGGCTGTATGAGCGATGTACGCAAACGGAGAATACCGCCCGGCAGAGAATCCGTAGATTCCGGGCAGGACTCGAGACCAGGATGATGCCGGCCGCGCCTCCGGCGATGATAATCAGTTCGGCTGGCTGCATCAGGACCAGCAGATTTCCCTGTTCGAGCAGGTAACCGGCGACAACCGATCCTATTACCACCACCAGACCGGCTAAAATTAACAGCACTTGCCCTCCCTGGGCGGCAAGCGCCCGATGTTGGCTCAGTGGATCTTTCTTTCCTTATCGGCACGGAGAATCAGAATGATAGTTTTCACTTGACGCATTCGCGCTACGCTTTGACGTATCTACACCTTGGCAGACCAGCTTAGTTCGGCGATACTTTCTCATGACCACGCGCCATCGGACACTCGCCGTACTAGCTACTTTATGGGTTGGAGGTGGTATGGCTACCTTGGAAGGACAAGTAGATTCCGTGCTCGGTTCTCAAAAGTTGACGGCGTTCGTCAGCACGCATAATCCAGCCCGCGCCAAAGCATTCTATCGTGACACTCTTGGCCTGCACCTGCTGAGCGAAGATTCGTTTGCGTTGGTCTTTGACGCGAACGGAACCAAGCTGCGTGTCTCGATCGTTGCCGAAGTGGTGGTGGCCAAGTACACTGTCCTGGGCTGGGACGTTCCTGATATCGTCGCGACCGCCAAAAACTTGCGCAGAGCCGGAGTCAAACTGGAGATTTTCGGCGGATTTGCTCAGGATGAGCTCGGCATCTGGACGGCGCCCGACGGGACCAAGGTCGCGTGGTTCAAGGATCCGGATGGGAACATCCTAAGCATCGCGCAGCACTGACGGAACTACAAAAACGTTTCTCGTTTTTCGTTTCTCGTTAGTTGCTCCCCAGCGCCCAACGATGAACGAGAAACGAGAAACGGGTATTTTTCATCCGGGCCGCGCTATAATGATCTCGTCTGCCCGCAAGCCTGAGTGCTCCTGGCGTAAATCATGTTTGATAATCTATCCGATAAACTGCAGCGTGTTTTCAAGAACCTGCGCGGCGAAGGGAAATTGACGGCCGAGAACATGGAGGCTGCGTTGCGCGAAATTCGCGTGGCGTTGCTCGAGGCCGACGTGCATTTCCGCGTGGTCAAGCAGTTCATTGAGAACATCAAGCAAAAGGCCATGGGCGAAGAGGTGCTCTCGGCACTGTCGCCGACCCAGCAAGTGGTCAAGATCGTTCGCGACGAGTTGATCAAGACCCTCGGCACGCATCAATCCAAACTACGGATGGCCAATGAGCCTCCCACAGCGATCATGATCGTGGGACTGCAAGGCTCTGGAAAAACCACCACTACGGGAAAGCTGGCGCGCTGGTTGTCGAAAAACGGGCACAGTCCTCTCATGGTTTCCGTCGACATCTATCGTCCCGCCGCACGGCACCAGTTGAGTGTAATCGCGCGGGACATCAAGCTGCCGATCTATGAAGGCACACCGGAAGAAACCAAGCCGGCCGAACTGGCTCGTTCGGCGCGGCGGGAATCCGCGCAGACTGGCCGCGACGTTCTGTTGGTGGACACGGCCGGCCGCTTGCATATCGACGATCAGTTGATGCAGGAACTGCAGGACCTGAAAGAGCAGCTTGCGCCATCGGAAGTCCTGTTTGTGGCTGACGCCATGACCGGACAGGACGCGGTGAAATCCGCGGACGAATTCCACAAGCGGCTGGGAATCACCGGAGTGATTCTCACTAAGATGGATGGCGACGCGCGTGGAGGCGCGGCCCTGTCTATACGCGCCATCACCAATCAGCCGCTCAAGTTCGTGGGTGTGGGCGAAAAATTCGACGCCCTGGAGCAGTTTCATCCCGACCGCGTGGCCGAACGCATCCTCGGCATGGGCGACAT
>PMOK01000045.1 GCA_003162425.1 Bryobacterales bacterium | reverse complement strand
GAGTGTTCCTGATTCCGGACATCCTCTGCAATGCGGGAGGCGTCACGGTCTCCTACTTCGAATGGGTCCAGGATGAGCAACATCTATTCTGGGAGTCGCAGGACGTTTATAATCGCCTGGAACGCGTCATGAAGACCGCGTTTGGCGAGGTGTTGAAGATCCATAAGGATCACCGCGTCACAATGCGGACGGCGGCCAATATGCTGGGCGTCGGACGTGTCGCGGAAGCGATCAAGTTACGCGGGCTGTATCCATAGCAAGGCGCGGGTAGAGCTGGGCCGCTGCTGATCGAAGCGAGGCCCAGCCTGACCGCCGATATTGCGTGCTGGTGGAGCTAAGCGGCAAATTTAGCGCGCGGCGGTGCCGGTGTACCTGGAATCAACCGGTCCTGGAAATGGTTGGACCTTCCTTTTCAGGGTCCGGAAGTGATGGCGGCGAAAGCGTACAGCGAAACTGGCTGCATCGCAACGCACCACCCAGCCAACAGCAACGAATTGGAGAGGAATGCGCCCGTCCAAGAGTGACGGCCAGTCCATACGTACTTCCAGTTCTGCACCCACGCCGAGTTCATGTTGGGAATCAACCAACGCGCCACCACTACTCAGATTTACAGCCTGGCCAACTCCGGAGTAGAACTTTCGGCCAAGTCGGCCAAGAGTGTGGTAGCGGACCGATAGCACGAGTGGATAGCGTACCTTCGACCGGCGTTCCATCGCAATCAATTGAAGGGGAGATCCCGTTCCCTGATCTTGTTCTTTGAAATGGGACACTTCTGTGGGGCTGGTCATCACAGCCGGTTTTGTTCCTGTCCACTCTCTGACGGATGCAGCACCTGGGCCACCCTGCCGAGCAGGTCAACGTGGTTGAAAGGCTTCGCCAGGCAGCCAAAATGGAGATTAATGCGCGGGGCATCGCCCGACATAAACAGAACCGGCAAATGTGAGTCGAGCTGAAGAACACGATCGGCCAGGTCCGGGCCGTTCATCTTGGGCATCCTCACATCAGTTAGCAAAAGCGCGATAGAGGGTTGGTGCTTTTTATAGACACGCAGGCCTTCTTCTCCGTCATCAGCAGTAACCACCGTGTATCCCGCGTTCTCCAGGAACATTCTCACGAGCGCGCAGATATTGAAATCGTCCTCGACGACCAAGATCGTTTCGCGCAGCATATCGGCTTTTTTCGCCAACATTCTCCTCGGGAATCAACGTTCTCCGCGGTACGGGGCAAGTCTCTGCACTTGCGCCGTTCTCAGAGAGTATCAGGGAAACACCCGTCCGGTCTGTTCAAAAGTGCTCACTTCCCGGCGTGTCTGGAGGAGGGCGAGTGAAGCGCGGCGGTAAAGACGCCAATGACGAAGATGTGTTCCATTCTGAGCATCATTCGAAAACGGAAACGTGTACGATTCCTATATGGACGAACTGCTAAAAGGATACGCTGCCACCGCCACGGCGTATGCCGGCGCAGTTCAGGAATTGAAGTTGCTTTCCCAGACGCGGCACACTCGCAGCTCGTACTTGGCAGCGCTCGAAGTTGTCGAAAAAGCTTGGCAGGAATGCGAAGTCGCAAGGCTGGATTTTCGATCGCCAGGACAGTAGAGCTTCTTTCGCCTAGCTGGCGCTAGTTAGTCCCCGGAGTCATGAAGGACGACATTCAGCAACGAGCTGTGAACTTCCAATCCACCGTTGTATTCGATGAATCCCAATTTGCGGAACCGATTCATGAAAAAGCTGACTCTCGAGCGAGTGGTGCCCACGATCTCAGCCAACGTTTCCTGGCTGATCTTGGGAATCACGGGTTCCGCTTTGGCTTCCTTGCCGAAGTTGGCCATCAGCAGAAGTACCCGCGCCAGCCGCTTTTCGCTGGAGTTGAATAACAGATCCACCAGATCCTCCTCGATCCGAATATTACGGGAGAGCAGGTATTGGAGGAACAACTCAGAAAAGGTGGGCTCGTCGTGAAGCAGGCGAATCACACCCGGCTTTTCCAGCCGCATGATTGAGCACTCTGACATGGCGGCGGCGCCGGCCATGCGCAGCGGTTGGCCGGCCAGGCAACCTTCGCCAAAGAAGTTGTCGGCCCCCAGAATGGCGACCACCGCTTCCTTGCCTTGTTTGGAGACAACCGTGAGCTTGACCTTGCCGGTTTGAATGTAGAAGATGGCGTCGGCAGGATCGCCTTGCGAGAAAATCCTTTGATTCTTTTTGTAATCCGCCAAGGTCCTACCTTTACCGACCATGGCCAGAAACGCCTTGGGTTCGAAAGCCGCCTTCGTGGCTCGTTTCATACGGCAAACTTCCCTTCTACATTTATTATACAAGTATTATACAAGCGCGGAAACCAGTACGGAACCGTTCAGTCAGCTTTCGATTCTGGTTTTTGGCTTCGCTGGCTTGCCCGGCCATGGTTTCCGAACCATTTCCGCCGGCCGGAGGACTGGTCCTGGAACGCGAGCTGTGAGGGAACTGAGAGTTCTACCTCGGTCCCGGCGGAGGCGCTGGTCATAACATGCAGGCGCGCCCCAATTCGATCCGCCCGCTCACGCATCCCGGAAAGCCCCCAATGCCCATCCCGGCCGGTTTCGAAGACGTTGGAGTCAATCCCGCAGCCATTGTCGCGGACCATAATGCACAATCCTTTGGACGAGTACTTGAGTTCCATCTCGATCTTCTTCGCGCGCGAATGCCGGAACGCGTTGATGAGCGCTTCCCGGCCGATTCGATAAACCTCATCCCGGAGCAGCGGATGCAAGGGCCTGCGTTCGCCGTCGACGATCACGCGAAAGTCGACGCCCTCTCCCAGATGTTGCCCGGTGACCAACTCCTGCTGAATCCGCGAGAAAGCATCTTCGAGATCCAGGGACGCGCTTTGTGACGTGCGCAGACCTCGAACGGCGTTCCTGCCCTCGTCGATTACTTGCCGCATCAGTTCCAGCGCTCGGGTCAGTGTCGGCTTTACGCTGGAATCCTCGGGCAAGCGGTCCGTTGCGACATGAACCTGCATGGAAGCGCTGAGAAAACCCTGCAGCAGAGTATCGTGCAGCTCCTGTGCGATGCGGGTTCGCTCAGCCAGCCGCTCCTGAGACCTTACGTAAAGCCGTCTTGTGAGCTGATGCAACCGGATGCGGTAGACAGCCAGAATGCAAGCCATGCACACCACAACCGCGGCTAATCGGAACCACCAAGTCTGCCAGAACAAAGGACCGACTTCAAATGCAAGCGCGCCTTCATTGGTGTTCCAAACTCCATCCGGGTTCGTTGCCATAACCCGGAACTTATAGTGATGCGGTGGGAGGTTGGTGTAGCCGGCTTCCCGCGCCGCCGTTGGATCGCTCCAGGCGCTGTCGTATCCCTCGAGCCGATACCGGTAACGAACGCGATCCGGAACGGAAAGACTCAACCCGGAGTAGCTGAACGTGATTCTCCGATGGCCGCCCGGAATATGAATAGCACTGCCCATTCGGATTGGGTCGCCATCCGCCGAGATTGTCTGAACGTGAACGATGGCCGGAGCTGAAGTTCTAGTCAGCCGGGCAGGGTCGACCACCGAAATTCCACGATTCAGCGAAAACCAGATTCGGCCGGCCGAATCGGCGACCACGGACCTGTGTCTCTTCACACCTTCCAGACCACGCAAGCCATCGGCGAGCCCATACTCGCGTAGATCGCCCTGGTCTAGCGTTGCGTTCAAAAGCTTTTCGCGATTCACTCGCAACACATGGCTGGATGTCGCCATCCACAGCGAACCGTGCCGATCCTCCGCCACACCGAATATCTGTGCGCGGAGCGCCGCGGGGCCACTCACTGGAATATGAAACCCACCGCTGGCGCGAAACGCAAGGCCAGCGGCGGTTCCAACCCAGAGCACGCCAGTAGAGTCTTCCAGAAGGCAGTTAATGTTTTCAGAAGGCAGAGCTTCGGAGATTGCGTAGGTTCGCCAGCGGCCATTCGAAAGCGCGCTTAAGCCGTTGGGCGTTGCGAACCACATGGTTCCGTCAGATCCTTCGAGAATGGAGACAACGGTGTTAGATGCCAGGCCATTCGCAATCGTATAGTTTGCGAAGCGCCCGTTTTTGAGCAAGCTCACGCCGGCGCTGAGGGTCCCCGCCCACACCGAACCATCGCGAGAGAGGTAGACCGAATAGACGCTATTCTGAGCCAGGCCGTCTGCTTGCGTATAAGTCTTGGCCGTGAACGAACCATGCTCATCCGCGAGATGGGTCAGCCCGCCGCTCTGCCTGCCAACCCAAATTTCCCCTTTCGCCCCTGCTATCGAGTAGACGACATCCCGGTCCAGTCCAGCTTTGGAAATGTGGCCGCGACGTTCACCCTTGACCCACCACAACCCCCCGCCCACAGGTGCAAACCACATGCGGTTTTCTGAGTCGACGAAAACCGGATTGCTGCCGTCGGTCGGGAGGCCCTCCGGACCCGAATATGTCACAAAAGCGCTGTCGCGGAGGCGTTCGATGCCATCCGAACCTCCAATCCAGAGGTTTCCTTCACGGTCTTCAAAAACCGCGGTTACGGCCTCATGCGTCACGCCCTCATTTTCCTGGAGCGAGGTCACGCCTTGAGAATTAAGCCTGAGCAGCCCCTCGGAGTCCGTCCCTACCCAGATATTTCCATCGCGATCTCGGGCCATCGCCAGCGCCTGAAAGTGGTTTCGAAACCCAGGTGTGCGTACCGGGGTGAGTTGGCTCCCATTCCAACGCACAATGCCGTTGTCCGTGCCCACCCAAAGATCCCGATCGCCGTCGTGTAGCAGACAATCCACCTTGAGATCGGGCAAATCTTTCCGGACCGGCGTAGTCTTGCCGCCGCTTAAGCGAAAAAGTCCTGCGTCCCGAGTTCCCATCCAGACATCGCCGCTCGGGGTTTGAGCTAAGGAAATAACGGGCGAGCGGGGTAACTCATCGGCAGTGGCCAGCCTTCGAAACGTGCCGTAGTGCAGCTCAAAGGCGCCATCCTCCATTTTCGAGACCAGAAGCTCCCCTGTGTTCGACTGGCTAATTGCCGAAATGTTTGTGTACGGCCCCTCGTCGAGCCTCGGCCGCTCGAAAACTCCGTCCCGGTAACGCACTAGGATTTGGTTTGATAACAATATCCATAGGCTGCCGTCGGCGGCGGGTGTCAGGCCGAGAATCGGAGTGACCGGAAGAACCCCGGAAGGGTCCTCGATGAGCTGAAAACTCCATCCATCGAAACGAACCAGACCGGATTCGGTACCGATCCACAGATAACCATCGCGCGTCTGAGCAATGGCATACAACGGGCCCTTGGGAAACCCCTGCTCTGTTCCCCAATGGTCGCGAACATACTGTGACATCGCCCGATTTGGATCGATGGCGAAAGCCGAGTGGATCAAGCAAAAAGCTGCAATGCCGGCCAGCAGCCCGCGGATTGTACGGTGAACGGCGCGCGCGTTACGGCCGGAATTCGAACTTCTCAATGATCACCTCTGCATCGTGCCGCAACGGGTTCCGCTTGCTCTTGTACATATAGAAGTTCAAATGGATCCTCTCGTTAGCAGGAGAGGGAATCCCCGAAGTGAAGACATGCTGCGCAACGAAATTGCTCCCCATCTTCGATTGAGAGCCACGCGCTGTCCTGAACGAACCCCGTCCGGGCTCCCAGATCATCCAATGCGTGAGGAGCCCGGCCGGCGCAAGGAATCGAACGGAGTTCGCCGCAACGAAGTACGGCTGGACGACATATTGCGCGTTCTTGTCCTCCGGCTCACCCCAGCGGCTGATTTCAATATCCATTTCGCGCGAAGGCGCCGCGTCATCCCACGTGAAAAAGGAGAGCACCGCAGCGGGCTCCAAATGGGAGACGTCCCGCACCACAAATCGGTACGATCCATATCCGAGGCTGCGAGTTAGCTTTACTTCGGCACTCCTCCACTGCTCACCGAGCTTCGAAATGCGCAGATGAAGCAATCCGGCCGGGTCTCGCCATGCGTTGGACTGATCGAAGAAATTCAGACTGCCGGCGCGGTCACTCGCGGAGTTTCGAATTTCCCATTGATACCCACTGAAGGTGAGTGTCTTGGGAGGAGCGGCGGGCTTGGAACCTTCCACGCTGGCGATGGCCAGTATTAGCCCACCCTTGTTTGGCAGCGCAGAAATAGTGGGCAGTGGATGAAAACGCGAATCAACCAGCAGCGCGGCATAGGCGGATCCAGGATGTGTCAAACTCTTCCATGTGGAATCCGGCTGGATTGTAGTGAAAGGCTGGTTGGCGAACGGCTGCACCCACCACATTCCGCTTCGTGCAAACAGTACAATCTGTAGCCCCGGCCGAAAGCCGGAAACGCGTCCTTCGATTGCCAAAAGCTTTTCGGGATCGCCGTCGCCGGCAGTGGGGACCCGGCTGAACTGGATGGAAGGCTCGGCACCGTTGCGTACGGCGTGGCAGCTGTTCAGGACAAGGAAAACTAGAATCGAGAGGCTGAGTGTGAGAACCCTTGAAAAAATCGGCGCAGGCACCGACTCCCTCACGGTCGCGGTTCGGTAACACTCTGCGCATTCACGGCTTCCGAGTCTGAGTTTCAAATACTACCTTTCCAGCCGTCGCTCGGACGCGATTGTACGCCGTCGCGAATGCGTCCAGCGAATATCTTTCAGCGATACGAGGCCGATTGAGTGAGCCGTTGTCGAAAAGCGGTCTCAACTGGTTGAGGATTGCCGCTGCTTTCACGGGATCTCCGAACCTCTGAATCTGCAAGCCTTTCATCACTGAATCTTTAGCCATGAGCACCACATTGTGGTATCAGAGATCCGGCGGGCGAGGCGAAGGTCGAGGGATGATGATCTCGCGCCGTCCGAACAATCGGGCATCGATGGATATGGCGCCTGGGCCGAGAAGCACGATGGCGCTAGCCACGGTGATGACGAGGATTCCGCATAATCTTCCCTCGATTAGATTAGGCACCGGGGAAGGAAACCACGAGAGCAACGTGCCTGCGCAGCCCAGCACGGCGATAGCGCTTCCAGCCGGAGTCAGAAACCCTAGCAACAGCGACGCGCCACAAGCGATCGCCACCAAACCGGCCATCCAAGTGCCGGCCGCCGGATTGGCTGAACCAGTCAGATAGGACGCTCCTTCACTGAGCGCTATCATGCTAACCGCCGCCCGCAAAAGGAGCAGCCCAACCCCTGGCCAGCCGCCCGGAAATGTCGAAAAAAGCCTCTGCAGCTCGCGCCTCCTGGGTGTTCATCGCGAGCACCTGATTCAATGGTAGAGGGAGCAATCTCGAGAAGAATCCCCACGACTCGGAATTTTTTCATAACACTATAGTGTTATTGCTGACAAAGAGCCCGGTCAGAATTGGATGATGCCGCGGCGGACCCCGATCGCAACCGCTTGCGTGCGATCGCTGGCGCCCAGCTTATCCATGATGTGCTTGATGTGAACCTTGACAGTCTCTTCTGAGATGAAAAGCTTCTCCGCGATGTCGCGATTCCGGTTTCCACCGGCAATGTGGCCAAGCACATCGATCTCACGCCCGGTTAGCTCCTCGTCGCTCATATGCTCAGCCAGGTGCGCCGCCACCTCTGGAGGAACGCGCTTTTTCCCAGCGTGGACCTGGCGAATCACCTCCACCAGCTCGCGTGGCGGCATGCTCTTGAGCATATAGCCCCGAGCGCCTGCTTCCAGGGCCCGTTGGATCTCCACATCGCCCTCAAACGTCGTCAGCATGATGATCCGGGCTTCGGAGAACTCCGTGCGAATGGCGATTAACGAGTCGATGCCGCTCATGTCGGGGAGTCTGAGATCCATGAGCGTAATGTCCGGCCGGAGCTCCCGGAACTTTTGAATGCCTTCGCTACCGCTGGATGCATCCGCCGTCAGTACCATATCCGGTTGGTCGTTGATGATGGCAGCGATCCCTTCCCGGAGAAGCGGGTGATCGTCAACGCTCAACACCCGGATTTGTGCCTGATCGGTCATTTGCCACCTATAACTATCGAGCTTCTGACTCGGCAAAACATCACCCGATCGAGTAGTTTTTCTTTACCGCGGACAAGTTTTTAGCGGTGGCGGCTGCCCAAGTGTCGGGTAAGATTCAAGCTCACCCCATCGTGTTATATCGTTAAACCCCTATTTAGGGTTTCGGGGAAGGATGGTTCTGCTGCACAATCTCAACATCACCGGAGTCCGCTGGAATTCAATCACGAAGGAGAGAATCACATGGACAAAATCACAATCAAAGATGGCACGGAGATCTATTACAAGGATTGGGGAGCCGGACAGCCGATCGTCTTCTCTCACGGCTGGCCATTGACCGCGGACGACTGGGAAGGACAGATGCTGTACTTCGGGCAGCGTGGCTATCGCGTTATTGCGCACGACCGTCGAGGTCATGGGCGTTCCACTCAGACGTGGGACGGCAACGAAATGGACACTTACGCGGACGATCTGGCTGCGCTGTTTGAAAAACTTGATCTTAACGACGCGATCATGGTTGGGCACTCCACCGGTGGTGGTGAAGTGGCGCGTTATCTGGGCCGCCATGGCGCCAAGCGTGTTGCGAAAGCAGTGCTAATCAGCTCCGTGCCACCGCTCATGCTGAAGACGGAAAAAAATCCGGCCGGCCAGCCCAGATCGGCCTTCGACAGCCTGCGGGAAGCACTCGCGGCAAACCGGCCGCAGTTTTACAAGGACATCACTCTGCCGTTTTACGGATACAATCGTCCGGGCGCAAAGATTTCGGAGGGTATCCGCGAGCACTGGTGGTTGCAGGGCATGATGGGAAGCGTTAAGGCCCATTACGATTGCATTAAGGCGTTCTCGGAGACCGATTTCACCGAGGACCTGAAAAAGATCGACATCCCTGTGCTGGTGATGCATGGTGACGACGATCAGATTGTGCCGATCGTCGCCGCAGGCCGCATGTCCGCGAAGATACTAAAGAACGCGACCCTGAAGGTTTATCCGGGCTTTCCGCATGGCATGCCCGCGACCAACGCGGAGCAAATCAACACCGATCTGCTCGCGTTTTTCAAGAAATAGCCCTGATCAAGTTCTGAAAGGAGAAGGCAGTATGCCGAACTTAGTTGAGCGGGAAATGTTTGGCGAGAGCGCACAGTTTAAGTCCGTTCTCAAACACGTGAACCTGGTGGCGCCGGCGGACTGCGCCGTCTTGATTCAGGGTGAGACGGGCACGGGAAAAGAACTGATTGCCNNGAAAGTGAATTGTTCGGACATGAGCGAGGCGCTTTCACCGGAGCTTTCTCGCCGCGGATAGGCCGCCTTCAGAGCGCTCACAAGGGCACGCTGTTTCTTGACGAAATCGGCGAGTTGCCACTCGAACTTCAGCCCAAGCTGTTGCGCGCAGTTCAAGAGCAGGAGTTTGAAAAGCTTGGGAGTTCGCAAACCACCCGTGTGGATGTGCGCATCGTGGCGGCGACAAACCAAGATCTTGAACAGATGGTCAGTGAGCGCCGTTTCAGGGCGGATCTATATTACCGGCTAAGTGTATTTCCGATTCTGCTGCCTCCCCTGCGTGACCGAATCGAAGACATTCCAGTGCTGGTGCGGCATTTCGTTCAGCAGTTTGCCCGGCGCATGAACAAGACCATCGACGGCGTTCCGCAGCACGTTATCGACGCACTTTGCCGTCATGACTGGCCTGGGAACATACGCGAGTTGCAGAACTTTATCGAGCGGGCGGTGCTGTTTACCGAAGGCCGGCTGTTGAGTCCGCCGCTTCCGGAGCTCAGGCGTTCCGTCGCGGCGCCTTCGCCTCAAAACCCGCTGACACTTTCGGAGATGGAGCGTGTTCACATAAGAGAGACGCTCGAAGAAACGAGTTGGGTGATCGGAGGGCGCGCGGGGGCGGCAGCAAGACTCGGGCTGCCTCGGACAACCCTCATCGCACGGATGCAAAGGCTCGGAATTTCGCGCGACACATCGGGATCGCGCGTGCCAAGACTGGTTATGCCGCTGGCGCGTCAAATGCATCCCGAAGATTCCAGGCCAGCCTTAGCGCACGCTGCGGGAATGTAACTGGATTCAAGATACGAAGGAGGCCGCTATGACCCGCGAGGTGATCGATAAGGCGTTTCTCACGGCTCATCTCCTTAGGCGAATGTCGAGCAGGCTGTCCGAGACAACGGATGCGGGATCGACCCACAGGTGCTGGGGTCGGGACGAAAAGCGCACTGGGGCCTAAAGCGACAAAATCGAACGGACCCTACCACCAAAGCGTAATGCACTGGTCCGCGATTACTCCGAACGTGCATCGAAGTGCCCCAACAAATTCTTGGCACCCATCAGGCTTGGCGGAGGAAGAGGGATTCGAACCCCCGAGCGAGTCACCCCGCTAACGGTTTTCAAGACCGCCGGTTTCAACCACTCACCCATTCCTCCGATTTCTATCCTACCTGATTTCATCCGCTTGAAAGCAGTGTCACTACCTGGTTCTGCGTGGGTTCCAGAGTAGTACGATTGACTTTCGCACCAATTCTCGGCGGGATTCAGGAGCAGCGCATGCATCGGACAATCAACCGTTTCATATTTATCGTTCTTACCCTCTCGACGGGCGGATCGGCGCAGAATGCACCGAACCCGGCCCAAACGAACCCAATCAACGGCTATCGACGCATGTGGTGGAAAGAGGCTGTGGTCTATCAGATCTATCCTCGCTCGTTCAAGGACTCGAACGGCGACGGTATCGGGGACCTGCCGGGCATCACCGGCAAGCTCGACTACTTGCAAGATCTGGGCGTCTCGGTGATCTGGCTCAGTCCGCACTTCGATTCGCCCAACGCCGACAACGGCTACGACATCCGCGACTATCGCAAGGTCATGACCGAGTTCGGCACCATGGCCGACTTCGACAAGATGCTCGCGGGCATCAAGCGGCGTCACATGCGCATGATCATCGACTTGGTTGTCAACCACAGCTCGGACGAGCATAAATGGTTTGTTGAAAGCCGCCGTTCCAGGGACAATCCCTACCGCGACTACTACATTTGGCGCCCTGGCAAACCTCATCCCGGCAGCTCTACCGGCTTCGATCCGCCGAATAACTACCTATCTTTTTTCTCCGGCTCAGCCTGGCAGTTCGATCCAGGCACGAAAGAGTACTATCTCCACTACTTCGCCGTGAAGCAGCCCGACCTTAACTGGGATAACCCCAAGGTCCGAGCTGAGGTCTTCGACCTGATGAAGTTTTGGCTCGATAAAGGTGTCGACGGTTTCCGCATGGACGTGATCCCGTTCATCTCGAAGCGCGATGGGTTGCCCGACCTGCCGCCGGACTATCTGGCACGCCCGCAGTACTTCTACGCCATGGGTCCGCACCTCCACGAATATCTGCGCGAAATGAACCGAGAGGTGCTGTCAAAGTACGACGTCATGACCGTGGGCGAGGCGTTCGGTGTCACGCTGGAGCAGACGCCCACGCTGGTCGACGAGCGTCGCAACGAGCTCAACATGATCTTCAACTTCGATGTGGTGCGGCTGAATCGAGATGGCAATCAGTGGCGTGATTGGACGCTGCCGGAGTTGAAGGCTATATACGCGACCCAGGACCAGGCTCTCGACGTCCATAGCTGGAACACGATCTTCCTTTCGAACCACGATAATCCGCGCCTGGTGTCAACTTTTGGCGATGATTCGCCTGCGTTTCGTGTCCCATCGGCGAAGCTGCTGGCGACCATGCTGCTGACGCTGAAGGGCACGCCGTTCATTTACCAGGGCGACGAACTGGGGATGACGAACTATCCGTTCACGCGCATTGAGGAGTTCGACGATATCGAGGTGAAGAACGGATGGAAGGCCGACGTTCTTACTGGAAAGGTGAAAGCGGACGACTATATCGCCAACTTGCGTAAGACCAGCCGCGACCATTCGCGCACTCCGATGCAGTGGGATAGCTCGGCCAACGGAGGCTTCACCACGGCAGCGAAACCGTGGCTGGCGGTTAATCCGAACTACAAAAGCATCAATGCCCGCGAGGAATTGAGCGATCCCAACTCGATCTACAATTACTTCGCCAAGATGGTCAAGTTCCGGGAGAAGACCCCGGCCCTGGTCTACGGCGACTATGAAGATCTCGATCCACAGAACGCTAAAATCTTCGCTTACACGCGAACTTCAAGAAGAGACAAGTACCTGGTCGTCCTGAACTTTTCCGAGAACAACATTTCTTACACGCTGCCAGGCGGGCACAAAGCCGGACAATTACAGATATCGAATATCAATACCAAGGAAGAGAATACGGCGGAGCTCAAGCTGAAGGGCTGGGAGGCCAGGGTTTACAAGCAATAGCTGTACCCACCCTTGCGGAATTACACCCTACACCACTGCGGCAAAGACACAGCAGTTACATGTAAATCGCAGTATCTAAAACAATTGATCGGCGGTTCCTTATTTGCACAGGCTCCTGCGTCAGTGAACGGGAGGAGGTCGTGTGGGAAGTGTATTTTGCCGGCTCGGCGTACGAGAGGTTGCGTTGAGTGTATTGCTAGGCGTTGGAGCGACTGCTGCCACCAACCCAAGCCCCACTTTCTACAAAGATGTTCTGCCGGTGCTCCAGCGGAATTGTCAGAACTGCCATCGTCCCGGGGAAGCTGCGCCCATGTCGTTTTTGGACTACGGGAGCACTGGCCCCTGGCCAAGGCGATCAAGTCCGAGGTTCAGGTGAAGAAAATGCCGCCTTGGCTCGCCGACCCGCACTATGGGAAGTTCTCCAACGACCGCAGCCTGTCGGACGCCGATCGGAACACTCTGGTGGCGTGGGTGGATGCAGGTTCGAGGGAAGGCAACCCTACGGATGCTCCTCAGGCTATCGCATTTCTGGAGGGCTGGAACATCGGAAAACCCGACCTCGTGTACACGATGCCCAATGCGTTCGAGGTGCCGGCCCAGGGGACGATCGAGTATCAGTACGTCGTCATTCCCACCCATCTCTCAGAGGACAAATGGGTGCGGATGGCCGAAGTCCGGCCGGGGAATCGCGCCGTGGTGCATCATGTAATCGCGTTCATTCGGCCTAAAGGGTCGAAGTGGATGGCCGGCGCTCAGCCCGGCGTAGCGTTCGTTCCTGGGAAGGACGCAGGCAGCCGCCGCAGCGCCGATGGCAATGCCGCGGCCGATCCACAGGAAACCGGCCTCGAACTTCTTCGCAACGAGCTACGTTTTCACGTTCTTGGGGCAGGATGGGATGTTGAGGGTCGAAGTTGAAATGTTGATCGGCGAAAGTTTAATTGGTGAGCCGGGCGGGACTCGGACCCGGAAGTCATATTGATGAGGTGTAAGTTATTGAATCTAAGATACGACAGAATCGCCAAAATCGATGCTTCCGCCGAACTGAGGTACACGGCGGGTAAACGGACCGTTATTCTTTCATAGCCAGGTGCGCCTCCCTTCGATTTCCGAAGTGGTGCGCAAGCACCAGCGGGGAGGTCGTATGGTCAAAATACTCGAAGCCCTTGAAGTAACGTTGAACCAGCGAAGAGCTAGGTAACAATGTTAAATTGGTGTTTCTTTGGGGCCGGAAACTCGACCAACGTGCTGCGCCGAGGCATTTTGACCATACGGGTATCTCGTAAGGCCAAAATACTCGTAGCACCGCTCCGATCGAGTTTCGCCACTAAAAATTTTGACGAGGTTTACGGTATGCACAGGGTTCTGAGGCAGATTGAGAGCGTCCCGCGGCCCTTTAGTGAGTGGGATGGTTGAGGAAGCTTACCAGGTCGCCGATGTCGGTGGCCTCCAGGACCGGCCATGGGACGCCCGATTGTTCGGCTCGATCCATCATACGAGGTCCGTGTTTCCAGAGCGCGGCGGCGAAGGAAACCGTTGTGAACGCCTCAGGACCCGCACGGAGCCGCGGGCCCATTTTAGTCCCCTCCGCTTCCGTTCCATGACAATGCGCGCAGCCGCGTTCCGTGAACACGCGTTCGCCCACAAAAGCAGATCCGGTGGGCTCAAAGTATCGCAGGCTGGCCAGAAAGGTTTGCAAGTCGCCGACTTCGTCGTCTTCCAGCAAGGGCAGCGAACCTCCTTTTTCGCGGACTTTCCGCAACATTGCAGGCGCGTGGTTCCACAGGA
>PMOK01000241.1 GCA_003162425.1 Bryobacterales bacterium | reverse complement strand
TCGGCGAGGGCGGCATGGGCGAAGTCTGGCGCGCGCGCGACGAGCGTCTGCATCGCACCGTCGCGATCAAAATCCTCCCGCCCGACGTTTCCAATGACCCGTCCCGCCGCGCACGCTTTGAACAGGAAGCACACGCGCTCGGAGCGCTGAACCATCCGAATATCGTCGCCATTTACGACGTCGGCGCCGACGATGGCCGCGCCTATCTCGTCTCGGAACTTGTGGAAGGCGAGTCGCTGCGGGCCCTGCTTGACCGCGGTCCCTTACCGGTGCGCAAAGCCATCGATCTCGCCGGCCAAATTGCGGATGGCATGGCTGCGGCGCACGCACTCGGGATCGTGCACCGCGATCTCAAGCCCGAAAATGTCATGGTCACGCGCTCGGGCCAGGTGAAGATCCTCGATTTCGGGCTGGCTAAACAAGCTCCAACTGCATCTGGCGAAAACACCGCAACCATGGCGCTCTCCCAACCTGGCACCGTGCTTGGCACGGCCGGATACATGTCGCCCGAACAGGTGCGAGCCGAACCCGTCGACCCACGCTCCGACATTTTCAGCTTCGGCGCCGTGCTTTACGAAATGCTCACCGGACGCCGCGCGTTCCAGGCTCCCACCAGCGTCGAAACCATGCACGCCGTTCTGAACGCGGAGCCTCCGGAGTTCGACGGCGAGTTGGGGAAACTGCCTCCGGCCCTCGCCACCATCGTCCGCCGTTGCCTCGAGAAACGGCCCGAGCAGCGCTTTCAATCGGCAGCCGATCTGGCATTCGCCCTGCGGTCCATCACAGGCGCCAGCATCACCGGTGTCCAATCCGCCATCTCCACCGGACAACCAAAGCGAAAACCATGGATCTGGCCCGTGGCGGCTCTGCTCGCAGCCGCACTGCTCTTCGCGGCCGGATTCTTCCTGCGCGACCGCACTTTGCATCACGCTCCACCGGAATTCCAGAAAATCACTTTCCGCAAGGGCTTAGTTGCGCGCGCCCGATTCACACCCGATGGCAACATTGTCTACGAAGCCAGTTGGGATCATGGACCCAACCGGATTTACCTCGCCGTTCCCGGCAGCCCTGAGTCGCGCGACCTGGGAATCAACGGCGACTTTGGCTCCGTTTCCTCCAAGCAGCAATTGACGCTCTTCGCGGAACCGTACGGCGAATATAACAGCGCACGATTATCGGTAGTTTCCATTTCCGGCGGCCAGAGCCGGCCGTTGCTCGACAACGTAATGGCCGCCGACTGGTCGCCGGATGGCGAATCTCTCGCCGTCCTTCGCCGTGTCAACGGTCACAATCGCTTGGAATACCCCATCGGAAATGTGCTGGTCGAAGACATCCCCTGGTGCTTGTGGGTGCTCCGAGTGTCGCCGGACGGCAGTCGCGTGGCCTTCGTGAATCGCTCAAATGGCACCGCTATCGGCCTGAATGTCGTGGGACGCACCGGCCCGCCGCACTACTTGGGTGAAGTCTCCGGACAGAACGCAACCGGCGAAGATACTGATTTGGTCTGGTCTCCAAAAGGTAATGAAATCTGGTTCCGCTCTTTCAACATCGGCGAAAACGGAATCGTGTATGCGGTCGACATGAAAGGGCATCGTCGCGTAGCTTTGACCCTTCCCGAGCGAGTGAGGTTCTTTGATATTTCGCGCAAAGGTGACGCGCTCATGAGCACCGGATTTTCCGAGTTCGGCATTCTGGGAACCGCGCCCGGAGACAAAGAGGAACGCGATCTATCTTGCTTGGACTCAGGCTCCGTAGCAGGCATCTCCGATGATGGCCAAATGATCATCGCCAACGTGACCGGTGAAACGGGAAATTCCAAAGGCAGCCTCTATCTCCGAAAAACCGACGGATCTCCACCCATCCGTATCGGCGATGGCCACGCTTATAAATTGTCACCGGATGGCAAATGGATTTCCGGCTACGTTCTCACCGAGGATGGATCGCGCCGATTCCTGATGCTTCCCACCGGACCGGGTGAGCCAGTGGAAATCAAACCCCCAGGCGTGTTCCCGGCCAATGTCTACGGTTGGTTCAGCCAGGACCGGTACATGGTCATCGGTTATTACCCTGGCAAGAAATATCAGTGCTTCGAGTTCGATAGTCAAAAAAACATCTTGCGGCCAGTTTGTCCTGAAGGAATTCCGGATGCCACCATCTTCTTCCTCTCTCCCGATCACAAGCTGTTCCTGAGTCCCGGACCGGGGCAAGGCTGGACCATCTATCCGGTGGATGGCGGTCCGCCGCAACCACTGCGTGGGATTAGCTCCGACGAAACCGTCGTCGGATGGCGCGCCGATAGCCGCTCGCTCTACATACGCCCGGATCGGGAAAACAGCGACAGCATTTCAGTATCAGTGCTTGACCTCGCAACCGGCCAGAAAACACCCTGGAAGGAAATTCATCCAGCTCAACCGGTGCTCGAGATCCACCACCTGTTCATCACCCCCGATGGCCGCGCCTATGCCTACAACTTCGTGCTGATCCAATCAGATTTGTACGTAGCCAAAGGGCTGCAATAACTGGATGCTAAAGAACGCAACATTCGTCGTGGCTGCAATCGCAGTCGCCAAACTTCTGTTGCACCTTTACGCTGGCCGCCACTATGGTTATTTCGTCGACGAGCTTTATTACATCGCGTGCAGCCATCACCTGGATTGGGGTTATGTCGACCAAGCCCCACTAATCGCTCTGATCGCAAGAATTTCCAGTGCGCTATTCGGCGAGTCCCTCTCGGCAATAAGATTGTTCCCCGCCCTGGCCGGCGCAGCGCTTGTGTTTCTGACAGGTTTGGTAGCGCGCGAATTGGGCGCCCAGCTCTTCGGGCAGGCGCTGGCGGCGCTCGCGGTCCTGCTCGCGCCCGGATTTCTCGCGACGGACAATTTTCTCTCGATGAACGCCTTTGAGCCGCTGTTCTGGACCGGCTGTGCTTACGTTCTGATCCGCATCATCAAAACCGGCAACACGAAATTATGGATGTGGTTCGGCTTGCTCGCGGGAGTCGGACTGGAGAATAAACATTCCATGCTGATCTTCGGCGCAGGACTCGTTCTCGGACTCCTGCTCACACCGGAGCGCCGTTTCCTGCGTTCGCCCTGGTTCTGGATCGCGGGCTTGCTCGCGCTTCTGCTGTTTCTTCCAAACCTCCTGTGGAACATCCAGCACCACTTTCCATTTCTCGAATTGCAGGCCAACATCCGGCGGAACGGACGCAATGTCGATCTGTCGCCGATCCAGTTCTTCGGGCAACAAGTTCTGACGATGCTTCCACTCAGCGTTCCAATCTGGCTGGCCGGTCTGTGGCAGTATCTGTTCACGAAAGAAGGAAAGCAGTTTCGCGCTCTCGGTTGGGCATTCCTCTTCACCACCGTTGTGATTCTAGCCCTCAACCCGCGCGTGTATTATCTCTGGCCGGCGTTTCCCATTCTTCTCGCGGCTGGAGCTGTTCGAGGCGAATTATGGTTGGCGCATCCGCATTTCGAATGGGTCAAGTTCGCTTATCCCGTGCTGATGCTTGCGATGGGAGTTGTGCTGGCGCCTTTGGCCATCCCGGTGTTGCCCGTGGAAACTTACATCCGCTACACGAAGACGCTCCATCTCGAGCAACCCCGAGTCGAGACCCACCGGCTCGGCCCGCTACCGCAGATTTTTGCAGATCAGTTCGGCTGGGAAGAAATGACGGCAGTTGTGGCCCGCGCATTCAACAATCTGCCGCCAGACGTGCGAGCCAGGACCGCAATCTTCGGACAGAATTACGGACAAGCCGGCGCCATCGATTTGTTTGGCGAAAAGTACGGCTTGCCGAAAGCCATCAGCGGTCATCAGAACTATTTTCTTTGGGGACCCCGCGATTACACCGGAGAAAGTGTCATCGTGATGGATGATCGAAAAGATAGGCTGGAGGCGAACTTTACCTCAGTGGAAAAGGTGGGAGAAGTGTCTCATCCATACTCCATGCCATATGAACACTTCGACGTGTTCTACTGCCGCGGGCTAAAGCAACCGCTCAAGGAATTCTGGCCAAAAGTGAAGAACTGGGACTGATCTATTTCTTCTCTTCCTTGTCGGTGCTATTTCCGTTCAACGCGTCTTTGAACTCGCGAATGCCCTGGGCCAGGCCTTTCCCCAACTCGGGCAACTTCTTCGGACCAAACACAAACAGGCCAACCACCAGGATCACCAGCAGGTGCATGGGCTGAAACAAACCTTCCATTGACGCCTCCTCGTACTAATAATAGAACACCCTCAGTATACAGCAGTTGCGCTGCCAAGCGCTCAACTTCCTGAAATCAAAGACGAAGAAAGCAGACGCCGATTGCGACCGCGTGCCGGATGGGTGATTTGACTCTTTCGTGTACGCGGGCGTGCTAGACTCCAATCGAGTGGGAAGGCAATCACCCATGCCTCAACAACGATCGAAAGGAAAATGAAGTTCGTGAGACGTTTTCTACCAGTAATACTTTGTGGCGGCTGGCTCGTAGCGTTCGCGTTCGCGCAGGAGGGCCAGCAGAAAATCAACGCCGCGGATCGCGATCTGGCCATGAGAATCCACCAGACCATCATCGCGGATAAGTCGCTCTCCACTGACGCGCACAACCTGAAGGTGATTAGCCGGAACGGTGTTGTGACTCTGAAAGGCCCAGTGCATTCGGAAGACGAAAAGAAAGCGGTTATGTCCAAGACCATCGAAGTCGTTGGCACCAGAACAAGAGTCAGCAACCAGATGTCGGTCAAGCCGTAGTTGGTCTGCTAGACTCTAACCGAGTGTGGGAACGGTCGCAAGCCATTCGCATCCCCGGCACTATCTTCCTCAGCGCCTTCCTGCTATTCCAGGTGCAGCCCATGATGGGCCGCTACGTCCTGCCGTGGTTCGGAGGCGGACCCGCGGTTTGGACCAATTGCCTTCTGTTCTTCCAAGCGCTGCTGCTGGCCGGTTACGCATATGCGCACTGGCTGGGATCGCGCCCGAGCCTGCGAATCCAAGCATCCGTGCATATCGCGCTGCTGGCGGCATCGCTTTTGTTTCTTCCGATTCTTCCGCGCGCGGACGTCTGGAAGCCGGCATCGTCTACCGATCCTTCCGGCCACATCCTACTGCTGCTGACCGCGACCGTCGGAGCACCGTATTTTCTTCTCTCGTCCACCGGACCTCTCCTGCAACGTTGGTTCGCGCTGAGTGAACCGAAGAAATCGCCGTGGCGATTATACGCGCTGTCCAACTTTGGGTCGTTTCTCGCCCTCTTCAGTTATCCTTTTGTGCTGGAGCCGTACCTGCGCTTGCACACGCAGGCCTGGATCTGGTCGGCTCTTTATGCAGCCTTCGCGACATTGTGCGGTTGGACGGCGTGGAGCCTACGAAACACAACTCTCGCTGCGCCGGCGCCCATTCCGGACTCCGAACCGGAGCCGCGTCCAACATTGTGGATCGTGCTGTTTTGGCTGGGACTCGCGATGTGTGGCTCCACGCTGCTTCTGGCTACCACGAATCAGATCTCGCAGGAAATCGCCGTAGTCCCATTTCTGTGGGTTGCGCCGCTCTCAATTTACCTGCTCACATTCATTCTGGCCTTCGAACATCCGCGCTGGTATCGGCGCGCGGTATTCGCTGTTGCGGCCGGCGTTTTCGGCCCGGCAGCCTGTGCCGTCCAGGTGGCCGCCGTCGGGCTCAATGCGAGAGTACAACTCGGAATTTATCTACTCGCGCTGTTCATCGTGTGCATGGTCTGTCACGGAGAACTGGCGCACTCGCGTCCTTCACCGCGCTACCTGACGGCCTTCTATCTCGCGATCGCGGCCGGGGGCGCACTCGGCGGCGTATTCGTCGCCCTGATCGCTCCGAACGTCTTCACTGAGTTCAATGAGTATCCCATCGGTCTTGCGGCCGCATGCCTGCTGGGATTTGTTGGATGGCTACGAACAGGTGCGCTGAAGCAATGGACCAGCCACAATTTCGCAGTGCGCGTTCCTCTGATGGCGCTGCTGATCGGAGGACTCACATCCGTGGTCGCCATGGTTACTAACAACGCCGCGGATATCGCCAGCTCCCGGAATTTCTACGGCATTCTGCGCGTGAAGGAGACTATCGATAGCAACGGCGCACTAAGGCAGCTGACGCACGGGACTATTCGCCACGGCTTCCAGTATTTGCGCGGCGAAAAAACCGCGTGGCCCACGACATATTATGGTCCGCACAGCGGCGCAGGCATTGTACTGAATGCTCTGGAAAAACCCGGACGGCGCGTCGCCGTGATCGGCTTGGGCACCGGTACGCTGGCCGCCTGGGGACATCCTGGCGATACTTTCCGCTTCTATGAGATCAACCCAGCCGTGGAAGGGATCGCCAATACCTGGTTTACTTTCTTGAAGAATTCGAAAGCGCGAACGGAGGTTGTCCTCGGAGACGCCCGCGTCCAAATGGAGCGCGAGCTCGCGGCCGGGCAATCGCACGATTTCGATGTGATCGCTGTGGATGCATTTTCGAGCGATGCCATTCCGCTGCATTTGCTGACGGCCGAATGCGGTGACATTTACCGGCAACGCCTGGTACCCGGAGGTTTGCTGCTGCTTCACATTTCGAATCGCCTGCTCAATCTGGAACCAGTAGCACGCGGCCTGGCACGGCACCTGGGCTGGAAGGCCGCCACGTTTGAATCCGGGGACGAGATCGACACCGGGGAAAGCGCCGCGACTTGGGTACTGGTCACCAATAATTCCGAGTTCCTGCTGCAGCCCGGCATGGCGCAGGAAGTATCGTGGACCGGAAAAAACCGAGCGCCGATTACCTGGACCGATGATTTCGCCAGTTTATGGCACGTGCTGAAGTTCTAGGAGGGACGGCTCCGGCGTTCGCAAATCAGCGCGCGAGAACGGGCAGCGTGGGCTAAGGACGCGTCGGGAACGCCGGCGAGCTGATCGAAGAGCTGTTTTGCTTCTCCGAATTTTCCGGCATTAAACAAGCTGATCGCGCGGGAAAAGACATTCAGATCGCGGGAGCGTTGGTTGCCATCCGCGCTATCCGATTTGTTGTCGCCGCTGGGTGTTTTCTTCATCAGGACGTTTGCGAGAGCGTATCAGACTAGCCGGGTTGAACGCAACTGGTCATTTCCCGCTTCCCTGTAGGGCAAGCCTCCGGCTTGCCGACGGCGCAAGCCGGAGGCTTACGCTACTTGAGTGTCAGCGTGCCCTCGTAGTAAACCAGACGTTTGCGCTCATCCTGAATGGCGCGGGCATTCTCGATCACCCGGATGACCCGGCCGTCTTTTCGTTTCAGCAGGAGTTCGGCGTCAACCAGTTGCCCGTCCCGCTCCAATTGCGCGGTGAGATGTTTGCGATCGTCCGGATTCACATACAAGTCCGTGACGTCTTGCGCCCGCAATTCGTCCTCGGAGCCGTACCCCAGCATCTCGATCAACGCCCGATTCGCGGCCAACAGCTCTCCATTGGAACTGGTTTGATAGACACCCTCCGAGACAGTCTGAAACAAGCTGCGGTATTTGGCCTCGGAGGCACGCAAGGCTGCTTCAGTTCGCCTGCGAGCGGTGACGTCGGAAAAAGTTACCACTGCGCCGCACACCACGCCTTTGTCTCGAATCGGGTAGGAGGAGTATTCCACCGGAAAAGACGAGCCATCGGAACGGAAAAAGCTTTCGTCATCAACGCGGCATCCGATGCCTTCCCGAAAGGCGCGATAAATGGGACAGTCTCCCTCAGGGTAGGGCCGCCCGTCGGATTTTGTGTGGTGCATGAGAGCGTGCATGCGGGCGTTCCGAAGATCCTCGCGCGAAAAACCGAGCATGGCGGCGGCGGACCCATTTACGAAGATGCATTTACCCTCCAGGTCGAGACCATAGATGCCCTCCCCGGTGGATTCGAGAAGCAGCTCGAGCCTTTTGCGCGCTTCGTCGGCTTCTTTACGTTGCTCGCAGTAGGCTACTGCGCCAACCTTTTTTTGGTTGGTATCGAACAATGGCTCGGCGGTAACCAGTACGCCGGTTGCCGCATCAATTTCCTGAAGCGGTCCCTCGCGAAGTGCGCGGAACAGCGGGTGGTGATTTGGAAGCTTCGCTTCGCCGAACAGGGCGCGGGCGGCTGCATTCGAAACGACAATTGTCCCTTCGGCGTCACAGGCCACGATGGCGGCGCCGGCGCGTTCCAAAACGGCTGCTAGAAAGTCCAACCCATGCCTCAGTCTTTCCCTAAAGATTCTAGCGCGGATGTCAGCGTGCTAGTACTTTGGCGGGCCCGGTTCTGGTACGAAAATCCCTAATTTCCTATTCTCCTAATCGCGGATTGCGCTCAGCATGGAGCGGTGTCATCGGCGCCAGCCCCGCAGTTTGAACCGATCCAACCCATAGAGGACGCACAATTTACAGCTGCGTCCGAGCCGGTTGTCGCGGTTGAACCGGAGCAGAATGCCAAGGCCGACGACGAGAGTGTCGAATCATCCGTCCAGCCACCCCAGGCAATTGAATACATTGCCGTGATCCATCTTACGCGCACCTGGGTTCAATACGGGATCTTAGGTTTTGCAGTGGTCTGCATCGTGATTGGGGCTGTGGAAGCGCTGTTTGGGCGATAGAGTGTAAGTGAACTTACTAAGTGGGTCGCGGTTAGGGATTAATCTTATTGCAACTTAGTATTAGAAGAGCGACAATACGGGTGGAACTAGCTCACTCCTCCGAGGGCTATCCAGTGCCCGCTTCATCCTTCTCAGGTTGAGGCGGGCATTTCGTTTGCAGGCAACTAGTTCGCACGCGAAAGCGCCTGCGCCACGTTACAGGTGGCAGTGGGTTTGGCCGCGTTTTTCGAGATACTGCTGGTGGTAATCTTCAGCTTGCCAGAATTCGGGCGCCGGTTGAATCTCGGTAACAATCGGCCGTTTGAATCGGCCTGATTTGGCTAGCGCGTCTTTCGAGGCCTTGGCGGCGGCTTCCTGTTCCGGCGTGTGATAGAAGATAGCCGAGCGGTACTGCGTTCCTACGTCGGGCCCCTGCCGGTCGAGGGTAGTGGGATCGTGATTTTCCCAGAACACGCGTAGCAGGTCGTCGTAAGACACTTGCGACGGATCGTATTCCACCTGGACCGCTTCGGCGTGTCCAGTACGGCCAGTGCACACATCGTGGTAAGTAGGGTCGCGGAGTGTTCCGCCTATGTAGCCGACTGTGGTGGAAGTGACACCCTTCAATTGCCGGAAGGCGGCTTCTACGCCCCAGAAACAACCGGCGGCGAATGTTGCTTTAGCCATAATTTTAGTTTAACTGGTCCCCTTGCTGGCGCGCGGTGGTCAGCTGCCGCCGGCGGTGGGGCGGAAGTGCAGGTCTACGGAATAGCCGGCGAAATCGAAGTGGACGATGTAGAGCACTTCAATCCGGACTGAATTTTCGGGACGGGTGACCTGCACATCGCCGTTGTGAACCGGGAGGCCCAGCGCGCTGCCTCTTGAAACCACTTCGTCACGGATCACTTCGGTAGGCTGGGTGGCTGTGGCGGGATCATCTACCAATCCATTCACGTAGCGCTGCAATTTCCAGTTTTGGATGTACGGCGGCATCAGCATTGCGCCGATTGCCGCAAGGATCACGAGGACCGCTACGCCCGCGATCTTGCGCAGGATCACTTCTTGCTAGCCTCGATTGACTCGAGCTCTGTCCAGATGTCTTCGTGAGGTTCCCAGTCCGAACTTGCTCCGCCCGTTAGCTGAACCTCCGGCACAATCAAGGTTCCATGTCCGTAGATGCAGATGTATTCGGTGCGAGGCTGGCCGATGAGCAGCATGTTCGGCCAGGAGCCGGCGGTTACGGGCATGCGCAGGCGGCGGAGACAGGTGCGGCAGCGGTAGCGCTGATCCCAAATCACCAAATAGATAAGGCCCACGCAAAACGAAAAGAAGACCATCATGGCGATGGTGTAGCCAAGATCGTGCGTGAACGGAGAAAGCTCGTACGCCTCGAATTTGGAGTTCCCCTTGAAATGGATGCTGTTCGGAAAGCAAAGCGCGATTGCAAACCAGGCGGCCCAGATCAACAATCCGGCGCCCGCCAGCTTGGCCAGCAAATAGCCCCAATACTTCATGAGCAATTGGACTCCTCTTTTAGCTTATCGGTTCCCGGGCTGCTATGGATAAGGAGGGCATCAGCTTCTGAGCAGGCTGCGGGCAAGGAACACGACATTCGCCGGGCGCTCCGCAAGCCGCCTCATAAAATATGGATACCAGGCATCGCCATAGGGAACATAAAGGCGCAGACGATGTCCACCTTGCACTAATCGCTTCTGCAGATCGCGGCTGATTCCGTACAGCATCTGAAATTCAAAACGATCGGGCGTGATGTTTCGTTCCTTCGCGTATTGGAGGGCCTGATCGATAATTCTTGGGTCGTGGCTGGCGATGGCCGGGTAGGCTCCGTGGTCCAACAGGCGTGTCATCAAGAGCACGTAATTCTTGTCGACGTCATTTTTGTCAGGGAAGGCCATATCGGAAGGTTCTTTATAGGCTCCCTTGCACAAGCGCACCGGGATTTGCTGCTTGGATAGGTTCTCAATGTCGCTTTCCGAGCGATAAAGGTAGGCCTGGATAACGGCGCGCACGCAACCATAGCTTTCGTGGAGACGGTACACCAGGGCGAGCGTTCGATCCACATGGGCGCTGGATTCCATGTCGATTTCAACGACGCTCCCGACGGATTTGGCGCGTATCACCAGCCGCTCCACGTTGGCGCGGCAGGCGTCGTCAGAAAAATCGAGGCCAAGCTGGGTGAGCTTGACCGATATGGTGGCAGTGAGTTTTCGAGCGGCAATTTGATCGAGCGCGGCGAGGTATGCGTCGCGCGAACCCTCGGCTTCGGCGAGTGAGGTGACGCTTTCGCCGAGATGGTCGAGCGTGGCGAGCATTCCTTGGCTGTCCAGGATCTGGCACACGGCCAGTTCCTGATCCAATGTATTTCCGGCGATGAAGCGTGAGGTGAGGCGTTCGGCCGCCGGAGAAGTCTCCATCCAGTGGCGAAGCCCGCGACGCTGGGAGAGGAACAACAGCATGCTGCGGAGCACTAGACATAAGGATAGCGTAGGGCGGGCCTCCGGCTTGCCGCCTAACGCAAGACGGAGGCTTACGCTACAGAGGACACCTGCTGGTTGTGCCAGGCCGGGCCTCGGAAAGGGATTTCGAAACGGACGCATGCGATTTGGCGAGCCTCGTTCTGACGCATCAAGCGTTCGGAGTGGCGTTCGACTTGCTCTTTTGAAAAAACGAAGCCATGGTCGGAGGGTTCCCAGGGAATGCCTATGTGTTTATGGAGTTCGAGAATGGCGGCGAGCTGCGGGACTAGGGACTGGGGGTTGGGGGCTGGG
>PMOK01000192.1 GCA_003162425.1 Bryobacterales bacterium | reverse complement strand
TTCCGGCGCTGCGCGCTACGCGGGTGGATCCGGTGGTGGCGCTGCACTATGAATAGGGGCGGTTTCTGGTTGCTGGTTGCTGGTGAGCGGCGATAGATTGTTTTCACGCCTAGGTCCTGGTAGAAGAGGAGGCGATTCCGGACTTCGTCCTTGGTCATTGGGCCGCGTGGAGCGCTAGGCGGAGCTTCATCACCTGGTCGAAAATGCGGTCTGCCATCTCCCGTTTGGGAGCTCGTTGAAGGGGGATGGTTTCGCCTGTGCTCAGAACCAGCACAGCTTCGTTTTCATCGGATTCAAAGCCGGTGCCGTCTTGGCCAACCAGATTGGCCACCACCATATCGCAGTTCTTGGATTTTAGTTTGCTGCGTGCGCCTTCGGTGAGGTTTTCCGTCTCGGCTGCAAATCCGATTAGGAGTCGATCGCCCTTTTTCTGGCCAAGCTCGGCGAGAATATCCGGCGTGGGGTCCAACTCCAGCGACATTCGGGTGGCGGTCTTCTTCACTTTGTGCTGCGGCACACGGGACAGGTGATAATCGGCGACGGCGGCGGACTTGACGATGATGGTTGCTTCCGCCAGATGCTCGAAGACCGCATTTCGCATTTCAATGGCAGTGTGGACGCGAATGAGTGTGACGCCCGGTGGCGCGGGAAGATGCACGGGGCCGGAAATCAGAACCACCCGCGCGCCGCGTTCGCCCGCGGCTTCGGCTAGCGCGTAACCCATCTTGCCGCTGGACCGGTTGGAGATGAAGCGCACCGGATCAAGCGGCTCCTGCGTGGGCCCGGCGGTGATGAGCACGGTCTCGCCGTCGAGGTCCTTCGAGGCCTTTACCGGGGAGGAAGTGAGACCCAGGCTCGCGACCACATCGGCGATCTGATTGGTTTCGGCGAGCCTTCCTGGGCCGGTCATGCCGCAGGCCAGGAGACCATCTTCCGGTTCGACGATGACGTGCCCGCGCTTCCTGAGGATATTGAGATTTTCCTGAGTAGCCGGATGCGCCCACATGTTGCTGTTCATGGCGGGGGCCAGCACCACAGGACCCGTAAAGGCCAGGTAGGTAGTTGTCAGGAAGTCGTCCGCATGCCCGTAAGCAAGACGCGCCAGCAAGTCCGCTGTCGCAGGCGCCACCACCATTACGTCATTATCCTGAGCCACGGAGATGTGTTCGATGGCACTGGATAGCGTTTCTTCGGAGCTTGCGGTGGCGAACAGATTCGTGATGACCTTGCGGCCGGTGAGAGCGGCGAAGGTGAGGGGTGTGATGAACCGTTGGGCTGCGTCGGTAAGCACAACCTGAACGCGCAGCCCGCGTTCCATAAGAGCGCGCGCCAACTCCGCGGATTTATAGGCGGCTATGCCACCGCCCACGCCCAGTAAAACGTTCATGACGTCAGAGTTGGCAGGCGAAAGCGCCTGCCCCACATTCTCACTCGGGCGGCGCGAATTCCTGGGGTTGCCCTTTGACCGTGTCCGTGTACTTCACCAGGCCTCGCCGGACTTCTTCCATGGAAGTGACGGTGGGCTTCTTGGATGTGGTTGGGAGGAACGGACGAGCGCCATTCTGCAACTGCCGCGCGCGCTTGGCCGCGACGATGATGAAGCGGTAGGTGCTTTGTTCGATGTCATCGGGAATGGCGTACATCGCGTTATTTCTCAATCTCTCAGCCATCTATCTACCTCAATTCTTTCAAAACTCAAAACTTTCCAGGATCGGCCGGACCTCTTCTTCCATCCGGGCCTTGCGCAGCCGCTCCGCCTTCACGATGGACGCCAGACGGGCGGCCGACTCATCGATTTCCCGGTTGATCAGCACATAATCGTATTGCGTATAGTTCCGAACTTCCTCCGCCGCACCCTTCAAGCGCCGCTGGATCACTTCCTCGCTATCCTGCGACCGCGCGCGGAGCCTTTGCTCTAGAACTTCCCGGGACGGTGGAAGCACAAAGATACTAATCGCTTCCGGAATCGCTACTTTCAATTGTCTCGCACCTTGGACATCGATGTCGAGTACCAGGTCGCGGCCCTGATGGGCGGCCTGTTCGAAGGTGTTCCGGTGGGTGCCGTAGTAATTTTCAAAAACCTGCGCGTATTCCAGGAATTCCCCCTTGGCCAGGCGCTCCTCAAACTCCTCACGGGAGATGAAGATATAGTCCACACCGTTGGTTTCCACCGGGCGCGGGGCGCGGGTGGTGTAGGAAATAGAGAAAGTTAGCTGGGGAACCGATGTCATAAGACGGTGGACCAGCGTGGACTTTCCGGAGCCTGAGGGGGCGGAGATGATGAAGACNNCCGACGTGGGCGTCGGCCGCGGACCAGGGGGTCCGCCCCACAGTGGTGGCTGGTGAACGGTAGGAGGGGGTGGCGGTGCACCGTGATCATTCCAGATTTAGCGCCTGTTCGCGGATTTTTTCGATACCGGCCTTGGCGGCCAGCGCCAAATCAGTGATCCGCAAGCCTAGCTCGCCGATGCCGTTGGTCTTGGACAAAACAGTATTGGTTTCGCGATTCATCTCCTGCAGAAGAAAATCCAATTTCTTGCCCACCTCGCCGCCCGCGTCTAGAATCTCGTCCAATTGGCGGGAGTGAATCTGGAGTCGGGAAATCTCCTCGCCGATATCGCTGCGATCGGCCAGAAGAGCGGCCTCCTGCGCGATTCGTTGGGGATCCAGCGCGGAGTTGGCGAGCAGTTCGTTCAGTCTCTCGGCCAGGCGGTTCTGAAAGGCTGGGACGGCGCGCGATCGGATGTCGGCCATCTCGCCGGCGCCCGCGGCAATCGTGCGGTTGTGATCCCGAATGAGAGCGGCCAGTTCGGCGCCTTCACGCGCCCGGAACACGTTCAAAACCTCGAGAGCTTCTTCGAACACCGCCAGAAGCGGCCGTTCCACGCCAGGGTCGGCCGCCGGTTCCACGCCCGCGCCAAACATTCCTGGAAGCCGCATGAGCTGGTTCAAGTCGGGTTGCGTATCGAGTCCCTCTTCTCGAGCCGCCTTGCGGAAGGCCGCGAGACCAGCGTGCAACAGCGGTGTATTCAAGCCGCCTGCAGCGGAGTCGCCAGAGCGAACCACCGAGCAGCGGACGTCCACGTGGCCGCGCAGAACCGCCTTCTTCAACATGGCGCGCATGGCGCCCTCGAAAGACTCCAGATCCGCTTCGAGATGAAAGTGCGGGTCTAGTCCTTTGTGATTGACACTCTTGAGGCTGACGGATATTTCGCCGTGAGGAGTGGAGCGGAGGACCCGGGCAAAGCCGGTCATGCTTCGAATGGGCGCGCTCATGGATTCACAAGCGGATCCGGTTCCAGATACTGCAGCTCGTGCAGCCGCTGGTAGATGCCGCCGTGGCTGACCAGCTCTTCGTGCGTTCCGAATTCCGAGATGCGTCCTTGATCCAGGACCACGATCTTGTCGGCGCGCCGGATTGTCGACAGGCGGTGCGCGATTACGATAACGGTGCGATTGCTGATCAAGGTTTGAAGCGCGCGCTGCACCAGGACTTCCGATTCGCTATCCAGATGCGACGTGGCTTCGTCCAGAATCAGGATTGGGGCATTCTTGAGCAAGGCCCGCGCGATGGCCAGCCGCTGCCGTTGCCCGCCACTTAGCTTTACGCCGCGTTCGCCGATCATGGTGTCGTAACCCTGGGACATTCGTTCAATGAACTCCTCGGCCATGGCGTTGCGCGCCGCGGCGCGAATCTCCTCATCCTTGGCCTTGGGCTTGCCGTAGCGGATATTGTTCGCCACCGTGTCGTTAAAAAGAAAAGTCTCCTGCGCCACCATTCCGATTTTTTCGCGCAGCGACGCGAGCTGCAAATCGCGAACGTCTTTGCCGTCGATCCGCACGGCGCCGGCGGTGACATCGTAGAAACGCGGCACCAGGTTGGCCAGCGTGGTTTTTCCGGCGCCACTCGGGCCAACCAGAGCCACCACCTCACCCGCTCGCACCTCCAGCTTGACGCCTTGCAACCGGAATCCGTTGGGCGCGTTGGAATAACGGAAGCTGATATCGTCCAGCACAACGGCTTGCTGGAACTTGCCCAGTTTCGCGGCGCCGGGCTTCTCGACGATCTGCTGATCGCGGTCCAGGTACTCGAAGACTTTTTGAGACGCGCCCAGCGCCTGCTGGAAGATGTTGTGGATGCCGGTGAGCCTCTTGACGGGTTCGTACAGCATGAGCAGGGCAATGACGAAGCTGGTGAATTCTCCGGGCGTGAGTGTGTGATTCTTGATTTGGATGCGCGCGTAGGTCAGCAATATCACGATGGTAATCGCGGCAAAGAATTCGATCAACGGGCTGGAGAGCGCTTGTAACGCAACGTAGCGGAGGTTGCTGGCTTTGAGCCGATTCGCTGCCACCAGGAATCGATTGGATTCGAGGTCCTCGGTGCCAAACGATTTGACGACTTGGTGGCCGCTGATGGTTTCCTGCAGGATCTGGCTGAGCTCGCCGGCTTGGTCCTGAGCGCGTCTTGTGGTCCTGCGAATGCGCCGGCCGATGCGTAGGGTGGGGACCAGCACGAAGGGCAATACGGTGAGGCTGGCGATGGCGAGCTTCCAATCCTTCTGAAGCACCACACACAGCAGGAACACTACCGAGAAGGACTGCCGCAGCCAATCCGCGAGCATGTGCGAGGTGGCCACCTGGATCTTCTCGAGGTCGTTCATGATGGACGACATTACCCGGCCCGTGGAGTTGGATTCGAAGAAATGCGCATCCTGGCGCAACACGCGGTCGAAGACTTTCTGCCTAAGATCGGTGACCGCGGAAAGGCCGACGTAGTTGACAAAATAATTGCCGAAGTAATCGCACAGCCCTTTGACCAGGAACACGCCCAGGATGGCGATGGCCACCATAACCCAGATGTTGTGGACAGAGGCGGGGACGAATTGCTGCAGATAGATGGTGTGATTGAAGCCGGGAATGGTGAACAACGGCACCGGCGAATCCGGCGTTTCGGGCCGCAGAACGCGGTCGAAGATGGGAACAATCAGCAGGGCCATCAATCCCTGCGCCGCGCCGACTGCGGCCATCAGGAACACCGACAGCAGGAGTGGCGCGAGATAGGGGCGCACAAATCGGAGCAGGCGGGTCATTGGGAGACCAGCACCTTCCCGGCAGCTTCAGCCACTTCAGCCACTGCGATAGATTGGATACCGGCTGGGTTGGTGAGCACCGAGGATTCGGTCTGCCACGGGCGCCAGATATCCGGGTCCGACGATCCGAACATGACCACTACGGGAAGCCCGAACGCGGCAGCCATATGGGCTGGTCCACTGTCGTTGCCAATGAAGAGGGCAGCGCCCGCTAGCAGAGATTTTATTTCTTCCAGTGACGCGCCTTCGATCGAAGTGTAGCGATTGAACGCGGCCAGGCTTTCGCCGTGGCCTGAGATGAAGACAGGCTCGAGCCCGAGATGGTTCTCGAGGTGATCCGCGATGGCGAGGAAGTTAGAGTGCGGCCAGATCTTTTGAGGCGCGGACGCCATGGGATGCAGCACGACATATGGACCGGGGCGGGGACGCGGCCGGGCCGCAGGTTTCGCGAACAGCCGGGCGCGCGGGATCTCGACCACCGGCGCACCTAGAAAGAACATCGCCGAGGCCATATGCTCCGCGGTGTGGACTTTTCGGTCAACTTGGAGGATCTCCTGAGCACGTGGGATGCGGACGTTGTAGATCGGCCTGAAACGGAAGTGGCTGAAGCCGGCGCGGAAGGAAGCTCGCGACGCGAGCGTCAGCCGGACACTGGTTGCACCTCCGTGAAAATTGATCGCCAGGTCGGGACGCCAGCGCGAGACTTCGGACGCTTTCGGGCGAAGAATGCAATCGACATCGGGATTGCCCGCGAATACGGGAGCGAAGGCGTCCTCCACCACGACGCCAATTCGCAAATCCGGCCGGGCTTGCTTCAGCAAGGAGAGCGCGGGAGTGGTTAGCACAGAATCGCCCAGCGACCGCAACCGGATGACTGCAACTCGCGCTTCTGGGGCGAGACGCTCGAACACGGTGCTCATCTTGATAGTCGTGCGCTTATTCTTCGATTTTCGCTTCGTCGATCAGCATCACGGGGATGTCGTCGCGAATGGGGTACACGCGCTTGCATTGTACGCACTTCAAACCACTCTGATCCGGCTTTAACTCGACCGTTGCTTTGCACAAAGGACAGACCAGGATGTCCAGCAAATCCTTGCTAATCGGCATGGTTCGATTAATCTTAGCAGGGTTCGCAGGCGGAAGCTCCCAATGTCACTTCGTTTTGCCAAGATTGCTCAATTCGCATTCTTAGTGGGGCGGTCCCCCTGGACCGCAGCCGACGCCCTCGTCGGCTTGCCGGGTTTTGAAGGAAGCTGATTCCGTCGGCGAAGAGCGGGTCCAGGGGGACCCGCGCAGACCTGGGGGTCTGCCCCACTATCACCACCCGCTCTAGAACTGGAATCGCGCCTGCAATTCGAGCCGGCGGTTGTTCCCGCTCTGGGAAAAGGCTCCGAAGCCGCCCGCTAAGGAGTTCGATTCGCCAAAAAGCGGCGAAGTGACGATGCCGTTGATGGGACCGGGGTTGACGTGATTCAAGAGGTTGCGAGCCTGTATCGAGAGGGTCAGGTTGTAGCGCTTGCTAGTGGTGGGGTTGCCGAACATTCCACCCATGCCCCCCATCATGCCGCCGCCACCGGGAGGTCCGTGATCGTGACCACCTCCTCCGCCTCCACCTCCCATGCCCGAAGGGCGGCTGCCGGACGTCTCTCTAGACGGACCGAAGCCGAAGGTCTTCGCCAAGCGTAGGTTCACGCTGACCGATCCGGGACTGCGGCCATAATTCCTGGGCAGATTCACTTCGCCCGGCTCGCCTCCCGGTTTCGGGTTGGGATCCAACAAGCCATACGGCGTCTGAATTAGAGTGGTTCCTGCCGGCACCAGACTGGGATCAGTTACGAGGCCGGGGCGTGCATTATAGAGGGTCGTGCCAAACTCGTCGGTGCCGGTGGTGATGTTAAATGGCGCTCCGGAATTGATCACGACGAACGGAGACAGCCGGAAGTCCCACTTGGTGGCGATGTTCCCGCCCAGGAAAGCGCGATGATGGACATCGAGCGACGACGGGCCATATTCTCCCGCCATGCTGTAAGGATTGGCTTGCAGCGTCCCGATGCCGTCGGTGTTGCTCTGAGCGTGCCCGTACATGTAAAACCCGTTCAGCGATATTTTGCTGGTGGGCTGGGTCCGGACGTTGGTGATCAACTGGTTCTGGTTAAATATTCCGTCGGATTCCATGAGCAAAATCGGCCCCGTTTTGCCGTACGGAAAGATTCCGGTACCGGGACCCGTAAAAGTTCCGAGCAGCGGGGCGTTAATATCCTGCTCCCGCAGCTCATGCAAGCCGTGCGAGTGCAGATAGGAAAGTGACACCGTGGTGCTTTTGGGCAACTGCCGCTCCACCGTAATGGCGGATTGCAAGATGTATGGCGCGCGCAGATTCTTGTCAATTTGATAGGTGGTCTGCGCCACCTGACTGAGATCCGAGATGGGTGGAATGTTGGGGTAAAAGGTCGGGTTGGTCACGGTGTATTGCTGCTCGAGAACGCCGTTGTACCGCGCCGCGGTCTCTACGTTTTGCTCACTGAAACGGTCATAAAACATGCCGAACCCGCCACGGAAGACGAGTTTAGGACGGGGGTTGTTCTTGCTTTGTCCGGGAGCCCAGGCAAATCCGAAGCGAGGCGCCCAATCCCGCCGGTCGCTGAGATTCGTTTGTATTTCGTAGCGCAGGCCTAAGCTCAGAGTGAGGTTGGGCTTCACGCGCCAATCGTCTCCGACGAAAAGTCCCACGTCCACCTGGTTGACGTTTACCAGCGGGATTCCGCCGCCGATGCTGAATTGCGATGCCCCGCCGCCCAGCAGAGCGATCATCGCCGGAGAGAATCCCATCTGTTGGAAAATGAGCGTGCGCTGATAGCGTTCGATGGAAGTGATGGTTTGGCACGCGGCGGAGTTCGGGCTGCTGGGGTTACACACCACTCCTGGAACCAGCGGCTGATTGTCGGCATTGAGAATTGGCGCATAGCCGCCCGCGAAAGTGAACGTGCCGTCGAAATTGTTAGGAGAGATATTCTCGATGGTGATGCCGCGCACACGCATGCCAAATTTCCAACTATGCGCCCCACCGGCGATAGAGGTGTAGTTCTGCAGCTCGTAGTGATTTTGAGTATCGCTAGTACGCCCCAGCTGCGCGCCACCGCCGCTAAAGGCGCCTGACACTATCAGTCCCGGTACCAGACTGTTCGCGGTTTCGAGACTATCGGTGTGAAACAGCTGGAACCTGGTCTCATTGATGACCTTGGTGCTGAGAACGGCGGTCTCGACGATCTGCACGGTCTGGTCGGTCGACAGGCTTTGAAAACCTCGCGTAACCAGGGCGGTGGTCCCGATGCCTTGATCCTGGGCATCATTTCGCGTGTAACCATAACGGATGGTCAAGGTGTTGTTCTGGCTGAGCTGATAGTCGACGCGGGGGCTGATGCGCAGGCGGTTCTGAGGCGCTTTGAACACCGAATTGTACGGCGTGATAGCCAGATCGCTGGGGGATACGGTGCCGGGACTGACCGCGATGGGGTTGATGAATTGCGCGCCTCCCACCGTGACGGCGTTGAAGACGGTTCCGCTGTTTATGTCGCGATCGGATACGTCCAGGAAGAAGGATGCCCTCTTGTTGATGGGCCCGCTGATGGTCCCTGAGAAATCTTTCAGTAACAGTGGAGCCTTTTCGGCCGCGTAGGGATTGCGGGAATTCAAGGCATCATCACCAAAATTAAAGTTCACATTGCCATGGAATTTGTCCGAGCCCGGCTTGGTAAGGATTTCGATGCGGCCGTAGCCCAGCTTGTCGAATTCAGGCGAGAACGGGTTTTGGTTGATGCGGATCTCGCGAATGGAATCCTTGGAGGGGAGCGTCCCGCCCGTAAACCCGTCTATGTATATCTGGCCGCCGCTCGGTCCGGCGGACGGGCCGGCCAGCGCTTCCAGATCGGACTGCAGATCGTCGGGATCATCGGAGAGCGCATCCAGGTCCGCGCCACGGAGCACCAGGGCACCCGCGTTTTGGGATGGATCCGTACTTACCATCGGTCCCACGTTTTCCTGAACCGTGACTTCCTGTTTTTCCGCGGCCACGCGCAGTTTGAGATCCAAGGTGGCTGTTCCGCCGGTTGCGATGTCCACCGTAGCAGGCTGGAACTGTACTAATCCCGGAGAGGATGCTTGGACCGTGTATTTACCGGGGACAAGACCGGCAATGGAATAACTACCGTCATCGCCCGAGGTAGCGGATTTTACCGGTCCCGCGGCGTTCGAAACGGTGACCTTGGCTCCGGGAACCAGCGCTCCGGATTCATCCATCACAGTGCCGTGCAAAATTCCAAGTTGCTGCGCGTGGAGCGCCAACGAAGAGGTAAGAAACAGCAAGAGTGCTAATAGTTTTTTCGACATTCAGTTCCTGTATTTTTTTAAAGATGCATGCCGTTTCTATTGCTCCGGCATACCGGCGCCGATGTTCCACGAACCCAGATCCACCTGACCGGCGGTGCGTGGAGCCGCCGCGAGAAATGGCTCGACGCCGGCCACCAAAGAAAAAGCCGTCATGGAAGAGCCGTCGGGGCCCTTCGAGCTCGAAATGATAAGTGCGTCACCTTTCTTGAGATCCGCCAAGGATAGCTGAGGCGAGCGCTCGAGCAATTGTTGGAGATCGCCATTGGCGGCGCCTGGCCGCGGGCCTCCGGCGCCAACAGATGGGCGGCCGCTATCGGCGGCGCCGGGCGCGCCGGGTGCTCCAGACTGGGCCTGCGGGGGACGCGCGCCGGCGCCATTACCTGCACCGCCAGCGCCAGGGGGACCACCGCCCGCCGCGGCATCCGGATGCATACGAAGCGCCAAAAACCTGGCTATCCGCTCGTCCAGCTTCCGCAGCATTGTATTCTGATTGGTTTGGATTGTCACGGGCTTCTTGCTCCTGAGATCCGTAACCACCACCTCACCGGTAGCGGCATTCACTGAGACCACAGTTGCCGCGATGGTCAGGAACGATCCGAAAATCAACTCTTCCGCCTTGAAGCGGGTGCCGTCTTCATTTTTGTCGCCGAGTACACGGACTGTATCGCCAACCTGCAATTCCGCGAACGTACTGGGCTTGGCATCGGCGAAACGGACCGAATCGGGAGCATAGCGCCGGAATCCCGCCGCGGATGTTTCGATCACTACCGTCTTGGTATCGCGCCCGTGGGTATTTATCGTGATTTCTTTGGCGTCCGCGTTCACCGCAGTCACCGTACCGGCAACCCCACGTGTCTGCCACGCCGCCCGGTCCCGTTCCTGCTTCTTAGCAAGATCGGCTTTGGTCATGACCACGATGGTCTTGGCTGCGATGGATTTGGTCTCCTCCGTGAGTGCCCCGCGGGCGAGGAGTCTATCCCCAACCGCGACATCCGAGGGGGCGATCTTGGTGGCCTTCTTCAGGTCCTTCTCTCCGGGCGGAACGTGGTAGTAGGAGGTGCTATCCGCCAGGTCGATGGTGTAAATGACGCCGTCATCCGCCTTCACATTGATCTGTTTGGCGGCGGCATCGAGCGAAGTCACCTCGCCAATTACGGATTTCAAAGGCGGAGTAGCCGTTTGCGCGCCAGCCAGCGCCAGAGACAGAAAGATCGTCCACAGTTTCACTAATTTACTTGGCGCTGAAGAAGTTACGAGGGTTACTGACGATCTGTCAAGAAACGTAAACCGCTGCTAAGTGGGGCTCCCTAGGGTAGTAGGCAAAAACCACTCCCTCACGGTCGTGGCTCGGTAACGTGCGTAGGCAATCCAGCGGACTGATCACCAGCTCGTTAACCACACTGGTGACGCCCTTCACCTTCTTCGTCACCTTCTCGGCCTTGACCTTCTGCTTGTCGTTACGAACTTTGCCCTTGAGCGTGACGGCTCCCTGATGAACCGTGATTTCGAATTTTATGCCACCCAGGTCCGCGTCGCTTGCGAGCTTCACCAAAACCTGGTCGGTTATTTCGTCGTCGGTAGGATTCTTTTGCGCGACCAAAGGCGTCACGAGAAGAGCGAGCACAACTGTGAGCGATAGAAGTCGCATAGTCAA
Source organism: Bryobacterales bacterium (assembly GCA_003162425.1). Taxonomy (GTDB): domain Bacteria; phylum Acidobacteriota; class Terriglobia; order Bryobacterales; family Bryobacteraceae; genus Palsa-89. The sequence goes on along the minus strand of PMOK01000192.1, from coordinate 42,710 downwards.
TCTGATTCTCGCCCCCGCATGGCTCGCCAGTCAATGGCATTTAGAAATTCGGGGCTCTCGCGCCAGTCTTTACGAACTTTGACGAACAGCTCCAAAAATATTTTGCGCGAGAACATGGTCTCCATTTCCTGGCGCGCCAGCGTTCCTATCTTCTTGAGCGTTGCTCCTTTGGCGCCGATGACGATAGCCTTCTGGCCGGCACGCTCGACGTAGATGGTCGCCGAGATTCTGAGCAGCTTCGGTTGATCCTTCCATTCGTCGACGACGACAGCCACGGCGTGGGGCACCTCCTGCCGCGTCTCGCGCAGGATTCTTTCGCGAATCAATTCGGCCCCAAGGAATCGCTCGGGTTGATCGGTGAGATAGTCCGGTGGAAAATAAGCGGGACCTTCGGGAAGGGTTGCTACGATGGCTTCGCGGAGCCGGTCCAATCCTTCACCCGAGACCGCGGATATTGGAATATACTCGGCGAACTCGCGCACCGCCTTGATTTGTTCAATACGCGGAAGCAGCAATCTTTTGTCGCCCAGCCGGTCGATCTTGGTCAGCAACAGGAAGGCTCGGGTGGACACGTCGCGAAGCAAGTCGAGCGCATGCACATCCTCTTCGCCGAAGCGCGCGGTGGAATCGTCCAGGTAGAGCAGCAGATCGCGATCGGCCAATGACGACCGGACGGTATCCATCATGCGCCGGTTGAGAAGCGAGCTGGAAGTGTGAATGCCCGGCGTATCCAGAAAAACCACTTGGGCGCCTTTCACGTTGAGGACGCCTTCGATGGCGGTTCGGGTGGTCTGTGGTTTCTCGGAAACAATCGCAAGCTTGCCGCCCACCAGCGCGTTCAACAGAGTGGATTTGCCGGCGTTGGGCCGTCCTAAGATGGAAACAAAACCGGAGTGGAACGCTGACGCTTGAGGCATCATGCGTGGCTCTGGGATACCGTTTCGGGCTCCGCTTTCGAGACCCGCACGCGTTCTACTTTCAATTCGTCGCCGGCCAGCACGTCGATCCGAATGCCTTCCCGCTCCAGGGTTTCGCCCACATGGGGAACGCGCCCCAGCCACTCGGTTACGAGACCCCCAATGGTTGTGGATTCGGTTTCTTCCTTGGGGCGGAATCCGAGCAAGTCATGTAACCGGTCGAGATCCAGGCTCCCCGACACCACGAAACTACCTTCCGTTTCCTTTTGGACGTCGCGCTCTGGTTCGTGCTCATCGTGGATCTCGCCCACGATCTCCTCCACCATGTCCTCCATGGTGGCAAGGCCGGCGGTGTTACCGTACTCGTCGATCACGATGGCCATGTGCACGCCATCGGTTTGCATTTCGCGCAACAGAATATTGACCGGCTTGGTTTCCGGAACGAAGCGAATGGGCCGGGCCAATTCCTTCACCAGGCGTCCGAGGCGTTCGGCGGGGTCCAGCTCAAACATATCGCGCACGTGCACGAAGCCGATGATGTTGTCGATGGTCTGTTCGTAGACCGGGACGCGGGAATACTGCTCGTGAATCACCAGTTGGCGCAAATCCTCGAGCGAGCGATCGGCTTCGATGGCCACGATCTTGGGCCGCGGAGTCATTACCTCGCGAACTGTTTTGTCGCCGAACGCGACCACGCTTTCGATGAGCCTGCGGTCCTGCTCCTCGATGATTCCTTCTTCCTGGCCGGCCGAGATGAGGGCTTCGATATCGTTGGTTGGGCCGGGGGCCTCTACCTGAACTTTTTCTGCCTCCGCCAGCTCCACCAGGGATTGGAAGAATCCGAGGACGGCCGTCAGCGGACGCACCAGCATCGCGCACATCCGCAGTACAGGGGCCAGCGGCAGCAACCAGTGGCCGCTAGTCTTGCGATACAGCAACGGCGCGAGAACATAAGTCGAAAGCAACATGGTGAGCCAACCAAACAGCGCCGCTTCCGCGAGCGTCTCCCATCCGAGCGGGGCGCCCAAAGCAGTGGCGACGCACAGGATACCCAGCAGCATAAGCAGGGTATGTTTGATCATCGAAATCACCAGTACGCCGTGGCGGGTCTCCAGGCCAATACGGTCTTCGAGCGTTTCCTTGAAGAAATCGAGCGCCGGAAGAGCGGGCCCGCGCAGCCGCAGGGAATCCGTGTACATGGTTTGAAATACAGTGAGCACACAAAGCACAGCCGAGACAATCAGGATGCAGGCGAACACCAGGCCGATCATGCGCTCGCCCTCTCAATGAGACCGGCGGGCAGGCCCAAGCGCACTCGCCATTTCCGTTCGACGCTCAACATCCGGCCATGATCGGTTTCGTGATCCAGGCCGAGCAGGTGGAGCACGCCGTGCAGCATCAGGATCTCGATTTCCTGCTGCACCTTGTGGCCATGCTCGACCGACTGCCGGCGGGCGGCATGATACGAGATCGCAATTTCCCCGGCCCCGTCCGCGTAGGGCAAGCCTCCGGCTTGCCTGGACAAGCCAGAGGCTTGTCCTACGCGGACAGTCGATGGACGGGATGGAAGAGATGATATAGGGAATGACAGAACATCCGTGGCATAATCGCGCTTACGGAATTCTCTGTTCAGGCGCTGCAGCTCCTCATCCCCTGCGATCAAGCAACAGAAGACGCGGCCCCCAGCCACTTCCACTTGCAGGCGTTTCACGAACGCACGCAGGTCACGGCGAGAGACACCGGGCGTGGCCACCTGAAAAAGCAGAGCGCTCTGCTGGGATGGCATGGGAACCTCAGTTCAGCGGAATTTCGGGACCCTGCGCTTCGGCGAGCGAAGGGGGTTCCGAGGCCGGAGTGGCCGCCTCAACGGGTGGCTCCGCCAGCCGGAGCGCGAGTTGCCGGCCGGTGCCGGTAAGATCCTGATATCGCTCGTAGGCTTTCACGATTCTTTGCACCAAGCTATGCCGAACGACGTCGCGTTCGTCGAAATAGACAAAACTCATGCCTTCCACGCCGCGCAGGACCTCCACCGCATCGATCAGACCGCTGCGCTTGCCCGACGGCAAGTCGATCTGCGTGAGGTCGCCGGTAACCACCATCTTGGAATTGAATCCTTGCCGCGTGAGCACCATCTTCATCTGCTCAGCGGTGCTGTTCTGCGCTTCATCCAGAATAATGAAACTGTCGTTCAAGGTGCGGCCGCGCATGAACGCGATGGGCGCCACTTCAATTACCGAGCGCTCCAGCAGTTTCTCCACTTTATCCGCTTCCAGCATGTCGTACAAGGCATCGTACAGCGGCCGGAGATAAGGATCCACTTTTTCCTGCAGGTTTCCGGGCAAGAAACCGAGCCGTTCGCCGGCTTCCACCGCTGGACGCGTCAGTACGATCCTGCTCACGCGCTTGTTCAAAAGGGCCGAGACTGCCATGGCGACAGCGAGGTAAGTCTTTCCGGTACCGGCAGGACCGACGCCGAAAACCAGATCGTGCCGCTCGATGGCTTCCACGTAGCGCCGCTGATTCACGGTTTTAGGCGCCAGCGTTTTCTTGCCGAAATTCCTCTGACGGCCGCTGTGTACCAAGCTGCGCAACGTCACTTCCGCGTCTTCAGTGACCACGCGCAGATAACTGTTCAGGTCGCCGTTGGCGAAGCTTTGGCCTTCCTTGACCAACGCAACGTAATCCTCCAGAATGCTGGCGGCCCGAATGACGTTGGGCTCCTCGCCTTCGATCTCGAGCGAATCGTTCCTGAGGCTGGTGGTGACGTTTAGACCTTTTTCTAAAACACGGATATTCTCATCTCGGGTTCCAAAGAGGGACTCGATGCCGCGGGTGATCTGAACGCTGAGTTTCATTCAAAAATTGAGATTAAATGCATTGCGGAACAGCAGGGCAGGCTGGCGTTCCAGGCGAGCAGCTAATAGCGGGAGTGAAGACCTTCATCCGCGAGCGCGGACAGAAAGCAAACATCTGGAATTATTATACCAGGGTTACGGACCCGCTGTTGCGTAAGGTGGATGGGTGCGCGATGCTGAGCTAATGAAAAAGCGCGTCAAAGTAGCGGCCGGGTCCCCCGCGGCCGTTGGACCCAGGGCCGCTCCCGGGAAGGCCATTGCCGCCGGGTATTGGACGCGATTCGAATCGCTTCTCGGGCGGCGCGCGACGTGGCTGGCGATTGGATTGGTGGCGCTAGGGACCGCCAGGATCGTTTCCACCTACACGATTTTCAGTCACACGTTTGATGAACCGGCGCACATCGCATGCGGCATGGAGTGGCTCGAAAAGCATACCTACACGTACGAACCACAACATCCTCCTTTAACGCGAGTAATGACCGCGGTGCTGCCCAAGATTTTCGGCGCGCAGGGCTGGAATAAGAAATCGATGTGGGACGACGGATTGGCGATTCTCTTCAGCCGGGGTACCGAGGATTTCTATCTCGCACTGGCACGGCTGGGAATCCTCCCGTTTTTTTGGATCACCTGCTGGATTGCCTATTCGTGCACGCGCTGGATTTCAGGCAGCGCGCCCGCCGCCGTGCTGGCCGTGTTCCTGGTAACGATGACGCCAACGGTTTTGGCGCACGCGGGACTTGCCACCACCGATATGGGGTTGACGGCGATGTTGCTGCTGGCAATCTACAGCGGCTGGCGTTGGCTGGAAGAACCGGTTTGGTGGCGCGCCGCGGCTTTTGGCGCATCCACGGGATTGGCGGTGTTGTCCAAGTTTTCGACATTGGCTTTCTTTCCATCGATAGCGGCTGTCGCGCTCTTGCTTTGGTTGGGTTTCGAACGCCCGCGTCTCAACCGGCTGGCAGGGCTGGTGCTGCAGCGCTTACCGCAAGGGCTGCTTGCGGCGGCCATCGCAGCCATCCTGATTTGGGCGGGTTATCTTTTTTCGTTTGGAAAGACCGCCGACTTTTCGTTTCCGGTACCGGCGCCTGAACTTTTCAACGGCATTGACGAAGTAAATAAACATAATTCCACGGGCCACACAACCTATTTGATGGGCGCGGTGAACAACACCGGTTGGCCACAGTTCTACCTGGTGGCGTTGGCGGTAAAAACCCCGCTTCCTATGCTCGCGCTGGGCGGTCTCGGGCTGGGCTTGCTGTTCTCGCGCAAGCGGTACGGAACAAGAGGTTGGCTTGCGCCGAGTGTTGTCCTGGGAATTTTGATCTTCTCATCGTTCTTCTCGCAGATCCGAATAGGCAGCCGGCACGTGCTGCCCGTGTTTGTGGCGTTTGGCATCGCGGGTGGCTGCGCGGCCATCTGGCTGGCGCACCTTCCAAAGCGGCGTGGGCTCGCACAAGGTGGAGTGGCGCTCACTCTGGTGTTGGTTGCTGCATGCTCCCTTGCCGCGCATCCAAATTACCTGGCGTATTTCAACGTAATTGCGACCGGGAAACCGGAGGCCTTCCTGGTAGACTCGGACCTGGATTGGGGCCAGGATACGAAGAGACTCGCGAAGAGGTTGAAGGAACTGGGCGCAACGGAGATCTATTTCAACCAGTTCGCATCCGGCGACCTCGATAAACTCTACGGACTCCCGCCCATCCATCCCTTGGATGTCAACGGACCCCGGCCGGGGTGGAATGTAGTGGGCTTCACTGCTCTGAAATTGGGAATATTCGGCGGCACGCGGTACGCCTATGACCCTGGGTTCCAATTTTGGCCGGAAACAACGCAGCCGACTGAGCGGGTGGGCAATAGCTACTGGCTGTTCTATAGCGATGCGGGCGCGAAGGGAAGAACAAGATAATTGGCTACTCAAAACCAAATAGGCTATTATTAGGCTACTAGGCCATCATTTGAACGTCATTTGTACATGTTGACACTCGACCCTGGTAGGTTGGCCCACCTGGCCATCCCGATTGGAACGGGCTGGCTTCTGGGCGAGTGCATGGAGGCGCGCGGGAAGCAGGATCTGTGGACCAGGAAGAAGCCTGAGGTACTGGAAGTATTGCGGGAGCAGGCAATTATCCAGAGCGTCGAGTCGTCGAATCGAATCGAGGGGGTCACTGTCGCGGCGAATCGGCTGCGGCCTCTGGTGATCGGACGCGCAAGGCCGCGTGACCGGTCGGAGGAGGAACTCGCGGGATATCGAGCGGCGCTGGAATGGATCTTCTCCCGAAAGAAGCGCGTGACAGTCGCTCCCGGCGTGATCCGTCGCTTGCGTTCTCTTGCCCATGGCGGTTCGGGAGACGCAGGAGAATGGAAGAAACGCGACAACGAAATCATTCAAGTCCTGCCGAGTGGGGAGCGCAGCCTTAGCTTCGTCCCCGTCTCGGCGAAGCGGACACCCGTGGCCATGGACTTGTTGTGCCGCAGGTATCACGTCGTGCGCGATCGAGAACGGGTCCCTCCGCTCTTGATTGTGGCAACGTTCATCCTCGATTTACTTTGTATCCACCCCTTTCGTGACGGCAATGGCCGCGTTTCACGGCTCACAACTTCGTTGCTACTCCAAACGGAGGGCTTTCAGGTACCGCGGTATATCAGTCTGGAGAGATTGATTGAAGAGAGCAAGGAGGAGTATTATCGCGTCCTCAAATTGTGCTCACAGGGTTGGCATGAAGGGGAGAACGAGATAGTGCCGTGGTGGAACTACTTCCTGAGTATTTTGCGAAACGCGTACAAGGAATTCGAGATCCAGGTCGAGTCGGTTCAGGCTCGACCGGCCAAAAGCGACTTGGTTCGACAGACCCTGCTTGCCCAGGTGGAGAAGTTCACGTTAGGCGACATGGCGGCGCAGTTGCCCGCGGTCAGTTCACAACTCATCAAGAAGGTTCTCACGGAAATGAAGAAGGTTGGAAAAATTCGACTGGTGGGACGAGGGAGGGGGGCACGCTGGGAAATTATCCGTTAGCAGCGGCTACTACTTCAGCTTGGGCGGGTATTTTTCGAACGCCTTTTTGACCATGCTGTCCAGTTTGGTAGCGATCTTGGTGGGATCACTTTTTTCCTCGCTCGCGATAGCGCGCCACACCAGTGCATGAACGCTCGCGTCGCGCAGATCGATGACGAGCGTGCCTTCTGTGTACGGCACGCGCACCACCTGTGTACCCAAGCCGCGCCAGCCCGCGGGATATTGCTCGATCTCCACTTTGCGGGCTGATCCAAACCGGTATCGGACATTCAGATCGGATCGGCCGGCCACCATCTCGAGACCCCGAGCCGTGAGATCGCGCTCGATATCCGCATTGATCTGCTTTTTGACCAGTTCGCTGTTCAGCGCAGGATTCCTGCTATTCAACTGGCCATCCCGGACGGCAAAAGTCTTGTACTTGCTGAAGTCCACAGTCTGATCGAATTCGATGGTGACCTTTTGCGCAAAGGCGCCGGCGGCCGCTAAGAAAATCAGCAAGAAGGCGCGCATGAGTGGGGACTTTATCACAAACCGGCCTGCGCTAACATGTAATATCCCATGCCAATCGATTGGTTCCCGCTGTGGCTAAGCCTGCGCGTGGCTGTGATTTCAACCGCGCTGGCATTAGGCGTCGGGCTGTGGCTGGCATGGATATTGGCGAACCGGCAATTTCGAGGTAAGGAAGTGCTGGATGCCGCCGTGACGCTGCCGCTGGTGCTGCCTCCGACCGTGTTGGGTTACTACCTGTTGGTTGTGCTGGGCCGTAACAGTCCTGTAGGAAAAATCTATGAGTGGCTCTTCGGCGAACCGCTAGTCTTCTCCTGGCAAGCGGCGGTGGTTGCGGCGCTATTTCATTCCACGCCGCTACTGGTGAAGTCGGCGCGGGCGGCATTTGAGAGCGTGGACCGGTCATACGAACGGGCCGCGCGAAATTTGGGCGCATCCGAGCTGCGGCTGTTCTGGCGCGTAACGCTGCCGCTGGCGCGCCGGTCCATACTTGCGGCTGCGGCGCTGGCATTCGCGCGCTCACTGGGCGATTTCGGCGTCACGCTGATGATTGCGGGCAACATTCCGGGACGGACGCAAACCGTGGCGCTCGCGATATACGACGCCGTGGAGGGCGGCAACGGCAAGACGGCCCGCGTGCTGGTGCTAATTATTTCGGGCATAGCACTGATGGTGCTGAGCGTCGCCAATCGGCTCACTTCCAGCCCCTACGGTCCGCGCCAAACCGCGCTATGATCCAGGCGCGCGTCCGCAAGCAATTTGCGCCCGGCGAGGAATCCGCCGCTTTTTCGCTGGACGTGGATTTCAAGGCGGAGGCGGGAATCACGGTGCTTTTTGGGCCGAGCGGCGCCGGCAAAACGTTGACGCTAGATTCGATCGCTGGGTTTGTGCGTCCCGACGAAGGACGCATCCTGTTGGACGACGAAATTCTTTTTGACGGCGCCTCAGGTGTACACCTTCCGGCACGTGCCCGGCGCTGCGGATACGTTTTTCAAAACTACGCGCTGTTTCCGCACATGACTCTGCGGGGAAACCTGGAGTTCGCCGTGGAACGGATTCCGCGGCTGGAACGGCATCGCAAAGTGAATGAGATGCTGGAGAAATTTCACCTTGCCGAAGTTTCCGGGCGCCGTCCTTATGAGCTATCGGGCGGCCAAAAACAACGCTGTTCCATTGCGCGAGCGCTGATCGGTTCGCCCCGTTTGCTTTTGTTGGACGAGCCCGCGCGAGGTTTGGAAGCGCCGCTCCGGGCCGAACTATATGCGGTGCTTCGCCAAGTGCGTGAGGAGTTCCAGATACCCGCATTGTTGGTCACGCACGATTTTGAGGAGTGTCTCGAACTGGGAGACGAAATGCTAGTCCTGCGGGAGGGCCGCGTGGTGCAGAGCGGAACTCCGCGCAAGGTTTTCGAATACCCGGCCAATGTCGACGTAGCCCGGCTGTTGGGTGTCTATAACCTGCTGCCGGTTGAAATCCGGGGACTGGATCCAGGGCGCAATGTGAGCCGCTTGCGGTATCAGGATTTCGAGTTGACGGGCCCGTATTTTCCGGGACGGTTGATTGGCGATCGGGTGTGGTTGTGCATCCGCCCGGACGTGCTCACGGCGTCGCCCAAGGATGGCAGCCTCGGAACGAACCAGATGCCGGCTACTCTGGTGCGCGCGGTGGAGAAGGTGGAGCGCGTCCGCCTGGAATTCGCGGACGACGTTGCCGTGGAACTACCTCGACCGGCGTTTGAGAAATATCAGAGCGTGAAAGATTGGGTGATTGAGTTTCCGTCAAGCGGCTTGCGGGTTCTATGAAACGCTACTGCATCACCGATTCGCTGGACGTGGCCGCCCGCGCAGTCCACGACGGCGTGGAGATGATTCAGATTCGGGCCAAGCAGCTTTCCGCGCGGGCTCTGATGGATCTGGCGCGGGACGCGGTGGCGCTTGAAGGCGTGCAGGTCCTGGTGAACACGCGCACAGATGTCTCGCTCGCGTGCGGCGCGCACGGCGTCCATTTACCGGCCGGCTCCATCGCGCCCAGCACCATTCGCCGAATCGCGCCGCGTGGTTTTCTGATCGGCGTATCGTGCCACAGCATCGAAGAGCTGAGAGCAGCCGAGAACGAAGGCGCGGATTTCGCCGTCTTCGGTCCGGTTTTCGCGAGCATCACTAAGAGCGTCGTGCCGATCGGTCTCGAGGCGGTACGCGTTGCCACCTCTAGCGTCCGGCTGCCTGTTTACGCTCTCGGTGGCGTTACGGCGGGGAACGCAGCGCTTTGCATCGAAGCCGGAGCGGCTGGTGTCGCGGGAATCTCGCTATTCGCATAGCAGCCCGTTCGCAGGCGTCGGCATGAGTGCCGACGCGGCACGCAGGAGTGCGTGCGCTACAATTCACGTAACATGAAGGATTGCTGCCCGCCACTCCCACTCAACAGAGCAAGAATCTGGGCGTGTTACTGCGGGTTGGTGTTTTCGCTTTAATCGCGATTCTCGGATATTACATTTTTCCCTGGGCTATGATTTGGGTCGGCTCGCCTTTTGTGATCGCGGCGCTCAGCACTTTCGCAGCGGCCGGGGTGGCGAACGCGATCGTCCTCAGAATTTACGAGCGGGGGCAGCTCGCCGACATCGGCCTGGGCTGGACCGCGGCTTCACGACGCAACCTTGCATTGGGCATTCTCGGCGGCTGTGGAGCGGGCATCGTGGTTCTGGTGGGGCCGATCCTTTTCCGTGCGGCCGATCTCGATCCCTCCACGGATTCACACTTTCATTGGCCCAGCCTGCTGCTGGTTTCCATCGTGCTGCTATTCGGCTCCGTGGGCGAAGAGATGTTGTTTCGCGGATATGGTTTCCAGGTGCTGGTGAAGGCCATTGGACCTTTCGCGACCATACTGCCGATGGGCGTCCTGTTTGGCCTGGCGCATACTCAAAATCTGCATTTCACATGGTTGGCGCTGCTCAACACTGTCCTGTGGGGAATCGTGCTGGGCTACGCGTTTATCTTGAGCGGCGACCTTTGGCTGCCGGTCGGCCTGCATTTCGGGTGGAATTGGGTTTTGCCCCTATTGGGCGCCAACCTGAGCGGGTTTACAATGGGAGTAACCGGGTACGTCCTGCATTGGAAGATTGGCGAACCCTGGAGCGGAGGCGAGTATGGCCCCGAAGGCGGTTGGCTCACGACTGTGGTTGTTGTGGCGCTCTTCTTCTATCTCTACAAAGCGCCGATCCAACATCAGGACGCGTTCCTGCTACGGGAGGCTCCATGAAAGCTAGGTTTTCCGCCGCCTGTCGCCTGCTGCCTGCCGCCTTCTGCTTCCTGGCTTCCGGATTCTGGATTCTTCCGCCCGCCCGCGCCGACAAAAAACTCACCGAAGACGACCGCATCGAAATCCTGCGCGGCTTGCTGAGCGAATATGCCACCGTGAAAGCGGCTCTTCCGCGTTCCAAGGATCCGCTGCCGTTTGATAGCAACGGCACCTGGGACAAGCAGAAGTGGAACGAAGCGAACCAGAAAAACGGCCCGGCGGCGCGCGTGGGCGATCTGGTCCAAATCACGAAGTTGACCATTGAGGGCGACAAGATACTGTTCGAGATCAACGGCGGAATGAAGGGCAAAGGGAGCTGGAAGGATCATATCCAGATCGGCATGGGAGGCACGACCAGTCCCATCTCGACGGGGCAGAATTCGAATGCTCCTGGCGGCACCAACATAGCCCTGCGATTCAACCAGCCCATTCCACCCGTGAAGGCAGCGGATATCAAGAAGATGCTGGCGCCAGTGCTGGATTTCGAGAAGGAAACCGCGACAGAAAACTACGTGGAGAAGCTGCCGGAGCCGATCCAGAACGCGATCAAGGCGAACAAGGCGATTGAGGGCATGGATCGCGAAATGGTGGTAATGGCCCTGGGAAAACCCCGCCACAAAGAACGCAACACCGACAAGGACGGCACGGAAATCGAAGACTGGATTTACGGCGATCCTCCGGGCAAGATTACTTTCGTGACGTTCGCCAACAGCAAGGTGATCCGAATCAAGGAAGCCTACGCCGACATCGGCGGTTCCACGGCTCCGTCCTTGCCGGTGAAGTAGCAACCACCTCGCGCAACGAGAAACGCGTTGCGCGCTAAGAGTTAGTTGATTACTCAGTTCGGTTTGTGAGGATCGTTGCCTGGTACCTTAAAGCCACTGCCGGAAATGTGTTTCGCCACCTCATGATGAATCCTTAGCGCCTGACGTTGGATTTCTAGGACCTCTTCATCAGTCATCGCGAGCCTCGCCCTCATCAGGATTTCTTTGGTCGCGTTTGCGGTGTCTGCCTCGGTAATTTCCCCGTTAATTTCCCTCCTTATCAGCTCAAGAAGTTGGTTCATCGCGTCATCGGACGTCACAATTTCAAGCGTATCATTTCGCGGTCTAAAGCATCCGTTCTAAGGCTGGGCTAGATGACGTGGGTGGAGGGCGCTCCAGCGTAGGCTACGCTTCGATCGTGCGGTCTCTTAGCAAGTCGCGCGCGGAACATAGGCGATCGGCGAGCCCTGCGGCCATTGCCGGAGTCACTTCTCAGGTTCTCCGGGCACGGCAATGGTTGTTGGACCCAAACGAGCAGCGAAGGGTGGCAAGTGGTTCTCTCGTAGACTGCGTTACCGTTGTGGTGTTACCGGGGAGGATATGAATGGCTAGAGTTCCAATCACGGTCATGGGCTATCGCTGCGAGCGGTGTAGCCATGAATGGATTCCCAGAGATTCAGAACAGGAACCCTCAGTTTGTCCGAAATGCAACAGCACTTATTGGAATAGTCCGAGGAAGAAGCCCGCTGCGTCGATGCTTACGTATGAGGAGTTCAAGGCCAAGATCCAGAAGACCCTCAGAAAATCGGGGCCGCTGACCTGGACAGAGATTCGGACCATTGCGAAGCTGCCCGAGAAGTTCCCGAACAATAAGTGGGTTCGGCACCTCGAGGAAGAGATCGGTCTAAAGCGGGAGCGCGACACTGCTGGAATTTTTAAGTGGAAAGTCTAGGGAATCGGCGCTAAACTGGGCCATGCCGCAGGCTCATAGGCTCACTCTTCCTAGCGCGTCTGTTAAGCAGCAGATCGCGAGCAAGGCTGAATGGAATGAGTCTCGATCTTCCCAGCAAGCAGATTTTTTTACCTTCGGCTACAGCGGTCGAAAGACGGAAGAGCTCTTGACGGTCCTTAAGGAGCATGGCGTAAGAACGGTTATTGATGTTCGACAGAATCCAGTCAGTATATACCGTCCCGAGTTGAGCAAGGGCAACTTGGCCCAATTGCTCCATGAACAGGGGATGTGCTACGCCCACCTGCGGGAACTGGGGGTTCCGCGCGATATTCGAGCGAAGGCCATCGAAACTGGGAGTCGCGATGTGATCTGGACTTGGTACGACTCGAACGTGGTTGCATGCTTCCTGAACCTTCACTCGTTCTTGAATGGGTTCGAGCATCCTGTAGCGCTCATGTGCACTGAGATCGATCCTCATGAATGTCATCGGCACCGCTTGTCTCTGGCCTTAGAGGCCATGGGGCTAAACGGTTTCGATCTGTGAATCTGAATGCCCACAGAGAAAACGAAACGGGCGCTTATCGTTGTTCGCACGTATCCAGTCCCCGTACCGCTCGGCATAGAATCGTCTTGCACCGCAGCGATTACCGAAACAGGAGAGTGGCTAAGAATGTTTCCGGTACCCTGGCGGTTGCTTCCGACTGATCAAAGGTTCCGAAAGTATCAGTGGGTCGAGGTAAAGGTAACCAAGGCGGCGGACGACCCCCGCCGGGAGAGCTTCAATTTAAGGCCTGATGGCATTCGCGTTATTTCGGAGCCTTTGTCCAACAAGAACAACTGGCAAGCGAAAAAAGAGATCGTTCTGCCTATGAGGGATTCGAGTCTATGCAGTCTTGTAAGAAAACGAGATTCGGCGCAATTTCCAACGCTAGGCGTTTTTCGCCCAGCCTCAATCAAAAGGCTGAGGATCGCCCCGCTTGATCCAGAGTGGTCAGAGGCCGAACTTGGGATGTTGCGCCAAACACACTTATTTGTAGACGCACCGAAGCAACAACTGGAGAAGATACCTTTTCGTTTCTTTTACGAATTCGACTGCGATGAAACCGGCTGTCGTGGTCACAATCTGATGTGCACCGACTGGGAGATGAGCCAGTCCTATCGTCAGTGGCGATCCGACTACGGTGGCGCTGGTTGGGAGGAGAAGTTCAGGCAGCGGTACGAGTCGGAAATGATCCACGAGAAAGACACCCACTTCTACGTCGGCACTGTTGCGAGTCACCCAAACAGATGGATAATCATCGGACTGTTCTATCCGCCCCGCGAGCTTCCTAGCGCGCAAGACAGCCTGTTCTGAGCTCAACGACTTTTGTCGCACTACCCGGAACCAGAAACGACTAAACTAGAGTTGTATGCCCATAAAAGTAGGTATCAACGGATTCGGACGCATCGGCCGCAACGTGGTTCGCGCGGCCCTCGATAACCCGAACATTGAATTTGTCGCGGCCAACGATCTTACTGACACGAAGACGCTGGCGCATCTCTTAAAATACGACTCGACTCTTGGCACCCTCCACGGCGAGGTGAAGGCGGACGGCGATGCGATCGTCGTCAACGGGAAGCGCATCAAGATTTTTGCCACCAAGGATCCCGCCGAGCTGGACTGGAGCTCACTCGGCGCGCAGATCGTCATCGAGTCCACTGGTAAGTTCACTGAAAAGAAGGATGCCGAGAAGCATCTACGCGGAACCGTAAAGAAGGTGGTGATTTCGGCGCCCGCGAAGAACGAAGACATAACCATCGTACTGGGCGTCAACGAAAAGATGTACGATGCGGCCAAGCACAACGTCATCTCGAATGCCAGCTGCACCACTAACTGTCTGGCGCCGGTGGTGAAGGTGCTGCATGAAAAGTTCGGCATCGAGAAGGGCTCGATGACTACCATTCATAGCTACACCAACGACCAGAACGTGCTCGATTTCCCGCACAAGGATTTGCGCCGCGCCCGCGCCGCTGCCTTGAACATGATCCCCACCACCACCGGCGCCGCGAAGGCCATGGGCCTGGTGATGCCCGAGATGAAGGGCAAGCTGGACGGCTACTCGATGCGTGTTCCGACGCCCGACGTTTCGGCGGTTGACCTGGTGGTGGTGCTTACCAAGAACGCCACTACTGAGGAGGTCAACAAGGCGCTGGAAGATGCCGCCAACGGGCCGATGAAGGGCATCCTGGCGTACACCGATGACCCGGTTGTGTCCACCGACATGCTGCACAATCCGGCGAGTTCCATCGTGGACTCGTTGATGACCAAGGTGCTGGCCGGAAACCTGGCGAAGGTATTGGCCTGGTATGACAACGAGTGGGGATACTCGATGCGTGTGGTGGATTTGATCGAGTTTCTGGCCAAGAAGGGCCTGTAAGCAACCACCGGTCGCTTACGCTCGCGGTTCGGAAACAAGAGTGCTCTACCGAACCGCGACCGTGAGGGAGTCGGTACCTGCTGAAAGATTTTCCGCCGCCGCGGCATTCGCTGAGTGAAGACCATTGGGCCAATCGCGCCCGAGGTCCAAAGGAGATTCATGCAACGAATGCTTACCCGCAGTGTGCTCGCGCTTGCCAGTCTTGCGACGTGTTTCGCGCAGACCCGGCTCTCGGGACCCTTTACCCATGACAACCTTACGATATTTCTGATTCACGGCGCCGACAAATCCGCCAAGAACTTACTCACGCTGGACGAAGCCATCGATCAGCGCAAAGTGGTGGTCTATGAAACCCGCAACGTAAATGAGTTGGCCGTCGAGAACGTCTCTAGCGAAGACGTGTTCATCGAATCCGGCGACATCGTCAAAGGTGGCGCGCAGGATCGCACCCTGAAAGACGATATCATTCTGCCGTCCAAATCCGGCAAGGTCAGTCTCAACTCGTTCTGCGTAGAGCACGGCCGCTGGACTCGGCGCGGTAGCGAAGATGTCGGCACGTTTGGCGAAGCGCATCAGGCTATCGCCTCCAAGGATCTCAAGATGGCCGTGAAGATGAAGCAAGACCAGCGCGAAGTGTGGGCGCGCGTGGCGGAGGCTCAGGCGCAGCTCAGCAGCAACCTTCGCACGGATGTGCGCGCGGCCCCCTCGCCCACCAGTTTCGCTATGACTCTGGAAGCACCTGCCGTCCAGCGGTCCATTGATGGTTTCCTGCAGGACCTGGCCGGCATTATCAACGGCAAGAATGATGTCATCGGCTACGCGTTTGCGATCGACGGCAAGTTGAACAGCGCCGACGTATATGGTTCACACGATTTATTCGCCAAGCTTTGGATGAAGTTGCTGCGCGCCACTTCGGTAGAAGCGGTAACGGCATACCAGGCTGGTAAGAAGTTCGAACCGGTGACAGCGAGCACGGTGAAAATCGCGCTGGCTGATGCCGAATCGGGAAAAGCTTCGGCGACTAACTTGACCGCTCGCACAGAAGTGGTGGTGAAGGAAACCGCTCAGAACGTGATGTTTGAAACGCGCGACCGGGCGCAGCATGAGATTTGGATTCATCGGAATTATTTGACCAAGTGAGCCGGCGAACCGACGAACTGTTCGCCTGCCTCAATCCTGACCGGGAGGCGGTTCTGTTTCGGCGGGAGTGGGCAGGTGGCGTAGGGCGTGAACGCGCAAGGAGGATTATACGCCTTGTTGAAATCCAACACCACCTTGCCCTCTTTCGGAAGCTCAGCGTCAAGAAACCGGCCTGGCGGATAGGTTTCCTTGCCGCTGGTTTCATCGTGAAAGATGAAGTAGAGGTGTTTTCTTCCACCACCGGATCCAGACGCAATGATTGTCCGTCCAGCATGAACAGAACGTGGCCTGGGCTTGGCATCTGGTTGGCCTCGCCCAGAACGTTCGGAATCGCTATCAGCTTCGGCTGATCGTATTTGACAAATTTTGCTGTTACTCGATAGCTGGCCTTTACTGGAAACCAATGCAGCCCCGTGAACTGCTTGCGGAATCTGCTGTCCACATCCTTGAGCCGGATGGCGTAGCGATCACCCCGACGGATGACGAACAAGGTGATGCCGTTGAGTTGGACGTGATCTGGATTGCCTTCGGTATCCGGCTTCAACTTGGCAGCCGCACCGGCCGGCTTACCGTTTACGGTGACCGTGACTACGGAAACTGGCCTGAAGATAATTTGTCCCTGATGGAAATCGAATTCGCCGAGCTTGGCCGGGCCGCGTGGAAGAACAATGTCGCTCGAAGCATTGGAGCCGGCAGTGTTCACGCCGTCCTTGAGCCAGAACAGACCGGCCACCGTCAACCAACCGCTGTCTGCTTTTAGTTCCTGCTCTTGCTGCCGGCGCCACTGCTCAACCGCCGTTTGGTAGGGCGTTTTCGCAGAGCAATGCATCGCGGCTAGCACGATTGCGCAAATAAGAACTCGGCGGTTCATTGATGTTCGCAAGGGTATCATTTTTAAGTCCCCTTGCTTACGCGCAGGGCTACAACCCATAACATGTGATCGATGTATGCACATTGTAGCCCCGCACGTCATTGAGGGGACAATGGCGGTGAAACAAAGGACGGGCTTCGGCGTCCTATGACTTGGCGGTATGATAATAATCCGTGCCCTGTTGCCTGCTCATTCTCGTCCTGCTGTCGCCGCGACTGGTGCTCGCGCTGCTGTTCTTTCTCTCCACCTACCTGTCCGCCCCCTATCGTCACAATCTTCTGCTGCTCGTCCTCGGCTTCGTCTTCTTGCCGTTGACCACGCTGGTTTATGCTTGGATGTTTCATCAAGGCATGCCCCTGGAGGGCACCAACTTACTGTGGCTTCTGATCGCGGCCGTGGTGGATCTGGGGATGGTGGGCGGTGGCTACAGACACCATCGTTCAAATTCCTGACCCAGAGGCGTGCTACAATAGCCGTATCCACAGAAGCGAACGATTGCTTCTAAACTATTGATTCTACGACACTAAGCCATGCGAACCGAGTAATGTCCTAATTTTTCAACGACTTCCACAAATTCGAACACTAGCTTCGAAAACAGATCTTCAAGAAAATCAAGCAGTAGGAGGAGAATCCATGAGAAAAGCTCTTTTGGTTGGGGGACTATTGGGGTTGCCCGCAGTGATGGGTGTGAGCCACGAAGTACCCAAAGCAAATGTGGATCACGACCCCCGGCTGCGCCGTTTACAGGAGTTTTTTGGCCAGCGGGATTGCCCGTTGCGGGAGGCTGCGGCCGACTTTTTGATTGCCGCGGATCGGAACGACCTGGATTGGCGGCTGCTGCCCAGCATCTCGATTATCGAATCCAGCGGTGGCAAGGATTACAGGAAAAACAATGTTTTCGGATGGGACTCCTGCCGCGAGGGCTTCACATCCGTTCGGGAGGGTATCCAATTTGTGGCCGCGCAGCTGGCCAATTCCAAACTGTACAAAGACAAGACTCTGGATAACAAGCTAAGCACGTACAATCCGCTTCCCGACTACCCACGGCGGGTGAAGGCTGTCATGCACGCCCTGGGATCCGAGGGCCTGCCCCGCATCGCGAGCCTGAACTAAGTTCTAACTTCCCTCCATGAAGTGAACGCCGAGGTAGACCGCGCCAAAGACGATCACCGAAACCAAAACGATAAGTGTCCAGCGCAGTATTCGCTCCCGGTTGGATAGCGCCTTAAGCTCATCGTTTCTAATTTGCTCGTCGAGGCTATCGAACATCTGCACCTCCTAAATTAATGCGGTAAATAAACGAGCTATACCGATTATAGGAGGGAAATAGATAAATACAAGCCTGTTTTTGGTTCAGCGCGAGAAAATGGGACTAAAGTCCCATCTTCTCCAATTTCCGATACAGCGTTTTCCGCTCAATTCCAAGGACTTTCGCGGCTCGGCTTTTGTTGCCTCCGGTGGCGGTGAGAACACGGCGGATCTGATCGGTTTCGGTGTCGGCTAGGGTGTCGCTAGCGAGGTCGCGCGGCTCCGTAAGCTCGATTGCATCCCGCACCGCGGCTTCGTCAATTTTTCCATGGGGCGCGAGAATGCTCAGCCGTTCCAGCATGTGCTGTAACTGGCGGACGTTGCCCGGCCAACTGTAATTCTCAAGAACTTTGAGGCCGGATTCCGTCAGCTTGGCCTGTTGTTTGTAGCGCTCGTTGTAGCGATTGAGAAAATAATGCGCCAGCAGCGGGACATCGCCGCGGCGCTCCACCAGCGGCGGCAGAAGCACGCGGACCACGTTCAAGCGGTACCACAGGTCCTCGCGGAACTTGCCTTCCTCCACCATTTTCTGTAAATCGCGATTGGTTGCCGCGATCACCCGCACATCCACTTTTTTCCCGCGCGCCGAACCCAGCGGCCGGATTTCCTTTTCCTGCAGGAAGCGCAGCAGGTTGAGTTGAAAGCCGAGTTCCAGATCGCCAATCTCATCCAGGAAAACGGTGCCGTTGTTGGCAGCCTCGAACACGCCCATGCGATCCCGATCGGCACCCGTGTAAGCGCCTTTGAGCGCTCCGAACAGCTCACTTTCGATCAACGAGGGCGCGATGGAGCCGCAATCCACCGGAACGAACGGCTGATTCGCACGCGAGCTGTTGTTATGGACCATGCGGGCGATCATTTCCTTGCCGGTTCCGGTTTCGCCCTCGATCAGAACCGTCGCGTTAGTGGGCGCGACCAGCGAGATGGTCTTGTAAATCTCGATCATCTTCGCCGAGCTGCCGATCATTTCGCTCTGCGGCAGATCGTCGACCTCGGATTCCTTCTCCTCCTCATGCTCTGTGATGGAAGCCTCGGCGCGCTTCACCGTGTCGAGCATGCGGTCCAGCTCAAACGGCTTGGCGATATAGTCGAACGCTCCGCCCTGGGTGGCCTTCATGACGGTCTCGATGGTGCCGCGCGCCGTCATGAGAATCACCGCGCATTTAGGATTTTTCTGGCGAGCGGTGGCCAACACGTCCAAACCGGTGCGCTCATCCAGATAAATATCCGTAATCACGATGGGATAAGCGTCATCACGCAGACGTTCCAGGGCCTCGCGCGTGGATGACACAGCGTCCACGGCGTAGCCCTCCAGCTCGAGAAATGTTGTAATCGTACTTCTTACAGAGTTGTCGTCTTCCACCACTAACAGGCGTTGCACGAAAGTCTCGTTTCTCGTTTCTCGTTTCTCGTTTCTCGTTTCTCGTTGGCGCACACGGCCAGCCACCGGAAATGAGCAATCGGAAACTTCCTTACTTCTAGACTGACACACTGTTAGGCTCGGACGCACGGGAGTGCGCCGGAAGAACCACCGTGAAACAGGATCCTTGGCCGGGCTGGCTGGTTACTTCCATTTTTCCGCCGTGATGATGAACGATTTGTTCCACGATGGAAAGTCCGATGCCGGTTCCCTTTTCGCCGGAGGCTTCGGCGCGCTTAGTCCGGTAGAATTTCTGGAAAATCTGGCGTAATTCCTTGGCGTCCATGCCAATTCCCTGGTCCTCGATGGAAAGACGTACGCGATCGCCTTCGGTACGGCACCGAACCGTGACTTCCGTGCCGGGCCCCGAGTATTTCACCGCGTTCGTCATCAGATTGTAGACGGCATATTCCATCAATTCCCGATCGCCTTCGAGGACGCCCAACAGCTCTCCGGTCGAGACGCGGATGTTTTTGCGCTCGCCCAGCGGACGCACGCGCTGCAGGCAGGCTTCCACCAGTTCCTTGGCGGTGAATTGTTCGTGCTTCAACTCCATTTGGCCGTCGGAAAGCCGCTCGACATCCAGAAAAGTCTGGATCATACGCGCCAGGCGCTTGGATTCGTGGTTGATCATGTCCGTCATCTGCTTGCGCTTTTCTTCGCTGAGGTTATAGCGGCCCATCAGCTCACTGGAGCCCTGGATAGCGGTGAGCGGCGTGCGCATCTCGTGCGTGACGAAATGGATGGCTTGCTGGTAGCGCTTTCGTTCAGTCTCAGACGCGCGCAACGCCCGCCGCACCACGAAGTGCTGGTAGCTGGCGGCGGCGGCAACAGTCAGCCAAGCGGACGCCACGGGCGCGAAGTAGGGAAACACGATGCCTTGCCGGAACATGAGGAGAGGTGTGAGATGCGCGGCTATCAGCAGCGCTCCGGCCGACAAGTAGGCCGGCCAGCCGTTGAGCAGGACGAAGATGAGTCCCGCCAGAACGCCTGCAAGCAGGCAGAAGCCGACCACCGACAGGTAAGACGCATCGATCAGGAATTGGCCGCGTTCCAAGGTCTCGAAAAGTTGTGCGTGAACCTCGACGCCGGGAATCCTGCCTTTCCGATAGGGAGTCGCTACGCGATCGTAGGTTGCGGTATCAGACGTCACGCCCACGAAAACTGTTTGACCGGTGAAGCTAGCGGCCAGATCGGGGTTATCGTTGAGTTGCTTTATCGAAATCTCCGGAATGAAGTGTGGGTCTGGGGAATAGAGAACCCGTAGGGGACGATTCTCTTCGTTCGTTCTCGCCGCGGGAATCGTCTCGCTTCCAATTTGGATGTCTTCGGGAGACTCGATTATGCGCTCTCCTTTCGCCAAGCGAAAAGCTTCCAGACCCAAGGCCCAATGCCTTTCCCGTGCCGTTCGCTGCTCGAGCGGAATCTGCCGGGTGACACCGTCGTTCGAATGTTCGTCGGCTGTATCGTGTCCAACCGCCGCCGCCCATTGCCCGAAGCGCGGGAGCGGATTCTCCCAGTGCTGGCCCACCAGGTGCGTCACTAACACGAGATTCTTGGTGGCGTGCATGGCGCGCTCCAATCGCTCATCCTTGACTGGAACGGCTTTGTCCGCGAGAACCATGTCGATGCCAACCACTTTTGGATGTCCAGCGGCAAGGAGTTCCAGTCCCGCTGCCAGCATGGTTCGATATTCGCTCTGGCTTCCCATCGCGCCGTAAGTAGCGTCGTCGATAGCCAGGATCATGCAATGCGGTTTGGCAGCTACCGGTGGAAAAAGGTGGAACATCCAGTCGTAGGCGGAATCGTCG
Source organism: Bryobacterales bacterium (assembly GCA_003162425.1). Taxonomy (GTDB): domain Bacteria; phylum Acidobacteriota; class Terriglobia; order Bryobacterales; family Bryobacteraceae; genus Palsa-89. The sequence continues at coordinate 21,441 of PMOK01000192.1, read as the reverse complement.
ATTTGAGTGGCCAGTGAGGTCCAACCGGAGACGATTCCGATGACGAGGCTGGCGGCGACAATGCCGGCGTAGCCGAGCGTCCGCTTATTTAGCCACGGCCTTTTCAATCTCGTCGGGCTCCCTCGGTAGCGCCGCGCTCAGAAGCTTGGCGCCGTTCTCCGTCACCAGTATGACGTCTTCAATGCGCACGCCGATGTTTTCTTCCGGAATATAAATGCCGGGCTCAATGGTAACCACCATGCCCGCTTCGAGCGGACCGTCCACGCTGGCGTCGTGAACCTGCAAGCCCACCTGGTGTCCGATGCCGTGAATGAAATATTTCCCCAGCGGTTCGCCATGCAGGTCTTTGCCGTGGGCATCCATATAATCTTTCGCGATCTTCGTCAAACTGTTGGTCGGGCCGGACAATCGTATGCCCGGCTTGGCGGCGGCGATGGCGGCATTTTGCGCGCCCAGAACAATTTCATAAATCTCACGCTGCCGTGGACTGAACTTACCGCTGATCGGCGCGGTGCGTGTGATGTCCGAGGCATAACCGTCGCACTGGGCAGCCGAATCGATCACCACCACTTCACCCCGGTCCGCGCGCCGATGGTTGGCCGAATAATGCAGGACGGTGGAATTCGGACCCGAGCCGACGATGGGCGCGTACGATACGCCTTCGCAGCCGTTTTCGAGAAAAGTATTCACCAACGTAGCTTCTAGCTGGTATTCGTACAGACCCGCCGCCATGCGTTTCCAGGCCGCGCGATGCGCTTCCAAACTGACATCGGTAGCGTGCTGGATGGCCGCGAGCTCAGCCGCGGACTTCTTCATGCGTAGTTTCGCAATCACGGGAGCCGCGTCCGAAATATCGCGGAATGGATATAGCGACTTGAGCTTGTCGGTGAACGGCGTGTTCTGCAGCGTGTAGACCTTTTCGCTGGCACTCAGGGCCTGGTCAAGCTCGGTTTCGAATTTTTCGATCGGCAGGACTTCTTCGAAGCCCGTGAGAGCATGCACATCGGAGTCTTCCGCCGAGGAGCGCTTGCCCACGTAGTGTTCCAGGCGCTCGTTGTGATGCGGCAGAAACAGAATCTCGCGCGAGGGCGTCACCAGCAGCCGCGCGCCGGGATCGGTCAAGCCGGTGAGGTAATAGAAATTCGGTTCCTGATCGACACGGAATACTTCATCGCGAGCCTCGCTCCGAGCGGCCAGCAGCACCACGCCATCCAGCGATTTCTGCAGATTGGCCCGGCGCGTTCGAAACTCGTCCAGCGGCATTTTGGCTGGAACGAGCGGGGCCAGTAAGAGGGCGAAGGCGAGAAATCGGCGCATATGGAGAGTTTAACCGTTTCTAGTTTATCGTTTGCGTGTTACTGAACCACGACCGTGAGGGAGTCGGTGCTTGACGGTTTTAGAAAGGCACCGACTCCCTGACGGTCGCGGTTCGGTTTTGTCCCGTGTGGATGAGTTCTTCGAGTAAACGCATCGCTGCTTCTTTGCCGCGCTCGCCGACTTCACCCACCGGTCCAACGCACGCGGGACACCCTGCATCGCAAGCACAAGACCTAAGCACATCCATCGCGCCGGCCAGCAATCTTGGCGTCAGCTTGAATAAAGGCTGGCTCTGCCCGATTCCGCCGGGGTAATTGTCGTACAGAAACAGATCCGGTTCGAAGCTCTTAGTCCCTTTTGAAATATCCTCCGTGATGGCGAGGCCGAGATCGCGCGGATCGCACATCAGCAGCAGAGCTCCCACGGTGCGCAGAACGTTCGCGAGACCGGTCAGCCCGTTCTGTTTCTCCGTGGAAGTCAAGTCCGGAAAGCGAGCTAAAAAGGCTGTCGGAAAGTGCAGCCAGAAAGCAGTGGTGTGCATTTCCCGCTCCGGCATGGAGAGATTTCCCGCGCCCACATTCTCAAGCGTGTAGAACCGGATTTTCTTGAATCCCACCACCTGCGTGTTCACCCGCACATCACCGTGCACCGCATGCGCGCCATTGACATCGCTCGATTCGAACTCCTCCAGCTCCTTCACCTGCGTGTAATCGATGGCGTCGGTGAAATAATCGCTGTCCACGCGCCGCACATAGGCCTTGCGCCCTTCATAATCGAACTTCTCCACCTGGTATTGACGCGCCTCGTGCAAATAAATCGCCTTTTCGTGTAGGGTGGCGAACGCCATGGGAAAGGAAACCTCCGCGATCACCTGGTGTTCGCCGGTGATGTCCACCACCACGAAGTTGTCGCTCGATACCGCGCGCAGGCTAACTGCGTCGGCTGGATACGTGTCCGAAGTCCAGTGCCAACAGCCCGCCGAATGATGCAGCAGGCCGGCTTCTTCCGCCAGAAAGCGGCAGATCTCGGAAGGATCGTGCGGCCCAAACTTTTCTCCATCGCGAATGGGCAGCTCGAAGGCGGAGCACTTTAAATGGCTGATCAGGATCTCGAGATTATCGGCGTTGATGTGCGCGTGCTCAGGCGAGCGGTCGAAGAAATATTCCGGATGCTCGACAATGTATTGATCCAGCGGTGCGCTTGAGGCCACCATCACGGCCAGCGACGCCGTCTGCCTTCGGCCCGCACGTCCGGCGCGCTGCCAGGCCGAAGCGATGGAGCCTGGATAACCGGCCATCACCACCGCGTCCAATGATCCGATGTCGATGCCCAGCTCCAAGGCATTCGTCGCAACCACTGCGCGGATTTCACCATCGCGCAGCTTGCGCTCGATCTCGCGGCGCTCCCGCGGCAAATAGCCGCCGCGATAACCACGCACCATGTCGCCCGGCAGCGGTCCGCGCTCGCAGGCATCGCGCAGGTATTTCAGCAGAATCTCAGTGGCTAGGCGGCTGTTTGCGAACACCAGCGTCTGTTGATGGCGCTCAATAAACTCGGTGGCAATGCGCCGCGTCTCCGCCAGATAGCTGCGGCGAATTCCGAGCTGCCGGTTCACCACCGGCGGATTGTAGAAGACGAAATATTTCTCACCACTGGGCGCTCCGTTGCGATCCACCAGCTCAAACGGCGATTCCACCAGCGCCTCGGCCAGCTCCTTGGGATTCGCAATGGTGGCGGAACAACAAATGAATTGTGGCTTAGAGCCATAGAACTCGCAAATCCGCTTCAGCCTCCGCACCACGTTCGCCAGATGGCTGCCGTACACGCCGCGATAATAGTGCAGCTCATCGATCACCACGTAGCGCAGGTTTTCGAAACATTTCGCCCACTTGGTGTGATGCGGCAGGATACCGCTGTGCAGCATGTCCGGATTGGTCAACACCACATTGGCGCGCTCGCGAATGGCGCGGCGCGCATCTTGCGGTGTGTCGCCGTCGTAAGTGAACGCGCGGATATCCGATCCCATGGCGTTCACGGCCGCCTGAAATTCGTGAAGCTGATCTTCGGCCAGCGCCTTGGTTGGAAACAGGTACATGGCGCGCGCACCAGGCTCGTCGATCAGGCGCTGAAACACGGGTAGGTTGTAGCACAGCGTTTTGCCGCTCGCGGTGGGCGTGACGACGACGACATTCTTGCCCGCGATGCAGTGCTCAAAAGCTTCCGCCTGGTGCGTATATAGCCGAGGAATGCCGCGCGCTTCGAGCGCCTTACGCAAGACCGGAGCCGCGTTCTGGGGAATGTCGGCGAACTCACCCTCGCGCGCGGGCTGATGACGGATGGCACGGATCGGAGAATCCGGAACCGCGGCCCATTGCTCGAATCGAGCTACCGAGGTTTTGACGCCCGTCTGCGGCGCCACCCCAAGTCCGAGTGTGAGATTCATGATCTTCGCCTTTTCTTTGCCAGCTTAGCATACCCAAAAACAGAGCCGCGACCGGAAGGAAGCGTAACGAGGGTTCGTGGTAGCGCTTCCTACCGGTCGCGGCTCGGAGTGCGCGTTGGAAAACGAGCTCAAATTATGTGGAGCGCTACTCGTATCTCAAGGCGATCATCGGGTCCACGCTGGCGGCGCGGCGCGCGGGCAGATAACTGGCTGCCAGAGCAACTGTGGCTAGCAACAACGCTACCAGCGCTGACGTCGCCAGATCGGTGGGGCGCACTTCGAACAGCAGCGTGGTGAGTAGACGTGTTAAAGCTAGCGACGCCGCGAAACCAACCGCCAAGCCGATGCCGATCAGCGCCAGACCTTGGCGCAGCACCATGGCCAACACGTCACTACGCTCGGCGCCGAATGCCATGCGGATGCCGACCTCGCGCGTGCGCAACGTGACGGAATACGAAATCAGGCCGTAGATGCCGACCGCTGCAAGCACCAGCGCCAAACCTCCGAACATGCCGAGCAGAGCCAGTGTGAATTTTCTTTGGGCCAAGGAAGATGCAACATAGCTCTCTAGCGGTTGAACACGAAAGACCGGAAGGGTAGGATCGGCCGCGAGAAATGCGGCGCGCGCGGCTCCTTCCAAGTTGCGCGGGTCAATGCTGGTGCGCGCGACCATGGAGAACAGGTACGACATATTTTGCGCCTGCGCAATGTAAGCCTCCATGTCCGGAGCTTTGTCGAGTCCGTACTGCCGGATATCGCCAACCACGCCCACAATAGTGGTCCAGGGCTTCGAATCATTCCGGCCGCCCAACTGGATCTCCTTGCCGATCGGATCTTGGTTCGGGAACATCTTGCGCGCGCAATTCTCGCTGATCACAGCCACCTTCGGCGAGTTTGGGCCGTCCTGGCCCGTGAACATCCGCCCGCGCTTGAGGGGAATTTTCATAACGCGGAAATAATCAGGCGATACGGAATACGTATCCGCGGCCGGATCTTCCGACGGATTGGTGGCACGTTCCCGAACATGAAATCCGTCACGATCGAAGCTGAGTAGCGGAAGATTGCTGGCCATCGCGACGCTTTCAACCCCCGGCGTTTGACGCAGCCGATCCATGGCCTGCTTGTCGTAAGCCAGCTCGGCCTCAGGTTTTTCATAGCGCGCACCATAAGCGAAGGTGCCGAGTGTGAGAACGTTGTGCGGATCATAGCCGGCATCGATGTTCATCAGGTTCAAGAAACTTCTTCCGAGCAGCCCGGCGCCCACTACCAAGACGAATGCAATGGCTAGCTCGGCGGCCACCAGCACATTGCGCAAACCGAACCGCGACCGGCTTTCGGTGCTCTTGCCGAAGTCCTTGAGGGCATCGTTGAGGTCGACGCGCGAGGAGCGCAACGCCGGCGCCAATCCGAACAACACTCCGGTGATCAAGCTTGCGGCCAGCCCGAACAGCAACACGGCGGTGTCCATCCGGATCTCACTCACGCGGGGAATTTCTTTCGGGCCAAGCGAAGCCAACGCGCCGGTTCCCATCCAAGCCAGCGCAATTCCGGCCAATCCGCCTGCGAGCGCGAGAACCAGGCTTTCGGTAATGAGCTGACGAACAATCCTGGTGCGTCCGGCGCCCAAGGCCGCGCGCAACGCAATCTCCTTGGTGCGCCGTGTGGCGCGGGCCAGCATCAGATTCGCAACGTTGGCGCAAGCCATCAGTAATACGAAGCCTACGGCTCCCAGAAGCACCCACAAAGCGGCACTCACGCGGCCAACCAAATAAGTCTGCAACGTCATGAACGCGACGGTGGCGTTGGATGGATAAGACGCTGGATACTGGCGCACTAAATTCACCATGATGGTTTTCAGATCCGCATGCGCCTGGCCGGCGCTGATCCCGGGTTTCATCCGGGCTATCAAATGCAGGTGCTGGCAATCGCGGCAGGCAAAGGGTTGCGACAAGTCATAACCGAGCGGCTCAAACATTTCGGGATACCCGGGTGAGCCTGGGATTTCGAGAGTCTGGAAGCCGGCCGGCAGCACGCCCACCACAGTGAACGACGATTCGTTTAGGCGGATCACGCGTCCCAGCACGTTCGGATCGCCGCCGAAGCGGCGCATCCAGAGGCCGTGGCTCAGAATGATCTCGAAGCGGCGATCCGGACGATCTTCTTCCGGCAAAAACGTACGGCCGAGATGCATCTGAATGCCCAACGTATCGAAGAAATCGTAGTTGACACGGAGCCCGGTGAGTAGCTCCGGCTCGCCTTGTCCCACGATAGCGGCGGCGGCATCGCGATAGAGCGACATGCTTTCGAACGAATGATTGAGCCTTCGCCAATCGTAGGCGGTCGCGTAGCCGATGGTTTCCGGACGCTTCTCACCCGAATCGTCTTCGCCCAAAGCCACCAGCCGCTCGGGTTGCCGATACGGCAGTTGATTCAGCAAAACCGCTTTCACCACGCTGAAGATGGCCGTGTTGGCGCCCACGCCGAGGGCGAGGGTGACCACGGCCACCAAAGTGAATGCCAGGTTCTTGCGCAGCGCGCGCACGGCGTAGCGCACATCTTGCCACGTTGTTTCAAGCAGCGGCACGCCGCGCCGGTCGCGGTAGATTTCCTTGGCCGGTTCCATACCGCCGAGTTTGAGGAGAGCCTGGCGGCGGGCTTCATCCGGCGTCATGCCGCGCCGGATATTTTCTTCGATATGCAGGGCCAGGTGGCTGTCCAGCTCGTCAGAAAGGTCCCGTTCGCGGCGGTGCTTCTGGAATAATCCGCACAGCCGTGCTAGCGAGGCTCGCATTTTTCCAAGGCTCATATTGGCTACCCATATCAGAATGTCACAGCTCCTATTGGAAAGCAATAGGCAGGCTCCGATCGCCGGGGTCCGGCGAAAATTGATATGCTTCCCCCAGTGAAAAACATATCCAGAAGACAATTCACCATCGCCGGCCTGGCAGCCGCGGGCTCCGCGCGCTTCGCCCCAAAACTCGCGGCCACACCGCTCGGCTTGCCCATCGGATGCCAGACGTGGCCGGTAAGGCAAACCATCGGAAAGGATTTCGAAGGAACACTGCGCGGCCTGGCGGCCATGGGCTATCAGAATATCGAAATGTGCTCGCCGCCCGATTACAAGGACCTCGGCTTTGGGCCGCTGGCGAGCATGCCCGGTGCCGAAATGCGCGAGAAGATCCAGGCCGCGGGACTCCGGTGCGAGAGCTGCCACTACCCCTTCGCGGGATTGAAACCTCATCTGGATGAACGCCTGGCTTACGCCAAGGAACTGGGCCTAAAGCAGATGATCATTTCCACGTTCTGGCTCCCCAAAGACGCGCAGATGGCGGATTGGCTGCGCGCGGCGGATGAAGCCAACAAGCTCGGCGAACGTACCCGAGCGGCCGGCATCCAATTGGGATTCCACAATCACGATTTCGAATTCCACAAACTGGGTGGGGAGCTGATCTACGATAAGCTCCTAGGCGCGTTCGACCCGACGTTGATCAAGATGCAGTTCCAGGTCAGCGTGGTTTCACTCGGTTATCAGGCGGCGGATTATTTCGAGAAGTTCCCCGGGCGATTCATTTCCATCCACCTGCAAGACTGGTCGCCGGAGCAGAAGAAAGAGGTGGCGCTTGGGCAAGGCGTGGTGGATTGGAATAGACTATTTGCAGCGGCGAAAAAAGCTGGCGTGAAAAATTACTTTGTAGAGTTGGAAGGGGACGATCTCAAAACCAGCGTGCCCTTTTTGCGCAAGTTGTAAATGTCCCCTTGCTGACGCGCGGGGCTAAAAGCCAAGCGCGCCGGTCGAATGGTGGATTTATAGCCCCAAGCGTGAGCGCGGGGACTCTTGCAATTGTGGAGGCTTTATCATGACGAAAGATCAGAATGGGGTCAGCCGGCGGACCTTTGTGCAAACCGCGGCGCTGGCTGGCGTGGCGGCGGATCTCGCCCGCGCGTCGGCGCCGACGGCCGATGTCAAAATCGGACTCTATAGCATCACCTACGGCGGCGTTTGGTATCGAGGCGATGCGCTCACTACGGAGCAGGTGATCGACCGCGCCGCGAAGTTCGGCTATCACGGCGTGGAAATCGATGGCAAGCGTCCCCATGGCAACCCGCTCGATTTGCCCAAGGCTCGTTGCCTGGAATTGCGCAAACGCGCCACCGATCAGGGCCTGGAGATATATGCGGTGGCCGGGAATAACGACTTCAGCAGTCCCGTGCCGGAACACCGCGAATCGCAATTGGTTTATACGCGCGAGTTGATGCGCATGACATCGGATCTAGGCGCGAAAGTGCTGCGCGTGTTCGCGGCGTGGCCGGGCGTGACGCTGCGGCCCGAGGGCGGCGGACGTTACGACATCGCACAAACGGTGTGGAAAGCTGAACATCAGGATTTCACCGCGGAACAGACCTGGGTGTGGTGCCGCCAGGGCCTGGAGGAAGCTTCCAGAATGGCCGCCGACTTCGGAATTGTGCTGGCGCTGCAGAACCACCCTCCGGTGATCAATAAAGGCTACGTCGACAGTCTGCGGATGGTGAAAGAAGTGGCCTCGCCGCATCTGAAAATGTGCTTCGACGCGCGCTTGGAGCACACTTTGGATGAAGCGTCCGTGCGGAAGGCGTTGAACGAAATCGGCGCACTGCAAATCCTGTGGCACTACGGCGGGGAGTTCGATCGGGACGCGAGCGGCATCACCGTTAAAGGCGACGAGAAGGCGCTAGCGGAAATGCTCGGACTCCTGGATATCGGATACAAGGGGTATGCGGGCTTTGAATTGTGCCATCCGCTGCCGGTCGTTAATGGCCAGACAGTAGGCCTCGACTTCGTGGATAAGAACGCAAAACTGGCGGCCGAATACATGCGCGGTATTCTGGCGGAAGCCCGGAAGCAGCACGCGTCCGCAAGCTAACGCCAGAGACCAAGCACCCATGTTTAAGAAAGCTGCAATGCTAGCCATTGGGCTAGCGGTTGCGCTTAGCGCGGAAACCGTCGTCAAGGGCGTTAAGATCCGCTTCAATCGCAGCGAGCGTGACCGGCGACTGGTGGACAAGAGCGTTGATTTGACTTTCGACGACACCGCGCGCCGGTTGATCGCGAAAGGGTTCGAAAAGGAAGTGACGATTGCCTATGACGACGTCCGCAAAGTGGTCTTTGACGTCGCCACGCACATGCGCGGCGGCGCGGTCGGCGAGTTGGTCGACCTTGCCCCCTTCGCCGGCGCCATCGCTGGCCCCATGATCCAGGCAAGGCACGTCAACGACTATTGGTTCTATATCGAACCAAAATCTGGCCCGTACACGGTTCTCGAAGTTCCTAAGGAATCGTCGCCCCTGGTGATCGACAAGGTCAAGGCCGTCTTTGGCGACAAGGTATCCGAGTATCCGACGCGGCAAGGCGCGAAAATCGAGAAAGGAGCGCTCAAGGATCTGCAATCCAAGCACTCCCTCCGTGACGACAAGAAGCAGCATCCCATTCCAGAGCTGAAGCCGGATAAGGCGCTAGTCGTGGTGGTATGTCCTCCGCTGGCCGCGAGGGACTCGGGGCATGGGAACCAATACAAGCTGCACGCGAACGACAAAGTGGTTGCGGTGAACAAACCGGGCACGTATAGCTTCGCTCACCATCGAAGCCGGCAAAGACTACTACTTCCTCGAAAACACTTTCATGGGCGTTTTCAAATCGCGCACCGGTCTGTCGCAACAAAGCAAGGAAATCGTGCTGCACGAAATGAGCGGGGCAGTTACGCGGACTGGAAGCGGAAGTAGCTAGGCCGCCCGCTGCGGCGCAAAATGAGCCAGCCGCTGACGAAGGGTAGCGTAGGCGCGAAACAGCATCGACTTCAGCGCCGGCATGCTGCAGTTGAGCACGGCTGCGATCTGCGAATATTCCATGCCCTCGAATTTATGCATCAGGACCGCCGCGAGCTGTTTCGGCGGTAGAGTTTCGATGGCGGCGCGGACTTCCCTGGCCCGGTGTTCGTCCAGCAAAAGCTCATCGGCGCGCGGAGTGTGATCCCACAGCTCGCGCTTGCGCACATCGCGGATTTCCTGGTCGAGCCGCACATGACTCAATTCCCGCCACGCATCGCGCCGCCAGTTCAGCGCAATGTTGGTGGTGATTCGAAATAGCCAGGTGGTGAACTTCGCGTCCGCCTGATACCGTGCGCGGAAGCGGTACACGCGGACGAAGACGTCCTGCGCCAATTCCTCCGCGATCGCGCGATTGCGTACCAGCCGGTACAGATGATTTACAACCCCGGCGCGATGCCGTTCCAGCAAAAGATCGAAACTCGGCGCGTCGTCCTTCGCAACCTTCAGCATCAAGGCCGTGTCGCGATCCAGGGCATACTCCGCCACCATGATCAATTGAACGTCCTCGAAGGCGAAGCCGTTACTAGTTCGGTTGTAAGGATTAGTAAAACCGGATCGGTGAAAGGGTCCCCTTACTCACGTGCGGGGCTGGAATACTCGCGCTACAAATGCTGAATTGTAGCCCCGCACGTAAGTGAGGGGACCTAGTCTTGCTTTTGATGTTCCGGAAACACTGCGTATCCGTTGGGCGGTGGAAACAACCCGAACAACACGTTAAGCCGCTTGCGCAGATGCCGGCTGGGCAACTGCCGCGGGCCGGTTTCCACATCGATATCGCAGCAGATGCCGTGCAGGTACAGCGTCAACGTATCGATGAACGATTGCCGCGCGTAATCGCGAAAGAGCTTGGTTTCCTTACGGACATTGGTCTGGCGGCGCAGCAGCCCCTGTTTCATATGCCAGCTCTCTTCGTCCACTTCGCCATGCACGCCGGCGTTCAGTTCTTCGCGCAGCACGGTGCAATACTGTATCTGAGTTTCCTCGGTCCACAAGTTGCCTGCCAGCGCCGCCAGCACATGGTAGAAGCGGTAATGGTATTCGGAAACGTCCTGATCTTTCAGCGCGAACAGCAGCACTTCTTCGTTGTCGAATTGCACTTGCGTGGCTAAGGACAGGCGATTCTCGGGCGGCTTCTCGGTGCAAACGAATTCGTCGCGGTGCTCCCTGCCTTTTTCCTTGCCATCCACGCGTTCCAGATACGGCACCAGCATGATGGAGACTTTCGGGAGCAGGCTGGATATCGCCGGGGGCAGCGATGCTATGGGCTCTTCCAGATACTCCTTGAGATCTTCCTCGCTAAGCGGTACCGACGCGCAGAAATAGGAGAACGTATTGCTGAGCGGAATCATTTCGCTGCGGAAACGCTCCGCAAACTGACCGACACTGAGTTTGGAAAGATCGGGTTGCGCGGCCATCTGGTGGGCTATTCATATTTATTGTAGCGCACGCGCCAACAAAAACTCAGCGCCGAGCTTCCTGATACAACCCGATCAGGTTTCCGGCCGGGTCGCGAAACGTCGCAATCCAGGATGTGCTGTCCGGTTGATCGTGATGCACGGCGTCCACCACTTCGCCACCATAAGAGGCCGCGCGAGCCAATACATCGTCGATGCCGTCCACCCAGATGTAGGGCAGCAGGCCCGGCTCGCGGCTGATGGGCCGGCCTGTAACCCAGGCGCCGCTTACGTTGCCGAGATCGAAGCTGGGACGAGCACTGTCCCGGTTCCGGATGTTACAGCCGAACACCTTTTCGTAGAACGCGGCCGATTGGTGAACGTCCACCGCGGGAATCTCCAGGTAGCACAGCCGCGGGCGCGGCAGCAGCTCCAACTTGCTCTTGATCTCGGACACCTCCGCTCCCCAGTCCTCGGGATTCACATCAGCGACCGACTGAGAAAACGCCCAGCGGTAACCGGCCAGATCCTCCGCGGAGTACTGTCTCTCGCCGAACATGTGAGTGGCGGGCGGGTTCACAATCTTTGCGCCAAACTTTTTGGCGCGCTCGAAGTGCGTATCCACGTCCTCGACGTACACCATATGACCTTGCGCCTGCGCTTTCGAATCAGCCCCGCGCCGCTCCGCAACGGGCACACCCCTTAAAATCACAGAGCCCTCGCCAACGGCTAATTGCGTATGGTGGACGGTGCCATCGGCTTCGGGAGGCGTTCGCAGGCGTTCTTTAAACCCGAAGGCTCCGCACAGCCATTCAATCGCCTTGGGCACATCATCGTAGCTCAAAGTGGGAACAATCGGACCCGGAGGCGCGGAACGGTTCATAATCATGGGTCCATGATAAACAACTCGGGTAGCCGACCTCGGCCTTCCATTCCCCGCCGCGTTAGACTAAATTATAGTGCCGCAGAAAGTGCTAATCTCCGCCGGCGAAGCTTCGGGCGACCTCTATGCGGCCGGCCTGGTGGAGGCTCTCCGCCGGCGCAATCCCGCCTTCGAGTTTTTCGGCTGCGCGGGCCAACGGATGCAGCGGGCGGGCGTTCGCGCCGTGGTGGATGCGCGAAGCATCGCCGTAGTGGGCCTGGTAGAAGTAATCACGCATATCCCGCGCATTTATCGCGAGTATCGGAAGCTGATCCACGCCGCGGAAATGGAGCGCCCAGATATCGCCATCCTGACCGACAGCCCGGATTTCCATCTGCGGCTGGCGAGGCATTTGAAGCGCCTTGGCATTCCGGTGATCTATCTGGTAGCGCCACAGGTTTGGGCCTGGCGGAAGGGCCGTTTGCCCGCCATGAAGCAAAACATCGACCAATTGCTCTGCATTTTCCCGTTCGAGCCGGATTTCTTTGCTCCGCACGGCATCGACGCCCGGTATATTGGCCATCCGCTGACCCGGCTAGTGAAACCGTCGGCCGGCCGCGAAGAGTTACGAAGACGCTATGGAATTCCCGATGCCGCGCCAGTAGTCGCGTTGTTGCCAGGGAGCAGGAAAGGCGAAATCGAACGCCACCTGCCGATCTTGATTGAAGCCGTGCGGCAAATCCGCCAGCAAAGCCAAGGTCCGGCGCCACAGTTCATTCTGGCCGTGCCTTACGGGAATTTACTAGGGTCAAATTTTAAGGAACGCATTTCCGAGGCGTCCATCCAAGTACTTGAGGGGCAGACCTGGGACGTCCTTGCCTGCGCGGAGGTAGCGCTCGCCGCCAGTGGCACCGTAACCATTGAGGCGACGCTGGTGGGAACCCCAATGGTCACCTTTTATCGCGTGAACAAGCTGAGTTGGCTGATGGGCAGATTTCTGGTAAAAGTGCCGTTCTATTCGATGGTGAACCTGGTGGCTGGCCGCCGTATCGTTCCGGAGCTTATGCAGAACGACATGACTCCCGCTCGCTTGGCCAGCGAGGCATTGACGTTGCTCAGGGACGAGTCCGCGCGCAACTCCATGCGCGGTGAGCTTCAACTGGTGGCTCGAAAGCTCGCGGGACCCCAGGATCCGCTCGAGGTGGCCGCTTCCCTGGTGGAAAAGCATTTGAAAGAGGAAATGGTTCATGCATAGGAAGATCCTATTTCGGGCGTTGGCGGTGATCGCGATCCCCGCGCTCCTCGTGGGGCAGGATAAAGGGGTTAAAAAATCGCGCATCGACGTCGAGAATTATGTCATCGATGCCGAGGTCAATCCACATACGCAAGCCCTCAATGCCAACGTCAAGGTTCGCTTCCTGCCGTTGGACAACGACATCTCCTCGGTATCTTTCGAGCTGAACAACGCGCTCAACGTAACCAAAGTGGTGGACGATGCTGGTCACCAGATCCAAGCCTCCCGGTCCGGCCAGGACTTCAGCCTTCGCCTCAGCTTTCCGGCTCCTTTGGTGAAAGGCAAGCCAACCACGCTGACGTTTACCTATGACGGCCGGCTTACCGGCGCGGAGGATTCGCCCGTTTACGGCATCAAATTCGCCGCCATTCAGAACGATTTCGCGTATTTGATGTATCCGGCGCGCTGGTTCCCGATCAACGATTACTCCATCGATCGCTATACCGCCGATCTGCACATCACCGTGCCGTCCGCATTTAAGGTAATCTCCGGCGGCCTCGAAAGCGACAAGGCCGGTGGCGACAAAACGGTCTACAATTTCCAGTACACCAAACCGTCCTTCCCGGGCAGCATTGCGTTGGTCCAAGGCGATCCGCAGCGCGTCAGCTCACAAGGCGTAACAACGTCTGTTTATTTCCGGACCAAACAATCCATGGCGGGCGCCTACGGCGAGGAGACCGGAAAGGTGATGACCTTCCTCACAGGCCTGTACGGCTTGGCGCCGCAAGCTAATCTGACGCTGGTGGAGACCGAGGACGGCACGCCCAACGGCTATTCCGCGCCCGGCGTCGTTTTTCTCTCGCCACGAGGAATCGGAAGCACAGTTGGATCGCGTCTGCTGGCGAACCAACTCGCGCGCCAATGGTGGAGCACGCTGGTGTCTCCCATCAGCCGCGATCACATGTGGATCGAGAACGGCAATGCCCGTTATGCCGAATTGCTGTGGGAAGAACAGACCAACGGGCCGGGCGCCTTTGAGGACGCTCTGCATGACACCTACATCGAGGCCATGACCGTGGACAATCCGCCGGTGATCCAGGCCGGGCGTCTGGAAGACTATTCGCCGGAATTTTGGGCCACCACCGCCGGCAAAGGCGCCGCTACGCTGAACATGTTGCGCAGCGTGATGGGCAATGATAATTTCTCAAAGCTCCTCGCCAACTTCACACAGCAGTACGGCTGGCAATCCGTCAGCACGGGTGATTTCCGCAAGATGGCGGAGCAGATCTCAGGTCAGAACTTGCAGTATTTCTTCTTGCAGTGGCTCGAATCGAGCGGCACTCCGGAGTTCAAGCTGGAATACACTGTATTCCGCACGCAAAAAGGCTTTCGCGTGATGGGTAAGATCACGCAGGATTTGGATACCTTCCACATGCCGGTGGATCTGAAGATCGAGACCGAAGGTAATCCCGAAACCAAGCGCGTGGATGTGGTGGGCACATCCTCCGAGTTCACGGTAGATACTTTTGGGAAGCCGAAATCGGTGACGATCGATCCCAACGCGTCGGTGCTGCGTTGGACCCCAGCCACGCGCGTCGCCGTGGCAATCAAGCGCGGCGAGCAGTTCGTCGAGGTGAGCGACTATGGCTCAGCGTTGAAGGAATTCCAGAAGGGGCTCGAGGTGAATCGCAACAGTTCGCTCGCGCATTACCGCGTCGGCGAGGTATTTTTTCTCCAGAGCAACGATCAAACCGCAGCCAATGAGTTCCGTGAAGTGCTGAATGGCGACCTGGATCCGAAATGGACGGAAGTGTGGGCGCACATTCACCTGGGGATGATTTACGACCTGCACGGCCAGCGCGACCGCGCCGTGAACGAATACAATCACGCTATCCGCACCAAGGATAATACCCAAGGCGCGCAGGAAGAAGCTGCCAAGTATTTGAAGACGCCCTACGAGCGTACGCGGAAAGATTTTTAGCCCATCTACAAGTGAAGGAACCAGGGAAACGCGACCTTTCCATCGACTATCTCCGTACCACGCTGACGTTGATGGTTCTCGGCCATCACAGCTCTCTCGCCTACACAACTTTCGCTCACTTCGACAAGCAGCACATGTTCCGCTCCACGGCGCCGGTGGTTGACGTAACGCGGTGGGTGTTTTTCGACTATGCCGAGAACTTCAACGACGTGTTCTTTATGTCGCTGATGTTTTTCGTCTCCGGGCTCTTCGTCTATCCGGCCCTCCGCAGGCATGGAACTTTCGGTTTCATGCGCGACCGATTGCTGCGGCTGGGCCTGCCGTTCGCGTTCGCCGTCGTATTCCTGATGCCGATTGCTTACTACGCATCCTGGCAGCTTACCGGGCGCAGCACCGGGTTTGTGGATTTCTACAGGCTCCTAGCCGAGGGCGGTTTTGCTGCCGGACCGCCCTGGTTTGTCTGGCTGTTGCTCTTCTTCGATTTGATATTGGCGTTGATGCTGGTTCCCCTTCGCCGTTGGATGCCGCTGGCCGAGCGCTCCGTGGCGAGCTTGCGCGAGCATGCCCTCGCGACTTTCGCTATCGTCCTTTTTCTAACAGCGCTCGTGTACCTGCCGCTGCTCTCCCGCTACGGATTCGGAGCCTGGACTGACTTCCTGACGTCGCCATTTTCGTTTCAGATTTCGCGCATCGGCCTCTACGCACTGTGGTTTGTGTTCGGTTTTCTGATAGGCGCACCTGGAATTGCGAAGGGTCTGCTAGCCTGCGAAGGCAGCTTGGCGCGGCACTGGCGGCTCTGGATTTGGGGTTGCATCCTGGCCTACAACGCTCTGGTGTTCGTCCCCCGATTGCCGCTGGTCCGTCAGCTCCTGTCCTCTACTGGGCCTCTGGAAGCGGTGCTTTGGGTGATAAGCTGCGTGGCGAGCTGTTTCGGATTCCTGGCGCTCTTTCGCGGAATCGAGCTGACCTCACGGCCTTGGATGAATTCGCTGACGAGAAGCGCCTATGTGATGTACTTGGTGCATTACGTCTACATCACGTGGACGCAGCGCCTGATGCTGGATCTACCCATTCACGCCAGTATTAAGTTTCTTTTTGTCTTCCTCACAACGGTGTTATTGAGTTGGCTGACAGCACAAGTTGTGCTCCGCATCCCGAAGCTGAAGACTATTCTCTGAGGCACTCGCTACAATCGTCTTAGATGGAAAAGAGACGTAAGAAAGGTTGTTCCCAGGTATGTCCCGACTTTTTTATATCGCTTCCGCAGGCTTGCTGCTATCGTTCATGCTAACTGCACAGAAAAATCAGGCCACCACGCAAGGGCTGCCTCCGTTGATTGACCGCGAGTTGCTATTCGGAGATCCCGAGATCACCGTCGCCGAAGTGTCGCCCGACGGAAAGTACCTCGCGTTTATGAAACCGTGGTCGAAAACGCGCAATATTTGGGTGAAGAAAACGGAAGAACCCTTCAGTGCAGCGAAACTGTTGACCACCGAGACGAAGCGTCCCGTCGCAGGCTACCTGTGGTCCCGTGACGGCAAGTTCATTCTCTACGCGAAGGATAAAGACGGCGATGAGAATTACAATCTCTATTCGGTGGATCCCGCCGCGGCACCCGCTGCCGGCGCCGACGCTCCAACCTCGCGCGATTTGACCGGCTTGACGGGAGTGCGCGTTATGCCGTACAGCGTACCCAAGAACGATCCGGATATCGTTTACATCGGCCTCAACGATCGCGATAAGGCCTGGCACGATCTCTACAAATTGAAGATCTCAACTGGTGAGCGCACACTGCTCCGCAAGAATACGGAGCGCATCTCCGGCTGGATCTTCGATCTCAACGGCCAGTTACGTCTGGCTACGCGAACCGCAGATAACGGCGACCAGGAAGTGCTGCGCGCCGACGCCAGCGGCTTCACCAAGATCTACTCCTGCGATGTCTTTGAGAACTGCTCCCCACTTCGGTTTCACAAAGACGGCCTCCGGTTTTACATGGAAACCAACAAAGGCAACGATGTGAACCTGTCCGCGCTGGTGCTGTTCGATCCCGAAACCGAAAAGCTGGAAGCGGTGGAGTCGGATCCGCTCAAGCATGTCGACTTCGGCACAGCGGTGTTCTCGGAAGCCACCGACGAACTCGCCATGACCGCCTACGACGATGATCAGATCCGGCGTTATTTTCGCGACAAGGGCTTCGAGGCCGACTATAAGTGGCTGCAAGGAAAGTTGCCGGGGAAAGAGATCGGCGTGGCCTCGCGCAGCAATGACGAGCAGTTGTGGCTGGTGAGCGCGCACAGCGATACCGAGCCCGGCGACAATTATCTGTTCGATCGCAAGAAACACACGCTCACGCACCAATTCAAGATCCGGGAAAAGCTGCCGCGCGAATCGCTGGCCTCCATGCGCGCGGTGCGTTACAAATCGTCCGACGGTCTGGAAATTCCGGCTTACTTGACGTTGCCGAAGGGCGTGCCGGGCAAGCAACTGCCCACCGTAGTGGTGCCGCACGGTGGTCCCTGGGCGCGCGATGAATGGGGCTATAATCCGCTGGCCCAGTTTTTTTCGAATCGCGGCTACGCCGTTCTGATGCCGAATTTCCGCGGCTCCACGGGATATGGCAAGAAGTTTCTGAATGCCGGCAACGGCGAATGGGGCCGCAAGATGCAGGACGATATCACTTGGGGCGTGAAGTACCTGGTGGCGGAAGGCTTCGCGGATCCGAAGCGCATCGGCATTCTGGGAGGCTCCTACGGCGGCTATGCGACGCTGGCCGGTGTTGCTTATACGCCCGATCTGTATCGCGCCGCGGTGGATATCGTGGGCCCGTCTAATCTCCTTACGTTGCTCGAATCTATCCCGCCGTATTGGGAGGCCGGCCGCAAAATGATGTACGCGCGCATGGCCGATCCGGGGACCGCGGAAGGCAAGGCCTGGCTGAAGGGCCGCTCTCCGCTGGCTTCGGCGGATAAAATCAAAACGCCGCTCCTGGTGGTGCAAGGCGCGAATGATCCGCGTGTCAACAAACGCGAAGCCGAGCAGATTGTGGTGGCGTTGCGCGATCGAGGTTTTCCGGTGGAATATCTTCTGGCGCCGGACGAAGGGCACGGCTTCGCGCGGCCGGTGAACAATATGGCGATGTTCATGGCCACCGAGAAATTCCTGGCCAAGCATCTGGACGGCCGCTACCAGCAGGACGGGACTCCGGAAGTGGTGGAGCGCTTGAAGGAAATCACGGTGGATCCGAAAACCGTAACGTTGGCCAAGAAAGTGGACGCCGCTCAGGTTGGCGCTCCCAAACCGGCCATGGATTTGAAACCGGGAACTTATCATTACGACGCCAAGATCGAGATCGGCGGCCAACACATCGCACTGAAAGTTTCCACTGCGATCCAGGAAGAAAACGGCGCGTGGACCACGACATCAACCATGGACACGCCTATGGGGCAAGCCATCGATACAGCCACTCTCGACAAAGGCAGCCTGACCGTGCGCAAGCGCAACGTGAAGCAAGGCGAAACTTCAATCGACTTGGATTTCGCAGGCGACAAAGCGCAGGGAACGATGAGCACGAATGGACAGGAACATCCAATCTCCGTCGATCTCGGTGGACCGCTGTTCGCCGATTCGAACGGCGCGCAGCAGGCCATTGGATGTCTACCATTGGCTGAGGGCTATACAACCACCTTCCGTAATCTCGATCTGATGAAGCAGAAGGTCAAGCTGGTGCAGCTGAAGGTTGCGGGTTCGGAAAGCGTAACCGTACCGGCCGGAACCTTCGATACGTTCAAGGTGGAACTTACATCGGCCGACGGTGGGCCAGACAAGTCGACCATCTGGTTTGCAAAGGATTCCCGAAAATTGGTGAAAATGTCGGCGGTGCTGAGCGAGATGGGCGGAGCTACGATGACCACGGAACTGCTTCCGTGAATCGCCGTCGCTAGCACGCCGCGAGCTTCGGCGTCAGCATCCATTTCAGGACGCCGTGCGGCTCGGCTGTGAAGTGATCGATTTCGACGCACGCCAGCGCGCCCTTTTTGTAATCGATCTGGAGACCGGGCGCAGCCAGTAGATACGCGGTCAGGCTGCTAAAGAGCGGTTCGTGACCGGAGAGCAGAATTTCCGCTTCATCTTTGTGGACCCGAATCTCATCCCAAACAGTGCGCGGCTGCGAGCCCGGCTCCAGGGTTTTGGTCTGCAGCAACTCACCTTTATATTTCAGGACTTCGGCGGCAATCTGCGCGGTCTGGAGCGCCCGGCGGTACGGGCTGGTGAGAATGAGTGACGGAGCAACGCCGGCAGCATCCGCGGTGCGCAGAACACTCCGCAGTTTCCTCTTGCCTTCTGGAGTGAGCGCGCGATCGGAATCCGGCTGACTTCCTTGCGCTTCTTCCGCGATCCCGTGCCGGAGAATATAGATCTTCATTCCTGGTAGCCTACAGAGTTGAAGCCTTACCTCGACCGCGCCGCCTTCTATCTGATCTGCGGATCGCTTATTTCTATTTTATTCTCGATTGCGGCGTCGCAGATTTTGCTCGGCCTGGCGCTGGCGGCTTTGTTGCTCTCTTCCGAGCGCATACGGCTGCCGCCCATCAAGCTGCCGCTCGCGTTATTCTTCACTGGAACTGTGATCTCGTGGCTCGCCTCCGGGCACATCCACGACGGCACGCCCCAGATTCGCAAGTTTTTCGTCTTTACAGTTCTGCTGGTGGTTTACTCCTCGTTCCGCAAGATCGCTGAGATCCGCGCCATCGCACTGATCTGGGCCGGCGTAACCACGCTCTCGGCTGTTCGAAGCCTGTTTCAGTTCGCGCAGAAATATCAGGAATCGCAAGAGCTGCACCGGAACTTTTATGAGTTCTACATCGGCCAGCGAATCACCGGTTTCATGAGCCACTGGATGACGTTCGGCGGCGAAGAAATGATCGTTCTGTTGTTCCTGCTCGCCTTGCTATTTTTCTCCATCGAAAGGCGCTGGAAGGCTGCGGGATGGTTTTGCGCAGCCGTGCTCAGTCTATCGCTCGTCCTTGGATTCACGCGCAGCATTTTTCTGCTCGGCTTTCCAGTGGGATTGCTGTACCTGCTGTGGTTCTGGCACAAGTGGATGGTTGCCGCCGTGCCCGTGGTTGCGGCTATCGCTTTTCTGGTAGCGCCGGCTGCGTTGAAAGAGCGAGTCACGTCCATTATGCAGCCACATGGCCAGACGGATTCGAACCTGCATCGCAGCATAACACGGCGGACAGGCATCGAGATGATTCGCGCGCATCCGCTGCTCGGATTGGGCCCGGAGGTTATGAAAGATCCTGCGCAGTTCGACCGCTATGTTCCCGCTGACATCGCGCGACCGCTGCCAACCGGCTGGTACGGACATTTGCATAACATCTATATTCAGTATGCTGCCGAGCGAGGGATTCCAACCATGCTAGCGATGATGTGGCTGATCGGGAAAGTTCTGTGGGACTTTGCAAGTGCTTTAAGAGGAAAGCCTTCAAGCACGGAGGCGCGCTTCGTGCTGCATGGCGCGATTGCTGTGATTCTGGCGATTCTAGCGGAAGGGCTGCTGGAGTACAACCTGGGCGACAGCGAAGTGCTGACGCTGTTTTTGGCGATGATCGCTTTCGGTTACGTCGCCAAGGAGGCTGCGGACGTTGCCGGTAGCCGGGCTTGAGATTCTTCTCGCGGGTGGGGCGGGCGGCCTAGGTTCGGCCAGCGCAGAACTGCTGAAGAGCGAGGGCGCGAACGTAATCGTCAGCTCGCGACAACACGGAATTCGCGCCGACATCACCGTTGCTGATGATCGCAAACGGTTACTGGACGCGCTTGGGAAGCTGTACGGGCTGGTGGTGTTTACCGGCAGTCCGGCGCGCGGCGAGATGGAGGAAGCGATGCGGATCTCGCACCAGGTGAATTACGAGGGTCCGATCTTGCTGGCGCGCGAAGCGGCGGAGCGAATGAAAGCAACCGGAACCCAAGGAGCGATTGTGCTGTTCGCGACCATGCAAGCGGTAGCGCTATTTCCAGGATCGACAGCTTACGCCGGCGAGAAGGCGGCACTGCTGCATGCTGCGCGAATCCTGGCCAAGGAATGCCGCGGCCAGGCGAACATTCGCGTCAACGTGATCGCGCCCGGCGTGATGGCGGCGGGCATGGCTGAGGCGAGCATTGCGTCGGGTAAATACGAAAGGTATCTGAAAGACGGCATCATTCCCCGTTACGGAAAGGCGCAGGATGTCGCACGCGTCGTTCGGTTTTTACTTGAGCCGGATAACTACGTCACTGGACAAGTGCTTTCCGTCGACGGGGGAATCACGTTATAGCGTACGCATCCTTGCGTGCCGTGTTCGCACCGTC